>CAYGPO010000008.1:53279-60515 GCA_964351665.1 uncultured Gammaproteobacteria bacterium | reverse complement strand
TGGGACGTAGTCTATCAGCCACCGGGGTGGTCGAATCAGTGCCACTGACAACGTCAGTTAGCGAGGCCGGCTAAGCAGGATTAGCTGATCGCCAACACGTTGGCCTTGTTACCGGCCCGGAAAGCCGGCTGATGCCCGTATAATGTGGGAAGACTTTTGCTCACAGGGACGATCTCAACTTGCGCTCGTTAATTCTCAGCACCGCCGCACTGATTTTCCCCGCAGGGTTGATGGTCGCCGCCCTGATGCAGCCAGCAGCTGCCGGCACCGTGCCCGATTATCAGTTTGAACGCTATTGGCCTGCGCTACAGCAGCCCTGGTACTTCCGCGACAGCGCCGGCTTTGTTGGCCCAGATGGCTTCATTTACGTCGCCGAGTCGGCCCAGCGCGCTGTTCGCAAGTTCTCCCGGGATGGACAACTGGTGTCGGTATTTGCCCCCCCTGGAGGCTTGCCTAAAGGCCTGGATTTTGACGCCGAGGGCAACGTATACGTGGCCATGCAGGGCGGTGACGGGGTAGTCAAATACAGCGCTGACGGCCGCCTGATCGCGGCATTCGAAAACCCGGGGTTTGGCCTGGCCGCTGATCTCGCCGTCACTACGAACCGTGTCTTTGTTGCTGATCTGGCTGCGTCCTTCTTCCAGCCAGAAGGTTCGCCGGCACTGCATGAATTTGATTTGGATGGGCGGCTGATCCGGTCTTTTACGGACCTTATTACTGACACCGGCCAACTGACCTCGGTTAGCACCATCGCATGGCATCCCGATCAGGGACTGGTGTTGCGGGACAGCGCTGACAACCGGCTGCACCGATTTGAAACCGACGGCACGTTTATTGAATCTATCAGCGCTGACCCTGGCCTTGGGGGAGGCAATATCCGCCGTATTCGGTTTGACGCTGACGGAAAACTCTATCTGGCGGCGGGCAACAATGCGCTGATTTTAGATACCGATTTTGGCCTTCAGACTGCATTACCCGTTACCGACGGGATCACCACACCGGTTAAATCCTACTCGGTACTATCACCCTTTGACGACGGCAATATTCTTACCACCGATGCCAGCATCGCCCTAAGCGTGATGTCTCCCCAGGGCAATATCCTGAGCCGATATGCCGCCGAATCAGGCGCCAACGGCCGCTTTGAATTTCCCTACGACATCGCGGTAAACGACAACTTCATTTACGTGCTGGAGGCCTTTGTTGGCAACCGGCTGCAGCAATTTGACCGTCAAGGGCAGTTCATCAGAACCATTGGCGATGGAATCTTAGGGTTTCCTTTGGGCATTGCCCTGGATCCGCAGGGCGATATCCACGTGAGCGGCCGATTCGACAACGCGATTTTTGAATTTGACAGTCTCGGTAACCTGCTCTCGACCCACCCCACGGCGTTTACCGAGCCAGCCCGCCTGGATATCGACAGCGCGGGCAATCGTGTTATTTCCTTTTACGCTTTGGGTTCAGCACCTTCTTTCATCGAGATCCTTTCACCCACCGGCGAGCAGCTGGATACCTGGAGCGTGCTGGACGCAACCGACGACCGAATAGAAAACCTGCATATCACCGATAACGATGAAGTGTGGATGATCAACACCGAATTTGAGTCCCTGGGTCCAAATTCCGGCCGCAACATCAGCCGGGAAATCGCTCGCTATGACCTGGCCGGCAACCGGCTTGGCGGCTGGACCACCACAGACTTCTACAACGCCATCACGGTATCGGATTCCGGTGACGTGTTGCTCGGCGGCCAGGGGTCGATAAAAGTCTTCGACCAAAACGGCAACCTGCAGCGCGAAGTCGGGGAGCAGGGCTTCCAGGCAGGGGGGTTCTTATTCCACTCTGGTTTGGCCCTGGGGTCCGACGGGCGGCTGATGGCTGTTGATCCGGACAACCGCCGGGTGCAGATATTTGCCAGCCAGCTGCCCGAGGTGGAAACCCGTGCCATCGTGGTGGCCGGCGGCGGACCTTATCCCGGTAACGCGCTGTGGCCGGCCACGGAGTTGAACGCAACGTTTGCCTATCGGACGCTGCTGTTCCAGGGCCTGGGCAAAGACGCCATTGAATATCTGTCAAATAACATCGAGCTGGATGTAGATCAGAACGGCATTGCTGATGACGTGGATGACGTGGCCAGTAACGCCAGCCTGCGGGAGTCCTTGTTGGGGCCGTCGGGCAACGGCAGCGACGGTTTCGCTGCGGGCGCGGCACATTTGGTGCTCTACATGGTGGACCATGGGGGCCTGGACACCTTCCGTATGTCCGACACGGAAATTACTGCCAGTTCTCAGGTCGCCCAGTGGGTGGACGGCTGGCAGGCAGCTAACCCTGGATCCAGACTGACCATTATTTATGACGCCTGTCAGTCAGGCTCATTTATGGATGAATTATCCAATCCAGATTTCGCTCCGCGCCATGTGATCACGTCCTCCGGGGCATCGGAAAATGCCTACTTTGTATCCCAGGGAACCCTGTCATTTTCCAACCATTTCTGGACCCACATTTTTAACGGACTGTCCGTTGGCCAGGCCTATGACCTGGCCAGGACTTCTACCAGCTCAACGTTTCCTGGCCAAACACCCCAAATGGACGCCGACGGAGACGGCCTGGCCAACACTCCCGCCGACGCAGGCCAGGTTGCCGCACTGGTGATTGGCAATGGCACGGGCGCCAGCGGCTCCCGGCCGGTGATCGGCGCCGTTGATACCGGGGCGCAGCCGGTGCTATCGGGCAACAGCGCCACCATTACCGCCAGCGCCGTCACCGACGACGAAGGCGTGGCCAGGGTCTGGGCGGTGTTGCGTCCGCCGGGATTCAACCCAGGTTCACCGGATAACCCCATCCGTGATCTACCTACCTTCGAATTGTTGCCGGCAGGCGCCGACCAATTCGTCGCAACCTATGACCGGTTTGACGAAATTGGCACCTACCAGTTGACCATCAACGCCCTGGATGACCTGGGAAACTCCGCGGTACCCATGGCGGCTCAAGTCAGCATTCAGAGCCCCTTGAAACGCCGCGCGATTGTGATTGCCGGCGGTCAGCCTGGTGACAACGCGCTGCCCCTCAACCTGAGCCTGGCCGAACTGGCGCTACAGGCCTTAACCCAGCAGGGTTATGGTGGCCAGGGCAGTGGCTGTCAATCCAGCAGCTGTGACGATATTCAGTTGCTGGTCGACGCCGGCGTGGCCGGCCAGGACGGCACACCGGTTCTGGGCAACATCCAGTCGGCCATCACCATCTGGGGAGTTGACGGGGTTCAGGATCTCACCGTCTACATCATTGGCGAACGCGAAGCCGGGGGCATAAGGCTCACCGGGGGTGAGGTGCTTAGCCCTGCCAGCCTGGACAGCTGGCTGACCTCAGCCCGAGCCCAACTTTCCGGCGTCCTAACGCTGATCGTCGACGCTGACGATGCCGGCGGTTTCGCCGGACAGCTGACTCCCGCAGCAGGCCAGTATGTGATTGCCTCGGCAGGCCCGGGACGTAACGCCGCCTTCATTGATCAGGGCGCCGTCAGCTTCACCCGGTTTTTCTGGGGCCAGGTGCTCAACGGCGCCAACGTCGGACCGGCCTTTCGCCTGGCCAGGGCCGCCCTCAATTTCAGCGCCGCCGGGCCCTCGCCGGAGCTGGATGACGATGGCGATGGAGTCCCCAATCAATTTAGCGATGGCATCGCCTCCAACCGTTACGCCATCGGGACCGGCGTACTGCTGGCTGGAGACGAACCTTTGATTGGATCTCTGCAGATCAGTAACCCACTGACCCAGCGCGCAGAACCCATAGTCATTAGCAACGTTGCCAGCACCGGCACGGTGCTTCAGGGCATTGCCGTGATCACCCAGCCCAATGGCCATGTGGTTGTCGACAATCTTCGACCCCAAGAGGCAGACCAGGGCACGGCTTTCAGCAATCCTCGCAGCAGTGGCCTGTGTAGCGGCCCGGGCAGCTACACCGTAACCGCCTACGCGATCGATGAAGAAGGCTTAAGCTCCCAGCCGATAACTGCCGTCACCCATCGGACGGAGGCCTGTTCGTCGTTCCTGTTTTTCGACAGTTTTGAGTAATCGATGCCCGGATCAGGTCCTGGCAACCGCCAGCCGCAGATTTCGCCGCTCACCCCACTGTAAAACAGCGATGGTTAAGGCCGGCAGCATGGTCAGGGAAACCACCGCGGCGCCCAGGATGCCAAACAGCACAATCACACCAACCCCCCGATAAAGTTCGGTCCCTGCTCCGGGAATGAAGACCAGCGGCGATAGCCCGCACAGAGTGGTTAAGGTAGACATGGCGATGGGCCGCAGCCGAGATGCCACGGCTTCCTTCACTGCGTCCACGGCGGAGCAACCTTCCTGCTTGATCTGAGAAATGGCTCGGTCCACAATCAAAATCGGGTTATTCACCACCGTTCCCATCAGGATCAGAAAACCCAGCATGGAAATCATATCGAAGGACTGACTGACCCCGGCCATCCCCATGGATTGCAGCACGGCGCCGGTCAGGTTAAGCAGCGCCAACCCCACAATCCCCCCGGCAATCCCCAGGGGAATGGTAGTCATGATCAGCAGCGGATAACCCCAGTGCTTGAAGATGGCTACCAGCAGCAGGAACACGATGATCAGGGCCACCGGCAGATTGGCCGCCAGCGCCGCCCGGGTTTCATCGAGTTGGTCACTGGCGCCAGAGATATTGATATTGACGCTGGCCGGCACCGCGCCGTTGGCGATTAAATAGCCAACCACGTCCCGGCGCACAATTTCCACCCCATCCTCCAGCGCAACTTCGGCCGGCGGGATCACGTTCAGGGTTACGGTTCGCTGGCCGTTGATGCGCCGAATGGTGTTGGTGTCGACGGTTTCACGAATCTGGGCAATGGCGCCAAGGGGCAAGATGCTCCCCTGGGGCGTGAAAATGGGCATGCCACTGAGCCCATCTACATCGGTGTCACCGGCTCCGGGGCCATACAGATACATATCAATCTTGTTGTCGTCTTCAAAGTACTCATCCACAAACGCACCATCGGTCAGTGCGGCGATGGCGTAACCCAGCTCACCGGGGCTCAGCCCCAATTCTGCGGCACGCTCCCAGTTCGGTCTGACTTCCAGCAGCGGCTGGGACAGGGATAAGGCCGAGGGGCTGGACTGGATGCGGGGGTTGCCTAAAACCTGCTCAGCACGGCGGTAAGTGGTCAGGGCTGCCCCATAAACCAGCTCAAGACTGGGACCGGAAATATCTAAGTTAATGCTGCGAGTCCCGCCGTCGTTGCTGGAGATAATTGAGCCCCGAGAGGCAAACCCCCGCATGCCCGGATAGGCGCGAAAACGCCGGGTGATCTGATCCATCAGCGCGTCGATATCCGAGGCCCGAACCGGCTCCGAAATAATCCGCATGCCTGAATCGGTGATCCTGGTATTGAGGTATCTGAGCGCTGGCACCTCAGAAATCCCATCGCTAAAGTCATCCGGATCGGCGTCAACAAAAGGCAGGAAGTGATCCCGCAGCTCCATGCCAATCACTTCCATGGTGGCCAGGTTATAGCCCGGTGGAGCGCTCATGAAAGCAAACACCTTGGGCTCCTCGCCCTCGGGCAGATATTCCGCGGGAGGGGTTAAAAACACAATCGCCGCAACACTGGCCAACAGGGTTCCGCCGATCACCCCGCGACGGCGCAGGCGCGTTGCGATGAGCGCATTGATGGCGGACAGCAGCCTGACCTGCAGGGCTCCGCCCCCGTGGTGGCGATGCTCTGAGCCAAACGACAGGCGCGCGCTGGCGGTGGGAATCAGGGTGATCGCCACCAGCATGGAGGCCAAAATAGATGCTGAGATGGCGATCGCAACATCGGAGTAAAGCTGCCCGGCCTCCTGCTGGATAAACAGCACCGGCAAAAATACCAAGATGGTGGTAAAGGTCGAGGCCAGCACCGCCGACCAGACGCTGCGAACCCCCTCCACGGCGGCTCGAAACCGATCCAGGCCCTGGCGCCTTTTCAGCTCAATGCTCTCGATCACCACAATACTGTTGTCCAGGGTCATGCCGATGGCAAAGGCCACACCGGCCAGAGAAATGACGTTAATCGTGCGCCCGGCCGCCAGCAGCCCGATAAAGGCAGCGATGGTGCAAACGGGAATACCAATCACCCCTACCAGGGTTGCCCGAGCTGAACGCAGAAACAAATACATGACGGCCGTGGCGAACAGCGCTCCCAGGGCCAGATTCAGCCAGACGTTGCGGATGGACGCCTCCACATAACCCGCATCCTCCGCCACCAGCCGCATCTGCATACCCTTGGGCAGCAGCAGATCCTGGTTTACTCGCTGCACCGCGTCGAGCATGGCGTACTTGATATCAATCACGTTGGAACCGGCCTCACGACTAATGGAGGCGAAAAAGATTTGTTCCCGGTTGAAAAAACCCAATGTGCGAATCTGAGAATGATCCAGCTCTACCTCAGCCACATCCGCCAGCCGGATCAAGGAATCGCCGCGGCGCTGAATAATCATCTGCTTCAGCGATTGCACAGAATCAAATCGACCCACGGTCCTGAGCAGATAGCGGCGCTTGCCGCCGTCGATCTCGCCGCCGGAAACGTCCTGATTACGGGCGCGGATGGCATCGCGAACGTCAACAATGCTCAGCTGCCGATCGGCCAGTCGGACCGGGTCCAAAAGGATACGAATCTGCCGCTCTGCGCCGCCGTCTATGTTCACCTGGGACACACCGGCCACGCCAGACAGCCGGGTACGCACGTTATCGAGGATAAAGTCCCGCATCATGTCCATGTCAATGTTTTGCGGGTTACCCGGCAGCGGAGAAATCGCAAAATACATAAACGAGTTGGCGGAAAACGAGTTGGCAAATACCCGCGGCTCGTCAACATTCTCAGGGTAAGAGGGCACCTGATTGAGGGCGTTATTGACCTCGATCAGGGTCTGGGTGAGATCGACCCCAAAGGGAAAGTCCAGCTCAATCACCGCGCTGCCGCTGTTGGCCGAAGACTCCAGACGCTGCAGGTTGGGCAGGGTTCGCAGGTACTCTTCCTGCTCTATCAAAATTTCTTTTTCAACATCCTGGGGCGTGGCGCCGGGCCAGGCGGTTTGGATGGACACGGTACGCACTTCCAGATCCGGGATCATCTGAACCGGTATCCGAAACGCCGCCAGTATCCCAAGCACCGACACAATTAGCGCCACCACCGTCATCAGGATGCCGTTTTTAACGATGGCTTCAAACATGTCTGGT
>CAYGPO010000008.1:29088-53179 GCA_964351665.1 uncultured Gammaproteobacteria bacterium | reverse complement strand
CGCCACCACCGTCATCAGGATGCCGTTTTTAACGATGGCTTCAAACATGTCTGGTGGGCCGCCCTGGCCGCGTTGTAACACTTACCAAGGGCCCGGCTATTGGCCCCGCGGCGCGCCTTGCCAAACCGGCCCATATACAGACTGAGGTCACCCTTTTGATCAAACGGTCCACTAGGCTGGATTACTCATCAACGATGGTCACGGTCTGGCCGTCCTGCAGGGACTCATTACCCCGCACCACCACGGCGTCGCCAGCTGCCAGTCCATCGAGGATTTCCGCGACCCCGTCAAACTCCATACCAATGGCAACAACCTGCTCACGGACCGTTGCTGAGCCCTCCCTGCCAGGGGCGCTGCCGTCAACAAGGAACACCGTCACCCGGCCATCGGGGTAGCGCAACAGGGCATCCCGGGACACCACCACGCCGCTGCGACCACTGCCCATGCCAAGCCGGCCGTTGACCGACATGCCAGGCGTAACCCAGGCAAGACTGCCTGGCGCCGCGTCGGCCGCAGTTGCCCGCACCAGAAAGGTTCGGGCTCCGGGAGCACTGACCGGCACAATCGCCGACACTTTGCCTGGAAAAACCTGGCCGGGAGCGGAGTCCAGAGAAATTTCCATGGCCATACCTAGTTCCAGCTGGGGGTAAAAATCCTGCCCCATCTGGAAATCAAAGCGAAGGCCCTGGGTGGCCACCAGCTGGAACAAACCATCGCCGGGGTTAACCCACTCTCCCAACTCGGCCGTGCGCTGACTGATGACGCCGTCAAAGGGCGCTTTTACCGTGTGTCGCAGGGCCACCGCCCGGCCCTCGGCAACCGCCACCCGGGCCGCCGCCAGCACCGCCTGATCAGCCAACACCTCAGCCCGAAGGGATTCAATCTCGGTGCGCGCGATGCCGCGCTCCGGACCCACGGTTTCCGCCTGGGACAATCGCCGCTTTGCATCAGCCAGCTCCGCATCCCGCTGCTGAACTTCAGCCATGGCCCTTTCCACAGCCAGCTGCGCCAGCTCTGGATCCAGGGTCAGCAGGGTTTGTCCCTGCTCGACACGATCACCCTCATCAACCTTAAGTTCAGCGATCAGACCCGCCACGGCTGTGGACAGCAGGGCCGAGCGCGGTGAGGTCACCGTGCCGCTGACCTCCACCTCACGGGCAATGGCACGGGACTGTGCAGAGCCAACCTGCACCGGCGTTTCAGCGGCAGCCAGGCTGCTGCAGACAAGAACAATCAGCCCAAAACAGGGGCGGGAGACAATAACCATGACGCTACTCTGGAATTTAACGGCGCTGGAACATCCGACGGCCCGATATAGTAAGCCTAAAGTCCGCCCAACCGACAGGCCAAGGTGGGCAAAATGTCAGTGCTCAGGCCCGATGTGCGTGGCTGCAACGGGCCCTATCTGCTGCTCCAGTTTATCCAATTCCAACAGCCACGAATCCGGAACCTGGTCATTGAGCGTAAAAATGGCACGCGCTTTCGCCGCCTGCTGCCGGGCTGCTTGCCGCTGATCTGTGCGATGACTGGCCAGCGCCGCTTTGTAGAAGAAGCGGCCGGTATAGAGGTGTTCTGGCCCATAGCCATCCAACGCAGACAAAGCCACTGCTGACAAGTGGCCTGCCGCGTCAGCGTGTTGCTCAGCGTTCAGCAACAGGCTTCCCAGGTTGTGGCGAAGCAGCAGCGTCTCCGGATGCGCCTGGCCCAGGATAGGACCAATCATCAGGTAGCCCTCTTCAGCTCGGGCTAAAGCAGATTTCATGTCATCCACCAGTTCGTAGGTCTGTCCCAGGTTGCCCAGGGCAATGGCCAGGTCGGCGCTGGCCTGCCCTGTGCTGCGGTGCAGTGCAATGCTCTTTTTATAGGCCTCAATGGCCTCTGGGTATTGTTGTTTTGAGTCGTAACAGATGGCCAGATTGTTGTAGATGACGGCATGGTTCAGCGCCGATATCTCATCCCCCTGGGAAATCAACGCCAGGGCTTCCTGGGCCAGATTAAGGCCTTCGTCATACAGTTCAAGATTAGGCAGCAGTCCAGATAAATCCCCCAGCAGCTCCAAATACAGCGTCCGACCCTGATCCGAGCGGTCTCGGGCGGCCAACTCCAGGGCTGTTTCCAGCTGAACCCTGGCCTCCTCATGGGCCAGGTTAGTCCACGAAATCCGGCCCAGTACGGCTCGGGCCAGGGCTTGTTTGGTGGTCAGGTCAAAGGACTGAAAATAGCCCAGCGCCTGTTCCATCTGCTGCCTGGCAAGCTCATATTTCCCCTGCCCGTAAAGGGCCAGACCGATGGCATAGCGCAGCTCAGCCTGGATCTCTGGCTGATCGGCAAACTGCTCATCAACCGAGGGAATGGCGTCGCGCACCGCCGCCGCAATGGTTTTCTCGACTCCGGCGTTGAAGGGATCAGCGGTGGACACCATCTGAATCAGGAACGTTCGCACCGCCTCGGTGCGACCTGCCTCCAGGCGAGTTTCACGGGCACTTTGGGTCACGCTCAGCAAAGTCCCCGACAGCGCCAGAATGACCACCGCCAAGGCGGTGGATACGGCTCGGTTACGCTGAAAAAACTTCACTGAGCGATAAACTCTGGAAGCCCCGCGAGCGGCCACCGGATGGCCAGACAAATAGCGCTCAATGTCCCGGGAGAACTGCGCCGCTGAGCGGTACCGCAGTTCGGGCTCTTTGCTCAGCGCCGTCATCACAATGCGGTCTATGTCGCCCCGAAGTGTTTTGTTGAGGTCGCCAGCCTCTGCCAGACCCAAGGGCGGGGCTGAGCGACGCTTGGCCACTCGAGCGCTGGGGTCGTCGGGAATGGTCTGACAGACTGTCCGTTCAATTTCCGACGGGGACAGGGTTGAGATCTGATAAGGACGCACCCCGGTCAGCATTTCATACAGCAAAACCCCCATGGAGTAGACGTCAGCGGCGGGGGTTATTGCCTCGCCCCGCACCTGTTCAGGGCTGGCGTATTCCGGGGTCAGGGCCTGAAAGCGGGTCAGGGTTTTAGACTCTGGCAAGCCCAGGGCCAGGGGATCGAGTACCTTGGCAATACCAAAATCAATAATTTTAGGCTCGCCATCTTCCCCCACCAAAATATTGCCCGGCTTGATGTCCCGATGAACAATGCCGCGATCATGGGCAGCCTCCAGGGCCTCACAGACCTTCTGGAATAGCGCCAGCCGACTGGCTATATCCAATTTCTGGCTGGCGCAGTAGGCGGTGATGGTATCGCCTCGAACCAACTCCATGGCGACAAAGGGCAAGCCGTTTTCGGTACTGCCTCCGTCAATCAGGCGGGCAATTCCCGGGTGTTCCAAAGACGCAAGAATCTGTCTTTCAGCGTGGAAACGCTCCAGCAGCGGGCCGCTCAGGCGATAGGTCTCAAACAGTTTAACTGCCACCTGCTGATCGAATTGACCGTCAGCGCGGCGCGCCCTAAACACCCTGCCGGCGCCGCCGGCGCCGATTTCCTCAAGCAGCTCAAAAGGCCCGGCCCGATCGCCGGGGTTGGCCCGGGGAGCCGCGGCGACAGGCTGATCAAGAAAGCTGTCGGTAACCTGATCGGCGGCCATCAGCTTAAGCACTAGACTGAGCAGTTCAGGGTTGGCCTTGCACTGATCAGCAAGCCAGGCATAACGCAACGACTGAGGCTGCTCCAGACTCTGATTAAAAAGATCCAGTGCTCGGCGCTGGTGAGTTTGTGACTTGGTGGGACTATCCATCGCACCCTGCTCCAATGGACCACCAGTTTAAGCCAAGGCTGAGTCCAGCGCAGTTGTGTAGAGCTGGAGATGCGTCGATCTGGCTATCACGTCATACTCACCGTCGGAAAACCACACTTAATGGACAAAAAGGTTTCCGGTTTACAGGTATCTCATGAGCACAAAAACCAAACGCTGGCTGCTGGTCACAGCAGTGTGGCTTATCGTTGTCGGCCTGCTTGGCGCCATCAAGTTTAGCCAGATCAGCGCCGCTATTGCTTTCGGGGCCTCATTTCCAGAACCCTCAGAGACCGTTATTACCGCAACCGCAACCGCCGCTGAGTACATCCAACGAACCTCGGTGGTCGGTGAAGTGGTGCCCATGCGTTCGGTAACATTGCGCAATGAACTGGCCGGGGCCATCGTCGAGGTGGGCTTTGCCCCAGGACAGCGGGTGGCGGCGGGCCAGCTTCTGATTCGACAGGACGTGTCAGAGGAACTGGCCATGCTGGCAGCGGCCAACTCAACCGAGGCGCTGGCCCAGCGCACCCTGGATCGAAATGAAAGCCTGATCAGCGGCAGCGCAATTTCCCGCCAGGCGGTGGACGATGCCCTGGCCCAGCGCGACGCGGCGCGGGCCCAGGCCCAGCAGATCAAGGCCATTATCGAAAAGAAGACCCTGCGCGCACCCTTCGCCGGCGCCACCGGCCTTGAACCCTGGGAAGCTGGCGGCTATCTGTCCGCCGGCAGCACTGTGACGACCCTGGTTGGCGGCGGCGATGATATCTGGGTGGATTTCTCCCTGCCCCAGCAACACGCCAGCGTCGCGCTGGGTAGCAGCGTGTCCATCAGCAGCGATACCATCGGTCTAACCCAGGCCACAATCATCGCCCGGGCGCCCATCGTTAACGCCG
The DNA here is from genome assembly GCA_964351665.1 of uncultured Gammaproteobacteria bacterium. Lineage (GTDB taxonomy): Bacteria > Pseudomonadota > Gammaproteobacteria > Xanthomonadales > SZUA-38 > JANQOZ01. The sequence goes on along the minus strand of CAYGPO010000008.1, from coordinate 48,562 downwards.
CATCTCGGGCCGTGCAGTTCCGCGCCCTGCTGAAAAATCACCAGCAGATCGCCCTGCCCGGCGCCATCGTGGGAGTTTCCGTTGCCACCGGCGAACCTCAGCCGGCCCTGGCTGTTCCCGCCGTTGCCCTGCGCCACGACACCTTTGGCCCCCACGTGTTTACCCTGGTGCCCGCCGAAGACGGTGCCGACGCGCCCCTGCGCGCCACGCGACGGGCGGTCAGGGTGCTTTCCATTGAGGCTGAGACCGCTTATCTGGCCCTTCGAACCGATGGTGGCCTGGCCGCGGGCGAGACCCTGGCCGCCCAGGGCGCGTTTAAGCTGCGGGACGGCATCTTAGTCAACCTTAGCAGCCAGCAAGCCCGGGATCTCAGCCCGCCATGAGCGACACCACCGCCGCCCGGCGGCCGCGGATCACCGATATTTTTGTGACCCGTCCGGTGGTGTCCATTGTGGTGTCCCTGGCGCTGATCATCATCGGTGGGCGTGCGGCCCTAAGCCTGCCGATACTGCAGTTCCCACAGATCGAAAGCGCCTCGCTGCAGATCGCCACGCCCTATGTGGGGGCCTCCTCAGAAATTGTCGAAGGCTTCATTACTGAGCCTATAGAGCGCATCGCTTCCACCATGCCCGGCGTGGACTACATCGATTCGGTCACCATCTCGGGCTCCAGCACCGTCAACGTGTGGCTGGAGATGAACGAGGACAGCACCGACGCACTGGCTGAGCTCACCGCCAGGCTCAATCAAATAGCCTTTGAGCTGCCCGCCGGCGCCGAAGACCCGGCGGTCAGCGTGGTTCGCGCAGACCGGCCCTTTGCCGCTTTCTACCTAAACGTCGTGTTTCAGTCGCCCTACACACGAGGCGCCGTTACCGACTATCTGACCCGGGAAGTGAACCCCATCATGGCGGCCATTCCCGGCGTTCAGCGAGTCACCGTTGAAGGCGGCCGCCAGCCCGCCATGAGAATATGGCTGAAGCCTGATCGGCTGGCCCAGTACGATTTGAGCACCTCGGACGTGCAGCAGGCGCTGAGCAGAAACAACGTGATCGCGACCCTTGGACGCAGCGAAAGCCTGGATCGTAGGATCAATATCCTGTCCAACGCCACCTTGCAGACCACCCAGGATTTTGAAGCCATGGTGGTTCGTGACACCAGCGCGGGGCAAATACGTTTAGGCGATATCGCGCGGGTGGAGCGAGGCGAAGAAGAGGGCACTGCCATCGCGCGCCTGACCGACAATGATTCGGTGTTTATCGCCATCTGGCCCCTGCCTGGCGCCAATGAAATTGAGATCGGCGACGCCCTTTACCTGGTCCTGGACAACTTTGAATCCCGCCTGCCCAGCGGGGTATCGCTGAGCATTGCCTACGATGGCACGAAGTACATGCGCAATGCGCTAAAGGAAATCTTTGTCACCCTGGCTGAGACGGTGTTACTCGTGGGGCTGGTGGTGGTGCTGTTCATGGGCTCACTGCGCACCGCCCTGGTGCCACTGGCAGCGATTCCTATTTCTCTGCTGGGCTCAATGGCAGCCATGTCGCTATTTGGCTACTCACTAAACCTGCTGACGGTGCTGGCCATCGTATTGTCGGTGGGGCTGGTGGTAGACGACGCCATCGTGGTGGTGGAAAACGTGGCCCGCTATATGCGTGAGGGCAAAAGCCGACGGGAAGCGGCTTTGGCCAGCTCTCGCCAATTGCTCACCCCCATTATCGGCATGACCCTGACCCTGGCCGCGGTCTACGCTCCCATTGGTTTTGTCGACGGCCTGTCGGGGGTGCTGTTTCGAGAATTTGCCTTTGCTCTGGCAACGGCGGTGCTGGTATCGGGGATAGTCGCTATCACCCTATCGCCCATAATGAGCGCCGCACTGGCACCTGAGGAGGGCCGTGAGAGTCGCTTCACCCGCCGAGTAAACCAGGCCTTTGAGCGGCTGCAAAGAAGCTATATCCGACTGCTGCTGCGGTCCCTGGACGCCAGGCCGCAAGTGGTGACACTGGCGGTGTTGCTTGCGCTGCTGATTGCGCCGTTTTACCTGTTTTCCCAGAAAGAGTTGGCGCCCATAGAGGACCAAAGCACGGTCAACGTGGTGATCGAATCGGCTCCCGAGTCTTCGCTGGCTTATACCAGCAGCTATGCCAGGGATGCCGTCGCCATCATGCAGCAATTGCCCGGCGCCCAGGACATGTGGTTACTACTGCAAACCGCCGGCGGCTATGGCGGTCAGCAGCTGGTTAGCCCGGATCAGCGAGATCAGGCAATCCAGCAAGCCTTGGGCGTGTCCTTTGCCCGGCTGTCATCGGTGGCTGGCATCAAGGCCTATCCTTTCCTCCCTGCGCCGCTGCCCACGGCGGGAAACTTTGACACCGAGCTGGTAGTTCGTTCACCGGACTCTGCTCTGGCCATGATGCCGCTGGCCCGTCAGCTGGTGGATGCCGCCAGCCGCAGCGGCCGGTTTCTCTACGCCGACACCGATCTGAAGATCGACCTGCCACAGTCAAGGCTGGTGTTTGATCGTCAACGCATCAACGATCTGGGTCTGGATATGGCCGGCGTCAACCAGCAGTTAGGGATGATGATGTCCGGCGACTTTGTAGGCCGGTTTGATGATAACGGCAAGGCGTTCAGGGTTGTGCCTATGCTGGAAACCGCCGACCGCGCTGACCCCTCTGCCCTGCTCAACCTTAAGGTCCGCACGCCCCAGGGCGACCTGATCCCGGTGGGCTCGTTTGCCACCATCAGCAGCGAGGTTGCACCCCGGGCCCGCACTCGGTTTGGTCAATCCAACTCATTCAGGGTCTATGGAGCCACCATGCCCGGCTCCACCAAAGAGCAATCGTTGTCAGCATTGGAAGCGGCAGCCAGAGACATACTGCCGGCCAGCTACAGCATCGACTATGCCGGTGAATCCCGCCAGCTGCGCAAAGAAGGCAACACCATGTTCAGCGTGCTGGCCGTATCCCTGGTGGTGGTATTTCTGGTGCTGGCGATACAGTTCAACAGTTTTCGCGACCCCCTGGTGGTGCTGCTGGGGTCAGTTCCATTAGCCCTATGTGGCGCCATGATGATCTCCTTTCTCGACCTGACCACCATCAATATTTACTCCCAGGTGGGATTGATCACCCTGGTGGGTCTGGTGGCCAAAAATGGCATTTTGGTGGTGGAATTTGCCCGCCAGCTGCGGGACGACGGCATGGATCGAGGGCAGGCCATTGTGGCCTCAGCTGGCGCCCGTCTGAGGCCGGTCTTAATGACCACCGGGGCGACGATACTGGGCCACTTCCCTCTGGTATTGGTGACCGGCGCCGGTGCCGAGGCCCGCAACAGCATCGGCATCATCCTGGTGGTCGGTATGGGCATCGGCACCCTGTTTACGCTGTTTGTTCTTCCCCAGGTATATCTGTTGCTGGCCAAGGGCGACCCGGCTGACCTGAAAACCAGCCCCGTTCCTGCAGGCGTTCAGTAGCCGTTCAGGCTTCATGCTCATACTCAGACCCTGTTGTCTGGGGAAACTGCTGGCCCGATCAATGTTGGGAACCGACCCATGACTTGCGGTACTTACTGGGATTGACCCCCAGACCACAAAATCCCGACTCAATTATCGACATCATTGGGGTATCTATGAAATCACAACATAAACTGGCGCTGGCGCTGGCCGCCACGGTGGCTCTTTCAGGCTGCGTCATCGTCACCGATACCGACGATGACTGGAGCGTGCGCGGTGAATCCTGGCAACACCGCCAGCAGGATAACCAGGCCTATATTGCTGACCTAAGACTGGGCGCCGCTTTAGAACAGGTCAAACTGGATCTGGGCCGACCGGATCATTCCGAAGGGTTTGAGAGCAACGGCCGCGAGGTGATTGTGCTCAGGTATAGAACCCAGCATCGACATTCCGATGGTGACACCACCTTTGATGAAACCACCCCGCTGGTGTTCGTCAACGGTGCCCTGGCTGGCTGGGGTGAGTCGGTGGTTCGCGAATACCCGGTTAACGCGATCACCGCCAATTAGTGGGCTTGATCGACACCTGCCTCGCTGACAGCCCTTGTCAGTGAGGCAGGTTTCGGGACCGGCCCCGGTGGCCGGTTCAACGCTGCAGCAGTGGGTCTCGGCGAACCCAGATTAACGCGCCCAACACCAGCAGCAACAGCGGCAGTGGCACCGCCGCCGTGATATCCCAGCCAAACCAATGCATAGTGGTGCCCGCCAATAGGGAGGCGGTGGCTGCGGTGCCAAAGACACAGAATTCGTTTAGCGCCTGGGCCCGAAAACGCTCAGAGTCCCGGTAGGCATAGGTCAGCATGGTAGTACCGCCAACGTAAAGAAAATTCCAGCCAACCCCCAGCGCGATCAACGACCAGGTGTAATGGCCCAGGCTATGGCCGTCCATCCCTGTGGCCAGCGCGGCAACTAATATCAATGCTCCCGCTACCATCATGTTAAAAACACCCAGCCGATCTATCAGCCAGCCAGACACCAACGACGGCAGATACATACCCAGCACATGAGCGCGGATTACCCCTGCGGTTTCAGCCAGAGAGTAGCCATCAACTTTATGCATGCTCAGGGGGGTTGCCGTCATCAGATAGCTCATTACCCCATAGCCCACCGTGCCGCCCAGCACCGCCACCACCAGTACTGGCTGAGCCAGTAATTGCGCCAGTGGACGGCCCACCGGAACCGTCTCAAGGGACTTGGCGGGAGCCGGGATCTTCAGCTGGTAAATCACCAAGCTGGCGGCCAGATAGAGCCCACTGACCACCAGCATGACCAGTTCGTAGGGCGCGCTTTGATCGGCGCTGGCCGAGGCCTCCACCAGGGACGGCCCCAGCAGCGCACCGCCCACAGCCCCCAGCAACACGAAGGACACGGCCCGGCCAGCAAATTCCGCGCCGACACTCTCAATGGCGGCGAATCGATACTGCTGCGCAAACGCCATATTGATGCCAAAACACGCCATGGCGCAGGTAAAGCCTGCGAAGCTGCCCCGTTGAATCGCCCAAAGGGTCAACAGCGCCGCCGCCATTGCCGCCAAACAGCCCAGGGCAAATCCCGCCCGGCGGCCGAACCGGCGCATGAATATGGCCGCGGGTATGGTGGACACTGCGGTGACCACGATGGTCAAGGAGATGGGCAGGGTTGCCAGCGCCGGAGTGGCGGTAAGCTGGGCACCGATAATGCTCGACACCGTCACCATCACCACCGATCCGGTCACCGCGATCAGCTGACAGACAAACAGCAGGGTCAAATTTCGGTTGAGCAAAACCATTACGTAGTCACCGCGCCACCTCATCCACAAACTGCAGTGTAACGGCTCAGGCCAACGTTATACTCTGACTTCTTTCAAACGCGAGGAATGGGTATGCAACTTCCAACTCCGGGATCAGACAAGGCCCTGCGCATGCTGCTGCTGGGCTCCGGCGAACTGGGCAAAGAAGTTGCCATCGAAGCCCAGCGCCTGGGGGTTGAAGTCATTGCAGTGGACCGCTATGCCAACGCACCGGCCATGCAGGTGGCCCATCGCGCCCACGTCATCGACATGCTGGACCCGGTTTCCCTTCGACGAGTGATTGAGCTGGAAAACCCAAGCCTGATTGTGCCGGAGATTGAGGCGATTCATACCCCCACCCTGCTGGCTCTGGAAGACGAGGGATTTACTGTCATTCCCACAGCTAGGGCCGCCCGCCTGACCATGGACCGGGAAGGGATTCGCCGCCTGGCGGCGGAGCAGCTTAAGCTGCCCACCTCGCCCTACCGCTTTGTCGATAGCCAGGCTGAATATCAACAGGCCATTGATGAACTGGGCTTTCCCCTGGTGATCAAGCCGGTGATGAGTTCGTCGGGCAAAGGCCAGAGCACCGTGCGTAGCGCTGATCAAGCAGGGCCGGCCTGGGAATACGCCCAAAGCGGCGGGCGCAGCGGCGCCGGCCGCTGCATTGTGGAAGGCTTTGTCCCCTTCGACTATGAGATTACCTTGCTAACCGTGCGCCACATCAACGGCACCACGTTTTGTGAACCCATTGGCCATCGCCAGGAACTGGGAGACTACCGAGAGTCCTGGCAGCCCCAGGCCATGAGCGTTGGGGCCCGCGCTGAGGCTGAAACCATCGCCCGCAGCATCACCGATGCCCTGGGTGGCTATGGTCTGTTTGGGGTTGAGCTGTTTGTCCGGGGTGACCAGGTGCTGTTTTCCGAAGTCTCGCCGCGCCCCCACGACACCGGCCTTGTAACCTTAATTTCCCAGGACCTGTCAGAATTTGCTCTGCACCTGCGAGCCATTTTGGGCCTGCCGATTCCTGAAATCCAGCAGTTTGGGCCCTGCGCCTCGGCGGTGATTTTGATTGAGGGTGACGGTGAAAACCCGGTGTTTTCCGGTGCCGTCCAGGCCTTGAGTGAACCCGGCACCGACCTTCGCCTGTTTGGAAAACCCGAGGTGAAAGGGCGTCGCCGCATGGGCGTATGCCTGGCCCGGGACAGCAGCATTGAGCAGGCCCGGCGCAAGGCCGTGGCCTCGGCCGCCTGTATCACCGCGCACACCGCCGCCGGTGATCCCTGGCCACCAGCCTAATCGGCGCCGGCCCGCGCTGATCCCCAAAGGCTCATCATCCTCAGCGCCCACGTCTGGATTGGGCCCAATTTGGGCAACCGCGAGCCAGACTGGCTGACATCGCACCTAGACGTCGCTATCCTGGGTTGATCTTCATCGCCATTTGTCCAGGAGACCCGCACCCGTGTCCTACCGCTTCATGCTTGCTGCTGCGCTGACCGTCAGCGTAATCATCAGCGCCTGCTCTGATGAGCAGCCCGCCCCCTCCGCGACCACACAGGCAGAAGCCGCCCCGCAGCTTGAGCCATCGGCCAGTGCTGACGGACTCGTACCGGGCACCGACTACCATTCCTTTGCCAACGCTGAGGACTACTTAACCCGAAACATCGATCTGGACCTGACCGTGGACTTTGAGCGTAAGGTGCTGGAAGGCACAGCGACCCTCACCCTGGAGCGCCAGAACGGTGACAATCCGGCGCTGCTGCTCGATACCCGGGATTTGACCATCAACCAGGTCAAAGCGGGCAGCGGCGGCGATCTGAGTGCTGTCACCTATTCCATGGGGCAGCACGACGAGGTGCTTGGCACTGCCTTGGAAATTGGCCTGCCATCCACCGCCAACGTGGTGGAAATCCATTACACCACCAGCCCCCAGGCCTCCGGCCTGCAGTGGCTAGAGCCTCGCCAGACCGCCGGCCAACGCCACCCTTTCCTGTTTACCCAGGCCCAGGCCATCCACGCGCGGAGTTTTGTACCGTTGCAGGACACGCCGGCGGTGCGCATCACCTACAACGCAAAAATCACCGTGCCTGCCGCCTTGCGGGCCGTGATGAGCGCTAACAATGAACCGGAAAAATCCAGCAACGGGGTATACCGCTTTTCCATGCCCCAACCCATTCCCTCTTACCTGCTGGCCTTGGCCGTTGGTGATCTGGAGTTTAAGGCCATGGGGGAACGCACCGGGGTTTACGCCGAGGCGGAGATTCTGGACGCCGCAGCCCAGGAGTTTGCCGATACCGAAACCATGCTGGAGGCCACTGAGGCGCGCTATGGGCCCTACCAGTGGGATCGTTACGACCTGCTGATCCTGCCCCCCAGCTTTCCCTTTGGCGGAATGGAAAATCCTCGTTTAAGCTTTATCACGCCCACGGTCATTGCCGGGGATAAGAGCCTGGTATCGCTAATCGCCCACGAACTGGCCCACTCCTGGTCTGGCAATCTGGTCACTAACGCCAGCTGGCGTGACCTTTGGCTGAACGAGGGATTCACCACCTATCTGACCAACCGCATCATGCAGTTCGTCTATGGCGACCGACGTTACGCCATGGAAATGGCCCTGGGCTATGCAGAGCTGGCCTCTGAGATGGCTGAACTGCCAGAGGCTGATCAAATTCTGGCACTGGATATGCGCGGACGCGATCCCGACGACGCATTTTCCAACATCCCCTATGAAAAGGGTTCGCTGTTTCTATTTGAAATTGAACAGAAAATTGGCCGGGCGGATTTTGATCAGTTTTTGCTCAACTATTTCAACACCTTTCAGTTCCGCAGCCTGACCAGCGAAGGCTTCATGACCCATTTACAGGCCACACTGCTGAAAACCCATGGCGAGCAGCTGGACGAAGCGCGAATTCGGCAGTGGATCTACCAGCCGGGCATCCCGGACGGCGCACCGATGCCCCAGTCAAACGCCTTCAGCACTATTGACCCCCTGCTAACCTCTTGGCTCGCCGGCGACCTGGCCGCCAGCGACATTCAAACCAATCAATGGACACCCCACGAATGGAAATATTTCCTGGACACGATGCCAGACATGCTGAGCGAGGCACAACTGGCTGAACTGGACAGCGCCTTCGCACTGACCACCTCAAGCAACAACGAAATCGCCTTTAGCTGGCTGATGATCGCCGTGCGCAACAGCTATCAGCCTGCGATGGCCAGATTGGAGAACTTTCTCACCTCCATAGGCCGCAACAAGTTTCTGCGTCCCCTGTACCAGGCGCTGGTGGATAACAACCAGCAGGCCATGGCAGCGCGGATCTTTGAAGCCGCCAAAGCCGGCTATCATCCGCTGACGGTGAAGCGCAACAGTCAGATCATTTATGGCGCCGATTCCCAGTCAGCCGAGCCCTGAGGATCGCGACCCGGACCGCCGTCGCGGTCCGGACTTTGCCAGAAAAAGTGCCAAAATCAATTTGTTAACCTATGTTAGCGCGTATTGCGAGACTCCCAGGCTGGGAGATAGGATTGCAGGCCATGTAACTACAATCTGCCAGGCCTGACTCTGAATCAGTGCCCACAGAGGCTCGGGGGAGACTCTTGAACACTAACGCTACCCAATCTGATCAGCTCGACATTGCTGACCGACGCGCCCTTGACGCTTTGCGCTGGAGCCAGCGGTTCTCGCTTCACCATCTGGCGCTGCTGATTCCTGGCCTGGCGCTGGGAATTTATCAAGCTCTGACCGGCCAGCCCCAGTTCGGCTGGTCCCTAGCCGGCGTGTTTGGCGCCCTCACGGTGGTGGTGGTTTGCTATCGGTTAAGCGCCAACAAGGACGACGGTGGGTTGCCGGATGTGGCCATCTGGCGCCGCAATCATGCCCTCTACGCCACCGCCGTCGGCGGCGCATGGGGCGCCTGTTCGGTGCTGTTTCTGGATTTTGCCGACCCGCAATCGTTGTTCCTGCTCTGCTGCCTGATCCTGTCGGCGACGGCGGCGGGCATCACTCTGTTTTCCAATTCTCGACTGTCTCAGGGGCTGTTTGGGGCAGCAGCATTACTGCCATTGGCAGCAACCATGGCCATGGTCAACATCTGGACTCTACCAGGCTCAGTCGTTGCACTGGTGTCCGCCGCCGTGATCATGACCGCCACCAGCCTTAAGGGCGGCTTGTTCGATGAACAGAGCCGGTTCCGCCGCCAGGCAGAAGATGAAGCGGTGAAGGCGGCTGACGCGTTGGACCGGGCAGCACAGGCTGAGGGCGCGCGCCAGCGGATGGCCAAGGAGCGCGACGGGGTTAAAGAAGAACTGATCGAGCTGAGCCGTCAGGCCCAGCAGGCCGGGTTGGCCAAGGATGAGTTCCTGGCCACCGTCAGCCATGAGATCCGCACCCCGCTCAACGGCATTTTACCCCTGCTGGACCTGATGCGAGGATCCAAACTTGATGAGGATCAACGAGCCCATATGAGCACCGTCTGGAGCTCATCGCGACACCTGTTGAGCATCATCGACAGCATGCTGGACTACTCCAAGATGCAGGCCGGCAAACTGGAACTGGAAAGCGTCGGTTTCAACATTGGCGACCTGCTGGATTCGGTCACCAAACTGCTGGCCCAGTCGGCCCAACGAAAAGACGTGGCCCTGGACCATCAGGTGGATTCAAACGTTAGAACCGCAGTTCGCGGCGATCCGGTTCGGCTGCGCCAGGTGCTAACCAACCTGGTCAGCAACGCGGTCAAATTCACCAACAAAGGAACCGTTGCTGTGCGGGTTTCGTCCTGCGGCGAAAGCGTTGCGGAATACCGACTACGCTTTGCCATCAAGGACACCGGCGTTGGCATCGGCGAGGACACCATTGGACGCCTGTTCCAGCCCTTCACCCAGGCCGATGCATCGGTCACCCGAAATTTCGGCGGCAGCGGCATGGGCCTGGTGATCTGCAAACAGATGGTGGAGTTGATGGGCGGTGAAATAGGCGTCAACTCCGTTAAAGGCAAAGGCTCTGAGTTCTGGTTTGAAATTCCGCTGCAAAAAGCCATTGGTGATATTGCCCCTGAGGCGCGACGGCTGGCCGGCATGCGCATGCTGATGGTGACCGACGACGAGGTGTTCAGAGCCCGGGCCGCCCGTTTTGCGCAAAACAGCGGCTGTAATGTGGAGTTGGCCGCAGATTCCCAGGATGCGGTGAATAAGCTCAAAAAGGGCATCAGTGACGGTGGCTACAACGACATCAATCTGCTGGCCATTGATGCCACCTCGGTGGGCCCTCAAGGGCTGGTGCTGGCGAAAAAACTATCGTCACACCCGGCCCTGGGTCGGCCCTGTCTGATTCTCAATGCCGGTGGCAAAGTACCAGACTCTCTGCAAGGCACAGCAGGCATCGGCGCGGTCACCGCCAATTGCTCCACCGAACAACTCACCGACGCCATTGCAGCGCTGTTGGACGATAAGGCAGATACGGTTGCCAAAGGGGCCGCATTGGCCGAGCAGTCCAGCGAATTTATCCAGGAGGAACCCATAGCAGCAAAGGTGTTGCTGGTGGAAGACAACCACATCAATTTGAATGTTGCGGTGAGTCTGATGAAATCTCTTGGACTTGATTACGAAATTGCCACCAATGGCCGGGACGGCCTGGCTCGCATGGCCAAAGGCGGTTTTGATGCGGTATTGATGGACTGCATGATGCCCATAATGGACGGATATACCGCGGCCAGTCTGCGCCGCGAGCAGGAGGAACGTGAAGGCCTGCCGCGACTGCCCATCATCGCGATGACCGCCAACGCCATGTCCGGTGATGTGGAAAAATGCCTGGGCGCCGGGATGGATGCCTACCTGTCTAAACCCTTAGATCGCCACCTGATTGCTGAAACCGTTCGACGGCTCATAAGCCAGGACCAGCATCAACCCATGGTCGCGGATGCCGCAGATGGCGCCCCGACAGAAGATATTGAGGTCAGCCCGGGTTCCAGCAAAGACCTTGACCGTACAACACTGCAGAAATTGCAGGGGGTGATGGGCGACCGAATGGAAGAGCTGGTAACGTCCTATATTGCTGACGCTCCCGACGGGATTAACAAAATTCGCAAAGCTTTACGGTCAAAGGCCATGGACGATGTGGCAGCCCATGCCCATGAACTGAAATCCACCAGCGCCAGCCTTGGCGTGGTTGGGGTGAAAAACATCTGCCAGTCCATCGAGTCGGCGGCCAGAGATGGCAAGACCGAGGTAATCCGGCAGTCCCTGGAATTGCTGTCGCCTAGCGTAGGACGAGCCACCCAGGCATTGCGGGAATTTGCTCCCCGCGCGGCTTGACGCCTGGGCTGGAAAAATCGTGCAACGCCGAAATTACACCCGCGTGAAATGGCCCTAAACCACTGAGTAGCTGAGGGAATAGCAAATCACCCAAGTGCCAACCTGATCCAGTCATTTGAATGTCACTGAGATACCATGAGGGGCAGAATCAGCTCTGGAACCCTCGATGTCAGTTTACCCTCGATTTACCGCCGCAGGTTTTGCCATTGTGCTGCTGTTTACCGGCAGCTCTGTTTCTGCCAGACAGGGACAGCCACCACTAAGCCACACTTCGGATCTGAAAAACGGCCTGCCCACCGCTGTAGAGCACCGGCTGCCAGCCATGGACAGCGGCTGGCAAAAGCGCCTGCTAAACATGCCAGATAAACGCGGTACTGCGGTGCAGTTTGCCCACCCGGTGGCCACCCAGATATCCGTTGACAGCCACGGCAGCTGGACCCAGGTCACTGGCGGCAGCCTATGGCGGCTGCAGCTTGTTGCAGACGGCGCAACAGACCTTAACTTCGGTTTCGACCAGTTCCACCTGCCTGCCGGTGCGACCCTGCATTTGCTCAGCGACACGCGGGCGATGCCAGGATTTTTTGACGGCCCTTATACCAGTAATGACAACGCCAAACACGGCCAGTATTGGTCCGCTCCCGTCCCAGGTGACCGGGCAACCTTGGAACTGTTTGTGCCGACCCAGGCAAAGCCGGCCTTGAAGCTTCGGCTGAGCCAGGTCGGGCTGGGATTTCGCGATGCGTTTAAAATTTATGGCGGACCGGGGTTGGCAAAACAGGGGTCTTGCAACAACGACGTGGTGTGCTCGGTGGGTGACCCCTGGCGCAATGAAATTCGCGCCGTTGCCGCCTACACCGTCGGCGGCCGGGATGCCTGCACCGGCACCATGGTGATGGATACCGAACAATCGTTCACGCCGTATTTTCTCACCGCCTTTCACTGCGGTCTTAACCCCGGCAACGCGGCCAGCGTTGTGACCATCTGGAATTATGAATCGGAGCAGTGTGGTGACCTGTCCGGCGGGTCGCGGCTGCAAACGGTGTCCGGCGCGGTTTTTCGGGCCAGCGATGCCGATACCGACATGGCACTGATTGAACTGAGCTCACAACCTCCAGCGTCGTTTAACGTTTACTGGGCAGGCTGGGACCGTTCTGACGCCATCCCTGGTGGCAGCGTGGCGATTCACCACCCGGGGGTTGATGAGAAAGCCATTAGTTTCAATCTGGACCCTCTGACTTTTGCCAACAGCTGCATCCTAGGCGGTACCAACAATACCCACTGGCGAGTCGACAACTGGGAAGATGGCACCACCGAGCCTGGCTCGTCTGGGTCTGCCTTGTTTGATCCGGAAACCCGGGGCGTGATCGGCTTTTTGTCAGGGGGTTCAGCATCGTGTAGCAGTATTACCTCGGACTGCTATGGACGCGTCGCTGCTGCCTGGCGCAGCGGCGGCGGCGCCTCGGAACGCCTGCAACCCTGGCTGGACCCGCTGGACAGCGCCACCCTGATCGTCGATGGGGCCTACAACGACCTGCTGCTTAGAGACGGTTTCGAGTAAGCCTTGAGAACCTCTGAATTGTGCCAGGGGCAAGGCGTTGCTCACAGCTGGCAACTTCAACGGCCCTGGCGGGGGCTTTCCGCTGGTTGAGGAAGTACACGTCTGAATATATTCAGTGCTGCTATATAAATAAAACGTATCCTTGGGAGCGCCGCCGCATGGCCACTTTGAACTCCAGTAAAAGGCGACAACTGCTGTGCGCAGGCCTGGGCGCTGCCCTGACCCCGGTAGTACCTGTGTTCGGGAAAGCCAGGCCTTTGCACGACGTGGTGGTGGTGGGAGCCGGGCTGTCGGGGCTGCATGCCGCGACCCTGCTGGAAGAAAATGGCATGAACGTGCAAACCCTGGAGGGTCGAGACCGGATTGGCGGCCGGGTTTACACCCTGATGGATATACCCGGCAGGCCCGAAGCTGCGGGTGAGCTGATTGGTGGCAACTACGCACGCATGATCAATGCCGCCGGAAAGTTTGGCCTGAATTTGATTGAGCCCAATCAGCTGGCCACCCGCTCTGGCTGGTATTACCGCATCAAAGGCCAGGACATCTCCGCCGAGGCCTGGCCCACCCATGAGCTTAATCCCTTGACCGGTAGCGACCGGCAGCTGTTGCCCAACCGATATCTTTTTGATCTATCCCACCGCAACAACCCGCTGTCAGGACAGCCCCTGGACGCCTGGATTCGGCCGGAATTTGCCAAGTACGACATCCCGCAAAGTGAATACCTGCAGCGCTATTTGGGTTACAGCGACGAAACCATCCGCCTGATGAACGTCACCCTGCACGCTGACCACATGGATAACACCTCAGCCCTGCATGAACTGCGGCGCTACGCCGTGGGTGAGTTCAATCAAAAGGTCTCAAAACTACAAAACGGCCGGCCGGTGCTGCAGGTGGAAGGTGGCAACTCAAAGCTGCCGGCGGCAATGGCTGCCAGCCTGAGCAACGGGGTGCTGACCGGTAAGACGGTGTATGCCTTTGAGGATAAAGGCAGCGAAATCCTCACCCACTGCGGCGACGGCACCATCTATCGCTCGAAGAAAGTGGTGTGCTCCATGCCCTATCCGGTGATGAAAGACGTGAACTTCTTTCCCCGACTGTCGAAGCGGATGGCCTCGGCCATCGACGAAATAGACTACGGCATTTCGATTCAGGTCCACTACCTGCTGAAACGCCGGTTCTGGGAAGACGACGGACTGCCGAAGAATCTGTGGAACGACCGCAGCTTCGAGCGCTTTGCGGTGCTGGGTCGAGGTGAAGGCGGGGCGCCGTCGTCGGCCATTGCTTTCATTAATGGCAGCGAGGCCTACAAATACAATTTCATGTCCGACCAGCAGGTGATTGACTACACCACCCGGGAACTGATTGCCGCAAGGCCCTCGCTGAAACACGCCCTGCAGCCGGTGTTGGTGCAGTCCTGCCATCGTGACGTACACGGAGCCGGAGACTGGGTCTTCTGGCGACCCGGGCAGGTGACCCAATACGCCGCCCATATGCGTAACGCCCATGGCAACATTGAATTTTGCGGTGAACACACGGCCCTGATGGAACGAGGCATGGAAGGGGCCTTTGAATCCGGCGAGCGAGCCGCCATCAGCGTGCTGAGCTAGTGGGCCGTTCAGGAGACTCGCTCATGAGACAAGCTCTGCTGCAGCGCTGCGTGCTCGGCCTGACGCTGATCTTAGCGGCTAATGGGGCCACGGCCGACGACAACACCAATCGGTTTGCCCGGGATATCAAAATCCTGACCCACTGGTTTGAAGGTGAGTTCGATAACGAAAAACAGCGCTGGTTTGAAGCCGACCCACGGGCAGGCATAGGCGAACAAGAGCGCCAGAAAAGGGCGCGCAACGCTCACTGGTTTACACCATCCACGATGTCAATTCTCGACGTCTGGGCTTCAATACTCAGGGCATTGGGGCCCACTGCCACCGCCAGGGTTATGAATTTAGGCAGCCCCTGAGTGAGCTGTAAACCCTAAGCATGATTCATAAACCGGGAATGCCGGACCGCTCAGTCTTGCAAGGTCATAGCTACCCTGAAGCCCAGCAGCTGGCTGTGGTAGGGCGCCCGATCGCCGGCCTGGGCCCCGGCCCGAACCCAATCCTGGCCGGACACCCAACTGCCGCCCCGGGGAGTCCGCCGATCACATTCACCGCCATCGACGGCCAGCCAGGCAGAACCGTCCAGAGGGATATTCTGAGGATCGCGGTGCAGGCAGTCGTCGGTCCATTCCCAGGCATTGCCTAACAAATCATACAAACCCCAGCCGTTGGGCTTGTAGCTGCGCACGGGCGCTGTGTGCAAATAGCCATCGTCACAGTGAAATACCGGCGCGTAGTCAAAGTTCCGACGAAAATGCACGTCCGCCACGTTGGCATACTCACAGGCATCCGCTGAATCTAGGCCCCAGAACCAGGGCCCCCGGGTGCCGGCTCGGGCCGCGTACTCAAACTCTGTGGAAGACAGCAGCCGATAGGGCTTGCCGGTCTTTTCCCTCAGCCAGGAGGCGTAGGCGGTGGCATCCACGTGGCTGACGCAAACCACCGGATGGCTTTCATTCTGGGGGAAACCGGGCGCATCCCAGCGGTGATTTTTCACGTAGCCCAAAATCCGATTGACGCCCCAGGTATTACAACCCGCGGTGGCCATTTGGTGGCCGGAGCTTTCCATGAAGGCGCGGTACTCGGCCCGGCTGACCTCAGCACTGGCCACCGCCAGCTGATAGTCGATGCTGACCTCCCGCAACCCCACATCACCACGCTTGGTATTGGCTTCAAAGGGCTCAACACCCAGCCAGGCCTTACCGGCAGGTAACACCACCATCTGCGGGCAGGCATCGCAATCCTGGAACGTCTCAGCGGGCTCAGGCTGGGCGCCCGCCAATGACCACACGCAGCTTGCTATCAGCCAGATCAAACCACCGCGGACCTTATCCATCCATCGCGTCCAGCTGGTGGTAGGTGAAGCCGCCGGCTGCCTCCATCACCTGGTCGGTTTCCGCGTTCACGATGCGGTCTCGAAACCAGAAGCTGTCTGGGCCTAAAAGCACCTGGTAGTCAAAGTACCGACCGCCGAAGGAACAGGCCTTGGCGGGCATGGTCATGTGATATCGGTCTGCCTGTTGTCTGACGGTGAGATCGCAAACGTCGGGCAATGGCGACATCTCCTCCGGCGTCAGCGCGGCAATCCGCGACAGGTCCTTGTAAGCGCCTAGATAACGGGTTTTGTCCTTGAAGTTCCAAAGTTTGACCTGGGGCTGGTCGGTTTCAGGGTCCACTTCAAGGGTGTAAATACGCTGGCGAAAGATGCTGTCAGGGTCGCCATGTTTAGTTTCCTCCACGTACAGCACGTGGGATCCGAAGGCCGGTAGATCGACCCGACGATAATGGGAAACCACCTCTATGTGGCCCGGCTCTCCCGAACCGTCGGCCCGCCAAATGGGCTTGCCCGCTGCCAATAGAGCCTTTACCTGGCGATTGTTGTTGTAGTCGCCCGGCCACCACACCATGACCCGCTCAAGATGATCAGCGCCGCTCATAGGGGGTTTGGCACCCTGTGAGGCACAGCCCGCAAGAACTAGAGCCGTCGCCACAATGATGACAATAACGCCTGCTGGACCCCTTGGTAGTCTAAGCCTGTTCATTGCCACCCGCCTTGTAATAGTCCAGCACCTGATTATACACGAGGCCAAGCAGCTATTTACATGTGCGTATGATTCAATCTCATATGTGATATTATTTGGCCGTCTTCAGGCCCGATTAGCCAAGGTCCCACCCCTGTCAGGCTCAAAATTTTTATGCGCTCAGAAAAGCTCCTGGTTGTTCCGGCGATGATGTTGTCGATGTCCTTAACTCCGCTCTGCAGTTACGGCCAGTCGAATCCTGAGTCGATGGAACCCCCCGCACCTGCGGTTAGCGAGGCCAGTCTGCGAAAGGGCAAGATTCTATTTCTGCAGTGCCAGGCCTGTCACGGGCTGAAAGCCGATCAGGGCCATCGCGTAGGGCCTAACCTCAGCGGCCTGTTTGGACGCTCGGCGGGCAGCGCCGAGGGATTTGGCTATTCCCAGGCGCTGCAGGAGTCGGCCATAGTCTGGGATCGGCAGCAGATCAGCGAGTTCATTACCAGCCCCAGCGCAAAAGTCCCCGGCACCGTCATGGCCTTTGCTGGAGTTGCCGAGCAGGCCAATCGCGATGCCATCATCGACTACCTGCAGGTGGAAACCCAGCCCTGAGGCATCGCCGCCCTCAGCCGTGATTCGACAGCGGCAATGGGATAGTCTGGGTTTGGGATCAGTTTTGACACGCTTCACTGGAAAAATGGAACAGTAATCTATGGCGGCTTACATGATAATTGCGGCGAAAATCCACGACCGGGACAAATTTAGAGCCGGCTACGGCGCCGCTGCAGCGGCTCTGGTGAAACAGTTTGGTGGCAAGTACCTGGTGCTGGCACCTGGGGCTGAGCTGCTGGAAGGCACCCTGGAAGGTTATACCTCCATTGCCATTTCCCAATGGCCGGACCGAGCAAGCGCCAAGGCATTTTGGGATTCCGACGAATACGCACAGGTGAAAAAGCTGCGGGAAGGACTGGCCGAGGTTGAAGTGCAGCTGGTGGAAGATCCAGACTGACGGACAGCGCCAGTATCGACAAGGTCCAATTCCTCAACCCCCGCCCTGGGCGCCCCTGTATGAGCCGGGCGGGCGATGAAACTTAACCGGTTGAAGTAGCTGATGACCCATTAGCCGTGCCGGCTTTTTACAGATACCGAGGCAGTGCCTTCATCTCCGGGTCTACCATCACCCTGACTATTCTGGACAGCGCCTGAACCTTCTCCCTGGCCGATTCGATGGTTTCCGCCATCAACAGAGCCCGGTCCAGCTTGCCATGGCGGGCCATGCCCCAGGCCACGTCGCGCTGGGCGGCGCTGAGCAGTGAACGGCCGGAAAAATCGATCCCCGGATCAATCTCTGCCAACAGCCTCCCGGCGGTGTCGAAATCACCCGCCGCGGCGGCCGCTCCGGCCAGCTCGTAAAACGACCACATTCTGAGAGATACACTGGCTTCCATTCGAGCCAGCTGTTCGGACTGGGGCAACAATTCCCTGGCCTGCTGATAGCGTCCGGCATCAGCAAGGTCCGATGCGATTCGGCTAACCGCCCGGGCTTTTTGCTGGGCCGAGCTGGCGTTCCTGGCTCCAGCCAGGGCCTCTTGAACTAACCTGTCCGCAGCCTCGCTGTTTCCAGCGGCCAGGTTGGCCATGGCCGCTTCACGCAGGGCGCCTGCAACAAAATAGCCATCCGGATCAGTTCTGGCGATTTCAACCGCCATCTCCAGCAGCTCCCTGGCTGCCGCCTGGTCGTGGTTTTTCAGGGCCAGCAGGGCAAGCTCCACGGCACCGGTGGCCTGGTAGTAGGTGATGCCCATATCGATGGTTTGGAAGATCTGGCGGCCCCGGGCGAGATCCGTCTCAGCCCAGAGGGAAGCCAGGGCCTTCAGTGTCCTCGCCTTGTAAGCCGCCTGGGAGGAATTGTCGGCGGACATGGCCATGGCCTGGCTTAAGGCCTGTTCCGCCTTGCCCGCGCCGGCCAGCGCCACCAGCGCCTTGCCGGTCAGGTCTGCCCGCCGATCCAGCGCTGGCAGCTGCGCTGCTGCCAGCAGCGCAGCCTTAGCCATATGCTGGGCCATATGCTGGGCCGAGTTCTGAGCTGACCCCAGGTCGCTTTGATCACGGGAGTGATCGGCCATGGCCTGACTGACGCTGGCCAGCAGAAACCCCCGGCTGTCAGGGTCAGCCTGGCCAGCGGCGGTCAGGCCGGCCTCCAGCAGCGCCACATAGGCCTGGGCGTCTAAGCCCGCCGCGACGCGGGCCTTGGCCAGCTCTACGACCCCGTCAACCTGGCTGGCGGGATCGTCAATGTTCGCCAGCCGGCGCGCGCCATGCTCAAGCAGGCACTCAAGGTCTGGCGACGCAGTGCAGCTTGCCAGCACCTGCAGCGGCAACAGCAGGCCGGCTGCCAGGGTTATCGCCAGTGCCGCAACGGGTAAAATAGGGCCTGAAGTATTTTTCATATGTGTTTATTATACACGAGCATGTGAACAGACCTGCCCCATAGGAGTAGCACAAACCATGAGTCAGATATTGTGAGCCGGACCTTTGAGTAAGCCGTCCAAACCCGCCTGGTCCCGGCGCCGTGCGCTGCAGGCCATGGTTCATGCCAGCGGCGCTGCGGCGTTGCCGGTGAGTCTGGCCAGAGCTCAGGCCAGATCTCAGGCCAGCGCTGCGGCCAAGCCTGATGACGTGCTGATTTTGGGCGCCGGCCTGTCCGGTCTAA
>CAYGPO010000008.1:0-28988 GCA_964351665.1 uncultured Gammaproteobacteria bacterium | reverse complement strand
GCTGCGGCCAAGCCTGATGACGTGCTGATTTTGGGCGCCGGCCTGTCCGGTCTAAACGCCGCTCTAATCCTGCAGGAGGCCGGCTTTAGGGTGCGTATTCTGGAGGGCAGCCAGCGGGTCGGTGGGCGGGTCTATACGGCCTCGCCGGATGAGGTTCCCGGCTTCCCGGAACTGGGGGGTAGTGGCATCGGCTCTCAATACGCCAGGCTGCTGTATGCCGCCGAGCGGTTTAACGTGCCGATGCAAAAATCCAGGCCCAGAACCGAAGGTCGGCCGGGCCAGTTCTTCTACCATGTGAATGGTCATGGCGTGTTGCCGGCAGACTGGCCTGAGCATTCAGCCAATCCCTTCAGCCAGCCCGCCTTGCGTAAGCTGCCGCTGCACCTGGTGCAGTTCATGCTCTATGGCAATGATCACAACCCTCTGCCCAAGGGTGATCTGGCGGCCTGGCAGAACGGCGCCTTCGCTGCCCACGATATTTCGGTTCATGATCTGATGATCAGCCGCGGGATCAATCCCCAGGCGATCAAGCTGGGCGCCGGCACCAACATGAGCTATGGCAGCAACGTCCATGATCTGTCTGCCCTGATGGGCTATCAATCCAGCAATATGGTACGCACCCTGTATCGGGCCGACGCCACATCCGGCGGCGCCATTGCGGCGGTGGGCGGCAACCAGAGAATTCCTGAAGCCATGGCGGCGGGCCTCAGCGCAGCGCCGATGCTTGGCCAGCACGTGCGCGCCATCGACTCGCTGCCTGACGGGGTAACCGTAAGCACCGCTGAAGGCGCGCGTTACAAGGCACGCTTTTGCATCTGCACGTTGGCATTCAGTGCCTTGAGGCATGTACACATCAGCCCGCGCCTTGAGGGGCTGCAGGCCGAGGCGGTCAACGAACTGGCCTATACGCCGGTCTTTCAAGCCCATTTCAAAGTCCGGCGCCCCTACTGGGAGCGGGACGGCCTGCCGCCGAGCATGTGGACTGACCGCACCCCCGGTCGCTTCATGGCGCTGCAGAACGATCCGGACAAGCCTGAGGCCGTCAGCAGCTGCCTGTCCTTTGTCAACGGCGCCATGGCGAAATACCTGGATCGGCTAGCGCCGGCCCAGGCCGCCCAGGTGATCCTGGACGACCTGGCTCATATCAGGCCGGCCACCAAAGGCGCCCTGGAACTGGTCAAGGTACTGTCCTGGAATCGCTCGCCCTTCTACGGCGGCGCCTACGCCTACTGGAAACCGGGCCAGATCACCCGCTTTTCCCGTCAGATGCGAGAGCCCTGGAAGCGGCTGCATTTTGCCGGCGAACATACCGCGGTGATGAATCGCGGCATGGAAGGCGCGATGGAATCCGGCGAACGTGCCGCCTTCGAAGTTTTGCAAAAACTGGCCTGAGGCCAAGTCCCAGCCCGAATAGGAAGCGGACCCATGAAAGACATTTTTGTTCCCACCAGCAGCGCTGACGATGCCCTGGTCAAGCAACTCCATACAGTGACCTACGTCACCGCCCAGCCCAAGGCAGTCGACGCCATGCTGGAACGCGGCTACGGCCTGACCGCCACCCCCAGCATCGGCTCCGATCATCCCGATGCTGGCGCCATGGCTAAGTACCTGGGTCTTGGCCCGGCAGACCCATGGAGCGTTTGCGCCTACCGCAAGGCCGGCCATGGGGACAACGTGCAGCTGCGGGTGTTGAGCGTTGACGAGGGAAAACCCCAAATTCGCTCCGGCCACAGCGGGCACGATCTGGGGGGCGTCACCATCAGCTTTCCCATCGATGATTTGGCCGCCCATGAACAGGTCATGCTGGGTCTGGGAGTGGAGTCCACCATAGGGGTCAAGGAGATGGAATTTGCCAGCCCTGACGGTCAGACCTATATCTCAGCTGAAATTCTCTATAAGGCGCCGGAGAACGTTCTTCTGCTTGGGGTTAAACGACCGGATATTTTTATTCCCGTTGGCCCCATAGACCCAGCCACGGGCCTAGGCGGCCCGGCCTATTCGGCCCGCAACGTGGCAGATGCCGACGCTATGATAGCGATGCTGGAAACGGTAATGGGCTTTGAGATTCGCCGCGATGCCACCTTCACCATTGGCGAAAGGTCTGGGCTGGGGTTGCCTGAGGGTGCCAAAGAACGTTTTATTCAGGCCTTTGCGCCGGGCGCCCGCAGCGGTTATTTGGTGTTGATGGACCATTTCCAGCAGAGCAGACCAAGCTCAGCGGCCCAGGCCATACCCAATCGCGGTATCGTCATGTGGAGCTTCGAAACCCGAGATCTCGATGAGGTGCATCGGCGCGCGCTAGCTTTCGGACTGAAAATCTTGCAGCCGCCCAGCCCGTCGGTCAGCCCCTGGCTTGATGCAGACCGAACTGCCCTGGTTGAGGACAAAGAAGGATTCCAGATGGAGTTCTTTCAGCGCTGAGGTGGCCTTTTTACCAAACGGCGGGCCAGGATTTCCGGTTATCATGACAGATGATTCACTGGGTAGGTCCAGCATGCCAGATAGCACCATCAAATCGGTCCGGCGGATTTTTGAAATCCTGGAATTGTTCGACGCTCAGCGAACCCCGCTGGCGGCCAAGGAAATCTCCCGTCAGCTAAACTACCCGCTGACCAGCTCCCACGCGCTGCTCAAAAGCATGCACGATCTTGGCTACGCGGATTACCATCCCGAAGACTGGACCTACACCCCTTCGCGCAAGCTGATTTCCAGCCTGGAATGGGCCCGGGAATATCTGGAGCGCGATAGCCGCATGCTGGATCTGGTCAGCGGCCTGAACGAGGCTACCAGAGAGACCATCAACCTCAGCCGCCTCAGCGGCGACCAGGTAAAGATTGTGCATGGGCTTGAGTGCCTGCATCCGGTTGGGGTGAGCGTAAGGGTAGGGCTACTCATGCCCGCCACCGCCTCGCTTACTGGGCTGACCGCCGTAGCGGCGTTACCCAGCGAAGGGCTGGATCATTACATCAAGCTGCACAAACCGGACAAAAAGGCCCTGGCTCGAATGGACCAGGTCAGACAGGAGCTTACCCAACGAGGCAGCGTCGCCATGTGTGATCTGTTTATCCAGGGCATAGGCGCGGTCTGCACCCCGGTCAAGGGCTTATTATCCCAGGATGTCATGGTTATCGGAGTGGTGGGGCCCAGCGAACGCATTCGAGAACACGAGCTGGCCTATCGCCAGAATCTGAAGCGGCTCACCGCCAAATTTGGCATCAAGACCCGCTTCAAACTGCGCAACCCTCGCTAATGCTTAAGGCCGAGGCAAGCACCCTACCCTCCGGCGCCAATGCCGGCCCAGGTCGCCGTTTACTGGCAACGAGGATGCTAGTCACTTCACCATGGTCGGGGTATCTATGGCTGATCTGTTTGCTGTGCTTGTTCGGCTGCGCCAACCAGGCTGAACAACACCAACACGGCTTCGCCATTGTTGATGTGACGGTGATCGACGCTGTGCACGGCCTGCGCCAACACCGCAGCGTGATCGTTCGCGGCGACACCATCACCAAGGTTCAGGCCGCTGACCAGCCGCTACCGGCGGTGGATCGGATCATCAACGGCCAGGGCCGATTCCTGATTCCGGGGCTGTGGGATTTTCATGTCCATCTGACCTATACCGACGAATTGACGGAGTCCATGGGGGAGCTGTTCCTCAGCTACGGCATCACCAGTATCCGAGACACCGGGGGCATGTTGGATAAGCTGCTGCCGGTGGTCAGCGCCATGCGCGCTGAAGGCGCCCGGGCGCCCAGAGTGTTCTATGCCGGCCCGCTGCTGGATGGTGAACAGGTGGTCTACGATGGCCAGGGTCGCGAGCATTTGGGAGTGGCCGTGGCAACGCCAGCGGCGGCCCGGGCCATGGTGCAGCAGCTAAAACAGCAGGGCGCGGACTTTATCAAAATCTATGAACTGGTCAGCCCGGAGGTATTCGCTGCACTGGTCGCGACGGCCAGAGAGCTGGGGCTACCCATTGAAGCCCACGTACCGCTGGTGATGTCAGCCCGCCAGGCTGGCGCCCAGGTGGACGGCATTGCGCACCTGCGCAACATTGAACTGGACTGCGCAGCCAACGCCCAGGAGCTGTTGCAGCAACGGATCCAGGCAGTGGCAACGGCAGGCCCTGTTAGCGCCTTTGAGCTGCGCAATGCGGTTCGACGGGAGCAGATACTGCCGGCCATCAAGGCCTATGACCCGCAACGCTGCGCCCTCACCATGGCGGCCCTGGGCAACACCCTGCAGGGGCCGACCCTCAGGCTCAACGCCTATGGTCTGTCACCCCCTTACACCCGGGAAGATTGGCCCCAGGCGCTGGCGGCAATGCCCGAGCCAGTGCGTAGTCAATGGCGAGAATTTGCCCAGCAACAACTGAAAAACCCGCCCACCCGAGACCTGACCGAAGCCAACTTCAGCCTGTTTCTCAGCGGCGAGCTATACCGCAGCGGTGTGCCCTTTGCCGCCGGCACCGATACGCCCATCGGTTTTGCTATCCCCGGTTACAGCCTGCATCGAGAACTGGAGCTGCTGGCCCAGGCCGGCCTTGCGCCGCTGGATGTGCTGGCTGCAGCCACCTTGGAACCGGCGCGATTTTTCTCGTTGGAAAACGAACTGGGGGCCATCGCACCCGGCTATCGAGCAGACCTGGTTCTGCTGGAGGCCAACCCCCTTACCGACATCCGCAACACCCGCCGGATAGCCCAGGTGATCGCCAACGGACAGCCGCTCTAGCCTGTAACCTCGGCCAGCTCAGATCCTCGTTTGACCAGTCGGATCGAGGCCATCATCATGGCGGCGCTGGCCGCTAGACAGTAAACCCCCAGCCAGACCATCTGCACCGACAGCTGCACACCACTATCCATTAAGGTACCCGTCAATCCCGGACCGGCTGCGGTGGCCAGCACCATGGCAGAGACGATCACCGAGCGAATGGCGCCCAGATTGGCGGCGCCATAAATTTCCGGCCACAGGGAACCCAGTAACGTGGAGGACACTCCGTAGCTAATGCCCAGCAGCACCATGGCCGGATACAAAGACCAGCCCGGCCCGCTCAGCGCCACGGCGAAACAGGCCAGAGCCAGGGGTAGCAGGTAAAACGGCAGCACTTTCACCGCCCCTAACCTGTCGATCAATCCACCCACAATCAGCGCCATGATGACGGTGGTTAAGGCCATCGGAATCAGCGCCGTAGCAAACAGTGTGGGTGGCCATTGATTGACTGTGGTGAGGTAATCCTGATGATAGAAAATTGTGGTGCCGATAAACGGTGGGGCCAGAACACCGGTCAACAGCAGCCAAAATAATGGGTCGCGCAAAACCTCTGCCCGGGTCCAGTTGCGCACCATCTGGGGTAACCCCAGGTCATCAACGTGGGCCAGCTGGGGCGATCTGGGCCGCCGTAACGCCCAGACCGCCAGAGGCAGGCCGATCAGCAGCAGCGCCAGCGCCGCGGCCATCCAGCCAGTCTGATAGCCATAGCTGATGGAGGCCGTAGCAAACAGCAGCGGAATGCTGGCCTCACCACCCTGGTGGCCCAGCACCACCAGGGACACCGCTCGGCCCCGGCCGGCGGCGAACCAGCGTCCGGTGGCGGTCAGCGCTATGTGGGTCATCATGCCCTGGCCCAGTAACCGCAGCAGGAAAATCGCCAGGGTCAATACCAGCACCGAACTGGCAAAACCGGCCAGCAATGCCGCGGCCGCCAGCATTGGCATCACTGCCATGACCATTTGGTGAGGGGGCAGCACGTCCACCAGGCGCCCAACAAAGGGCAGACAGCAGGCGCTGGCCAGGGTTGCCAGCATGTACAGCCGGCCGAACTCACCCTGGCTCAAGCCGAAGGCCTGTTGCCACTCAGCTACCGAAGCCGAGATGAAATAGGTTTGACCAAAACTTGAAAAGAACGTCAGCAAGAAGCCGCCGGCAAGCCAGCGAAAATTGCGATGTATAAACGCTAACATGGCGTTAGTCTACTTGACCCGGCGCTCAGAATTAGAACAAACGTCAAACAATGGCCCATATCTCATCCCAGTGCCGGTGAGTGGGTTATGGTGTTTGAGCGCTAATTGTGAGGGAGTTAAACAACATCACGAAATTTCTCCTTATTTATTTTCAGTGACGAAACGCTTACTTTCGTTACTAGCAGCCTGTTGAAAACGTCGCATTTGACGCGGCTTGGGTTCGGCACAAGGATGTACCGGAATTTTTTATTGACTGTAAGGTATTGAAAATGTGTGAGAACGGCAGTGACACGCTCCGTTCTCGCTGTTGTAGAGCCGTCACAGGCTTGGACAACAGCCTGCTACCAAAATAACAAGAAATCCTGAAAAGCACGGAGCTTTCGGGCACACATATCAGACGTGGGGTCTGCATTGATAAATTTTAAGAGCATTCGTCCCGGCAATCACCGACTGACCGACAAGGAAGTTGCTCAGTACTTTTTGCTCAGCGCCGTCACCATGGGGGCGGTGATTGCCTGGGGGGCCATAGTGGCCATAGTCAACGGCATGCCCGAACTGGCGTGGTTTGTGGTGCCTCCTACCGTCGCCTGCATCGCAGCGCCCTGGTACGTGCGAAAAGGTGGACGCACCAGGGTGGCCGAGCATGCGCTGCTTATTAGTGCCTTGGCCTGCGTCCTTGGGCTGGGGTTTTATACCGGCGGTCGAGAGTCTGGGGGCTTGATCTGGGCGCTGTTTATCCCCGCCCTGGCGGTACTGTTAACCGGCCGCAAGACTGGCATTTACTACTGTGTAGTGTGTCTGGTTGCACTGATCGGCATAGCCCTGGTGTACTACCTGGACCTGCCGGTTCCGGCCAAACTCAGCCCCGAGTATTCGGTCAAAGATCTGCTGTTCAAGGCGCCGCTGGCAATGCTGGCCATTACCATTTTGGCCGCGGGAATCCGGGTTCGTCTTGAGGCACACCATAATTCCCTCACCCGCCGCCAGCAGTTCGATCTGGTAGGCCGACTGACCGGCAGCGTCGCCCACGACTTTAACAATTTGCTGGCGGTGATTATGGGCAATCTGGAGTTGCTGGAAGAACACCTGGACCAGCGCCCAGGCTCAAAACAGCTTTTACAGGATATTCGCCAGGCTACCATCAGCGGCTCTGATCTCATTCGCAATCTGCAAACCCTGTCCGAACAGCGACGGCTGGATCCTCGGCCCATTCCCATCGCCACTCAGATCAACGAGAGTCTGCCACTGATTCGCCGTGCCGTGGCCAAAGATGGCATTGAGCTGAGCATGACGGACGACAGCAACGGCGCTGTGG
Source organism: uncultured Gammaproteobacteria bacterium (assembly GCA_964351665.1). Lineage (GTDB taxonomy): Bacteria > Pseudomonadota > Gammaproteobacteria > Xanthomonadales > SZUA-38 > JANQOZ01. The sequence continues at coordinate 21,719 of CAYGPO010000008.1, read as the reverse complement.
CCAACGTGGATCCGGCTCAGTTTGACAGCGCGGTGCTGAATCTTTGCATCAATGCCAGGGATGCACTGCCCAGCGGCGGAAAAATCGCCATCAGAGTTTACTGCCCCAAACCGGGACAAGCCGGTGGACGACAAGTGGTGTTCATCGAGATTCGCGATAACGGCACTGGCATGACGGCAGAGGTTCTGGAACAAGCGCTGCAGCCGTTTTTCAGCACCAAAGAGGCGGGTGATGGCAGCGGCCTGGGGCTGGCGATGGTGCAAAATTTTGCTGACGGTGCCGGCGGTGAGGTAGCGCTGAGCTCAAAGCCCAGCCAGGGCACCTGTGTGACCCTGGTCCTGCCGAAAGTCTCACCCCAGCTGGCCACCGCACCCAGCGAAGATTCCAGTGTGGCTGCCGGCGGCAATGAACACGTGCTGGCGGTGGACGATGAGCCTTCACTGCGTCAAATCTGCCAACACATGTTGCAGTCCATGGGCTATCGGGTCAGCCTGGCAGCCAATGCCCGGGAGGCGAAACAAATCATCGATGGCGACAGCTCGATCTCAGCGGTGTTTACCGATCTGGTAATGCCAGGACAGGCTGACGGCTATCAGCTGGCGCGCTGGATTTACGCTAACCATCCAGGCATCGCCGTGTTAATGACCTCGGGTTACGCCGGCGGGCAGCCCCAGGATCTGGCGGTGCCACTGCTACACAAACCCTACACCCGGCATGATCTGGCCGACCGCCTAAGAGCAGTGCTGGATGCGCACAGCTGCAAGGCTACTGCCAGCTGAGGCACCGCTATTAGTCGGATCTAGGGGCTGACGCTGAGGCAAAAAATGCCCCGCCCAGAAAACCTGCCAGGCCCTGCACCAGCAGCCCACTGAAGGTGCGTGAGGCTGCAATGGGGGTGATATCAAAGGCCATTTTCAGTGCAATATTCACTACCAGTACCGAAACGAACCCCGCGCAGGCCATCAAGCCCCACCTGGCGGAGGGCCAACGCCTGACCATTGCGCTGGCTACAGCCAGGGCGATGGCTAAACCGATGCTAAGTACCGGCAAATAAATACTGCTCATTCCCACTAAATCATGGCTGGTAGTGAGCCACCGCTGGGTCATGGTAACCGGCAAGCCAAGCGCTACAATGGCATTGATGGCGGACTGAGAAGCAGCCACGGCGGCCACACCGTAGGTGATCAGCGCCGCCAGAACAAAGGCGCCAAACACTCTCAGCGGCCGCATCATGGCGAGGGCTGGACCCGGATCATCTGCCCCGCCGGATCGTCGGTGAGCAGATAAATGGCGCCGTCGGGGCCACTGCGAACGTCCCGGATACGAGCGCCCAGCTCTTTAAATAAAATCTCCTGTCCCCGCACCTGGCCTTGTTCCAGATCAATCCGCCGCACCGACTTTTCCACCAGGGTTCCAACCAGTAAATCCCCGGACCAATGGGGAAACAGCCCGCCCTCATAAATCGTCATTCCGGAAGGTGCGACGGAGGGGCTCCAGTATACCAACGGCTGGGCCATGCCCGGCCACTGGGTAAAGGGCGAAACCCGAGCCCCGTTGTAGTCAATGCCGTAGGTGATGGCGGGCCAGCCATAGTTGACGCCGGGCTCCACCACGTTGATTTCATCGCCACCCCGGGGCCCATGTTCATGCAGATAGACAACCCCCTGCTGAGACACTATCAGCCCCTGAGGATTTCGGTGGCCATAGCTGTAAACCTTGGAACCGGCGCCCATGGGATTGTCAGCAGGCGCTTTTCCATCCAGATCAATGCGGATGACCTTGCCAAGTTCGCTGGCCACATCCTGGGCCGCCTCCCGGTAGTCAAAGCCGTCACCGGTGGTCAGCAAAAGGCTGCGATCAGGCAACAAGGCCATCCGCCCTCCATAATGCACCGGGGTATCTTTTGCCGGACTGACCTGAAAGATTCTACGCTGCTCCACCAGAGCGTCATCGGTCAATTTCCCCCGAACAATGGTGGTGGCGTTTGCCGAAGAGGTGCCGCTGGCAAAGGACAGATAGATCAGCGAGTTGTGCAAAAAGTCCGGATCCAGCAGCACATCAAAGAACCCTCCCTGACCGGCAACATAGGCCATAGGCACGCCGGCCAGGGGGGCACTGACCATCCCCTCTGGGCTTACCCGGCGCACAGACCCCGAACGTTCTACCACCAGATACTCGCCGTTGGGAAGAAACGCCATACTCCAGGGAAAGGCCAGGTCTTTCGCCACCGTCTTGAGCACATAATCGGCTGACATAGCCGCCCCTGGAAGCGACAGCAGGAGTAAAAAAATCCCTGTTTTCATTGTACTTTTGGGCTCTTCCTAAATGACTCTCGTGTTAGGGTACGCCTGTCTTCCTTTGGAACCTACTTCGATGTCCTGTGTGCTGATTACCGGTGCCAACCGGGGTTTTGGTCTAGCCATGACCAGCCGTTATTGTTGCCGTGAAGGAACCAGGGTTATTGCCTGCTGTCGTCAACCCGCCCAGGCCACGCAACTGCAGGCGCTGGCTGAGCAAAGCGGCTGCGTCGAGATACTGCCGCTGGACGTGTCCGACCTGCAGTCCATCGAAAATCTGGGCTCAGCGGTGGGCAGCCAAGCCATAGACGTGCTGATTAATAACGCGGGAATTTTTGGCAAGAACCCCCCGGCTACCACCGGCTTCGCCGACCAGGTATTTGGCAACTCGGATTTCCCGGCGGACTGGCTGGCGCCCTTTGTCACCAATGTGATTGGGCCGATGAAAATGGTGGAAACCCTGGTCGACAACGTGGCTGCATCGGCGCAAAAGAAGATTGTGGTTATCACCAGTATCGTTGGCTCCATCGCCGGCGCCCATGGCCAAATGTTCGGCTACGCGGCCTCCAAGGCTGCCGCCAATATGACCGCCCGCAATCTGGCCCTGGCCTTGGCCAAGCGCGAGATCATCGTCAACCCGATTCACCCCGGCTACGCAAAAACTGATATGGGTGGGCCCCAGGCTCACGTTGAAGTGGATGATGCGGTGGATGGGATCATGGCGCGAATTGACCAGATGAGCCTGCAAACCAGCGGCGAATTTCTCTCCTTCGACGGTACAACCATACCCTGGTAGCCCTCGACATGTAGGAGTCTGCGCCAGCAGCGGTAAAGCTAAGCTCTACGCCGGCCGATATTGAACTGCTTACAGGGTTAAGCAGGGCAGACAGATCATCAGCACAGGGCCAAAATCAGCGACGCCAAAGACCACCGCGCACGGGACTTTGTCTCCAGTGCCGTGGCCTATACCGTGGTCCGCGCTGTTGCCCATCTTCTGGCCCGTTGTGTCGGCCTACCTGTCCGTTGCCCGGCGACAGTTTTTCTTGGGGCCTGGAAATAGGCCCAGGAAATGGTCCAGACACTGGCGCACTGCATCAATAAACGCCATTTTCGCTGCCGCCCTGGCGAGCTGCCCGGCGCTGGGTTTTGCCAACGCTCAAACCACCCAGCCCTTTCGGGTTTACTCAACCGCAGACGGCATGACCCAGGCGGAGGTCAGCGCCATGGCCCAGGACGGCGCCGGCTACCTGTGGATGACCACACGGCGCGGCCTAAATCGCTTCGACGGCGAGAAATTCATCGGTTTCACCATCGCCCAGGGGGTGCGCCAAAACCACCTTACCGCCCTGACCATCAGCGATGATGACCGCATTTGGGCCGGCGATTACGGCGGCGGGATCACCATAGTCCAGGGTGAGCAGGTGGTAAGAACCGTAGCTCCAGCGCCGGGCATAACCACCGAGGTCACCGCTTTGCTGAGCCTGGGGCCAGAGGTTTTGCTGGTGGGCCTGCGCAGTGCAGGCCTGTGGAAGCTGACCCTGGGCAGCAGCGATCACCAGTGGCAAGCAATCCAGGGACTGCCAGAGACCATTGATCAGCTGATGGCCGATCGCCAGCGGATTTATCTGCGTGCTGATGAACAGCTTTGGACCGCGGCCGTCCAAAGCCCAGAGCAATTTGAACGCAATGACCTATCGGTGCGACGAATCGGTCGCTCAGTGGCGGGGCAGGTTGGCATCGCCACCAGCCGGGGCGAAGGGCTTAACGCCAGCGCACCTAAAATCCCTGCGGTGCCGGTTTCGCGAAACGCCGCACACGTGATACCAGGCCAGGGCACGGCCCAGGGCATCGGGTTTTGGCAGGTGATTGAAAATCGTTTGACCGACCCCGGAGGCAGAATTCGGCTCTTGCCCACCTCTGACATTCTGGCCATGTTTGTTGATCGTGAGGGTATCGTGTGGCTCGGCAGCTCCAAAGGCCTGATTCGGTTTCTGGGCTTTCGATTTAGCCACTACCTGCTGAGCGATACCCGGGATGGCCGTCTGGTATGGAGCATAGCCCAGGATCGGCGAGGCCGATATTGGTTCGGAACCGACGATTCTTTGCTCCTGATGGACGGGGGCATACTGCGGGTACTCAACGAATCCACCAACCTCCCAAATGGCCCGGTCAGAGATCTGCATGTGGACGCACAGGGAGTGGTATGGGCCGCGATTCGTGGCCGCGGGCTGTACCAGATCCAGCCCGATACTTTGATTGCCAGGCTGACCCCGGGTACCGAAGAGATGGAGCTACTTGACCTGACTGAAACCGCCGACGGCGGTCTCTGGATGTCCTCCCTGCGCTCGGGTGTGCTCAGACTGGACCGCGCCAGCGGACAGCTGCGCAGGACTCAGCTGGGGCCTAACGGCGGCGTTTTTTCCATTGCTGCCAGCGGCCCGGAGGAAATATGGGCGGGGGTCAACAATGTTGGAGTGATGGTCATCAGCCCCGACGATGCCGACGGGTTGAAGCACCACCCCTTGCCCGGCGGGCAAGCGCTAATCAGTCCGTTTATTGGGCAAATCACCATGACGGGGCGTAACTCAGCCTGGATTGGCACCACCGGCGGTGGCGTATTCCGCTATCAAAATGCCCGGGTAGAAAATTTTGCGAGCCAATCCATATTGGCCGGTCAAAATATCTACGTGCTTGAACAATTAAACGACGGCAGCATTGTGGTGGGCGCAGATACCGGGCTTTACCAGATGGATATTAAGAGCCGGCACATCTTTCGCCATCAGCCTCTAAACGGCTTTGTCGCCATTGAATCCAACGTTCACGCGACCTTTTTTGACCAAAATGGCGATCTCTGGATTGGCACTGTGGCCGGTGTAAGCCGCATGGACCAATCCATGCCGCTGCCCACCCCCCCCAGAACCCAGGTTGAAATTGTCCAGCTACAAACCGGCAGTGGACGAACCCTGGCCATCACCGAAGACCCGATCAGGCCCGATGATGGCGGCCTTATGGTGAACTTTAGAGCCGTTTCACTGCTGGATCCGGCCCAGGTCGAGTATTCCCATCGGCTGGTGGGTCTTGAGAGCAACTTCTCGGAGCCTTCAGGTATCGATTCGGTGAGATATTCCAGCCTGGGCTCTGGGGAGTTCGAATTCCAGGTCCGTTCCAGGCTGCCAGGACAGCCCTGGAGCGCCACCGCCCTGCGGCAATTTACCGTCCTGCCACCGATCTGGCAGCGGACCTGGTTTCTCGGCCTGGTCGCACTGGCCATTGGCTTGGGCTTTGCCGCGGTTATCCAACTGCGAACCCATCAGATCGCCAGCGTCAATCGTCGGCTGCGGGAAGAGGTAGCTGATCGAACACGCTCCATTGATGAAGCGCGAAAGCGGCTGGAAGAAAGTAACAGACTGCTGGAATACCAGGCCAACTATGACGAACTCACCGGCCTGCTAAACCGTCGATCCTTTGAGAAAAAGCTCAACGCACTGTGGTCCTCCCCGCCGCAACAGGGCAGCCATGGTTATCTGATGTTTATGGATCTGGACCAGTTCAAAATCGTCAACGACACCTGTGGTCACTCGGCCGGTGATCAATTGCTGTGTGAGGTGGGGGATCTGATTTCCCGTCAGGTGGAAAGTGATGATGCTCTGGGTCGGCTGGGGGGTGACGAATTCGGCCTGATTGCTCTGCGCCCGTCACCCCAGGCGGCCGTGGCACTGGCTGAAAAGGTCCGATTGGCCATTGAGGAGCTGCTGTTTCCCTGGGAGTCCCAGATATTCCGGATTGGCATCAGCATTGGCGTGGTTGCCCTGGAGCGCCAGCGGGGAGACCTTAGTGAGGTGCAACAGCTGGCTGACGCGGCCTGTTATGCGGCCAAACAGGCCGGTAGAAATCAGGTCCACCTGGTTGAAGGGGAGCAGGATCTGGCCCGGGCCCACCAGGGTGAGATGCGCTGGGTACAGCGACTGCATGACGCCATGGAGAACAACCGGTTCGCACTGTATGGGCAGAAAATTGCGCCGCTAAACGGTACCGGCGATGAACCGGAGCGGATGGAAATCCTGCTGCGCATGCGGGACATGGTATCTCAAAAGCTGGTACCTCCCGGCGCCTTTCTACCGGCGGCAGAACGCTACGGTTTAAGTGTCAAGCTCGATGAATGGGTGGTGACCAATCTGTTGAAAACGCTGTTTGTGCATGAATCGTTGCAGGCTGAGGGCCGACGCTATTGGGTCAACCTGTCAGGCGCCAGCGTGGGCGAGCCGAAATTCTGCCAGAGTCTGCTGAAACTCATGGCCAAATCCGAACTGCCGTCGGGCATGGTGAATTTCGAAATCACCGAGACAGCCGTAATCCGCAGCGTTAGCGAAGCCGCTCGACTGATTAGCGGACTGAAGGAAATGGGCTGTGCATTCGCCCTTGACGACTTCGGCAGCGGCCTGTCCTCCTTTGGTTACCTGAAGCGGCTGCAGGTGGATTACCTGAAAATTGATGGAATGTTCATTCGGGATATCGCCGAGGATGAAACCGATCGTATTTTCGTCAAGTCGATTATCGATATCGCCCACTCTCTCAACATTAAAGCCATCGCAGAATTTGTCGAAAACGATAGGGTACTGGAGATTGTTCGCTCGCTCGGCGCTGACTATGGCCAGGGCTTTGGAATCCATCGGCCGGAACTGCTAATGCCAGATTTTCCCTCGCGCCTGACCTTGAGCGCAATCAACGAAACACCGCTAGAACTTGCAGGAGTCACATCATGAGTGCCGTACAAAAAGCCCAAAACCTGGCCGAAAGCCTGAACATGCTGCCGCCGCTGCCGGAGGTCGCGCGTCAGATTTTGACGGACCTCAACGATGAATTTGTCACCGGCGAAGAAGTGGCCGAAGTGGTGGGCAAAGATCCCGGAATATCGGCCAGGCTGATCGCCCTTGCCAACTCAGCGTATTTCGGTTTGAGCAAGCCGGTGGGTGATATTGCCGAGGTTGTCAATCGGGTACTGGGTGTTGATAACGTGCGCTCACTGTCACTGGCCTTAGCCGCTGACCACGTGTTTGACTCCTCCCGCTGTGACCGCTTCGACACTCAGCGTTTTTGGGTGGGAGCCCTGCTCATGGCCGATTCCACCCGGCGGGTCATCGACAGTGATACCGAAGCCGATGACGATGACCGGGCCTTGGCCTATCAGACGGGGCTTTGTCATAACGTGGGACTGTTGGCGCTGGCCTACTTGCTACCCCTTGAAACCAACGTTGCCCTGGGGCGGCATCTGGAACAAGACCAGGAAGAAAACAAGGCAGAAGATGCCAGGAAAAACCTCGGCGTTCAACTCATCGCTGCCACCGGTATGGATCACCGACAGGTCACCTTTGCCGTGGCCCAGGCCTGGAGTCTGCCCGCAGCCACCGTCGCTGCCTATGAACCCGTGGCACACTCCAGCTCCAGACTGCACTGCGCTTTGGACGTAGCGCGACTGGCTGTCGGTGATCGTGCTGGGAAGGACGCGCGAACAATTTCCGATCCCCTGGTCGCCAACGCCGCTCCCACCCCAAGACAGAGAGAACGCACGTTAGCCATGGTAGAAGGCATTAACCTATAGTAAGAACTTCCTTACGTGAGCCCCCTGAATCCCCTGACGGGTCACCTGGACTGGTCATGAAAGCCGAACCAGGTGACCGGCTCGAGCCGGCCACCTTTAGGGAAGATCGGATTTAGAGCAGCCGATCAGGGGGAAACAGATCTGCCTCGGGCAATTTTGAGGCCGCTTCTACAGCCCTGCTCATCAGTCGATCCACCGCCACCGGCCCAACCGCTTCACAGGCCGCCACGTAGTATTGATGAACAACATCCGTCAAGTGTTGTTCGGGAATGTCTCCAGGGCAAGCAGCCGCGTCGAAGCCGCCGTCAGCCCAGGCCGAAAGCGCAGCAAATACGGTGGCGGGAACCGATCCTGGCAGACTGCTCTCAGCAACAATTTCGCCAAGGTCTGCAGCAGCATCCGGGTCCGTTCGGGCCAGCCGATAGCACAAATCTCCCAGCAACGCCTTGAACACGGTTTGAGCTGGGGTTGATGAGGAACTAGAAGCCGCCATATCCTCCGCGGCCTCTCCCTGGGATGGCATTGAGGCGTTGGCCGAACCGTCGGCGGCTTCCAGCAATCGTGCAGGCACCGCCGGCAGCTCAGCCACATCCCGATTGAGGGCGGCAAACAGCGCCACCGTCATATTACGCTTCTGGTTGGAGTCCAATCCCACATGGCTGGCAAGCCCACCGACAAAATCGCTGACCGAAAGTACCGGCACGTCGCGAAACTTGCTGGCGAAAAAATCCCAGCATTCAAGCATCAGGGTTCGATCTTTAGTCATTCGAACCAGCGCGGCGAACACGGCGCGTTGATTGCGCTCGTCAGACTCCGCTCTTGCAGATATCGCCGTCATGGTATTTACGCCTTAGCCTGGTGGGTAGTGCCGCTGTTAATAAAGTCGGCATAACCGGTTTCATAGTGCTCGGAGAAGTCCATCCCGCGCTGCTCGTGCTGGGTGCTGGCACGCAGCCCCATCGTCACATCTACCAACTTAAAGACCCCGTAAGACAGGGGGAAGGCCCAGGCGAAAGCGGCTACAACACCTATCAACTGCGCCACCATGGTATAGACAGAGAACATGTCCGGGGCGTAGAACATACCCGCAGCCAGGGTTCCCCAGGCTCCACACATACCGTGCACGGGTATAGCGCCAACCACGTCGTCAATCCTCAGCTTGAGCAAGGCGGTGGTGCCAAACACCACTACCAGGCCGCCGATTAGGCCGGTGAGCAGAGCAGCGCCGGGAGTCATGGTGGCGCAGCCAGCGGTTACAGACACCAGTCCACCGAGAGCGCCGTTGATGGTGGTGACCATCAGGATCGGCTGTTTCAGCAGGTGCATGGTAGCCAAGGCCGCTGCAACTCCCGCTGCTGCAGCCAAATGGGTGTTCAGCAAGATGGTGCCCAGGTCGGAAAAATCCTTCGCCGCTGAACCGCCGTTGAACCCAAACCAACCCACCCAGAGTAAAAATGATCCCAGGGCAAACAACGGCAGGTTGTGGCCAGGAATTTCCCGCACAGCGCCTTTGCGGCTGAATCGACCCAGTCTCGGACCCAGAGCCAGCACCGCGCCAAGGGAACACCAGCCGCCAATGGAGTGAACCACGGTGGATCCAGCGGCGTCCACAAAACCCAGGTTTTGTAACCAGCCCTTTTCACCCCAGGCCCAGGCGCCGAACAGCGGGTAGATGAAGGCGATAATAAAGGCAGCGCCGATCAGGTAGGGGATAAAACGAATGCGTTCAGCCACGGCGCCACTAACAATGGTGGCAGCCGTTGCGGCAAACAACATCTGATACAAGACGTTCAGGGCAACCGTTCCGTTTTCCGGCTGTACCATGAAGCCTGTGACACCAAAAAAGCCGGTTGGGTTATCGCCAAACATTAGCCCATAGCCAAACACCCAGAACGCCAACGACCCAATGCACAGGTCCGTAAAGTTCTTCATGATCACGTTGACCGCGTTTTTCGATCGGGACAAGCCACTTTCCAGCAGAGCAAAGCCCGGCTGCATCAGCAGCACCAGTGCGCAGCACAGGCCCATCCAGATCAGGCCGCCCATGGTCTCGGTACTGACATCCGCGGCAGCAGCGCTGCCGGCGAAAGTCATCGCCACCATAGCGGCGGTTGTTTGCAAAATCCTTTTCATTACGTTCCCCGGTTACTCAATACTGATGACGACGAAGGCGCAGTGATTGCGCCAACTAATGGGTATGGCATAAGACTTAACCCCGTTGGGCACCTTGATCTGCTCGCTTTCGCCAGAGACAACCACTGGGACAGAGATCATGAAGTCTTTTCCAAACTCCTTTCTGGCATTGCCCGAAAGGGTGTTGGCAACCTCACCGACCATGTCAGCCAGGTTGTCATTGTTCATTTCCTGCTCGCCCATAAAGGCCAACAGTCGGGCCAACATGGGCCTTGGTGCGGTGAAGTAAACCACGCCTTTTTTGCGTCCTGAAATACCAATAATGCCGGTAAACTCCAGCTTTTTTGGCGTATCCACCAGGTAGGGAGAACCGACCTCGGCGGTGGTGTCAGTCACAGTGGTGAAGTAGTTAACGGCACCGTCGATGAATACCTGCAGCTCATTTTCATGCATTGATCAGGTCCTCTATCAGTTCTTCAAGCGCTTCGGCCATATCCAGATCGCTGAAGGGTTTGCACAAAAATCCATGGGCACCCTGTTTCAGCGCTTCGATGGCCGTAGCCTTGTCTGCCAACGCAGACACCACAAGTATCCGAACGTTGGTGTCGATTGCCATGATGCGCTTAATGGTTTCTATCCCATCTAAATGCGGCATGGTGATATCCATGGTGATCATCTGGGGCTTGAGCAGTTTGTATTGCTCTACCGCTTCAAGTCCGTTGGTGGCTGCACCAACAAACTCAAAGGCGGTGTCACCCAGGCAGGATTTGATTTTGTTGCGGATGACGTTGGAGTCATCCACAACCATTATTTTCATTGCAGTCATTATTACTTCAGCTCCGTCAGGCAGCTTGAACAGCAGAGTCCGCCACCGGCGGGAGAATTAGCTGGAACTGGCAGAACTGGTCAGGCCGGTGTTGCACGCTGATCCGACCCTTGGCCGAGCGCACAGCATTGCCAACCACGTCCAGCCCCACGCCGCGGCCCGCATCTCGACCGCCGGCTTCGGCGGTGGAGAAACCCGGGCGAAACAGCAGGCCCAAAACCTGAGTGTGGTTGAGTCGGTTAGCCTGTTCGAAGGAAATGAGATCTTTCTCGATGGCGGTTGAGCGAATTTTTTCCATGTTCAGGCCACGACCATCGTCGCGAACCTGCACCGTCAGTCCACCGTCGTCGTTTTCGCTTACGCTCACCACCACCTGACCTTCAGGACGCTTGCCGCGCCGCAGGCGCTGAGCCGGACTTTCGATGCCGTGGGCAACGGAGTTTCGAACCAGCTGAATAGAGGCCTCGTTCACCAGGTCGCGATACTTGGCTGGAATTTCATCGTCGCTGAGGCCCACTCGGGACACCCGCACCTCGACCCCAATGCGTTCAGCCACCTGACGACCTAGAATGGCCAGAGGGTCAGTGGACTCGGCATCAGCGCCGGCAGCATCGCCCTGGTCATAGGACCCGCTGAGGCTGGAAAACCGCTTAACCATGTCTTGCACGGAATTCAGGTGTTCATACAGACCTTTCAGGTGCACGGTAAGACTGAGCAGATCTTTGGTGTTGGCATCGGGCTTGAGGCGTAGCTCTTCAACCTTGTCTTCAAATTCGTGAGCCAGGATCTCAAAGGAGTGCATCTCCAAGGCTGCGGCTTCACCCTTAATCTTGTGGGCATCGCGGAAAATAGCGGAGAGCTTTTTGCCAATCTCCGAGCGGCCGCTGTTCTGTTCTTTCAGCAGATCGTTGATGGTATCGAGGCTGTGCTCGGTGTTGACCAGAAAACGGCGAACCTGAGCCGGATCCAGATGCAAAATGCTTACCAGGAGATCCAGCTGAGCTTCTGACTGCTCTTTGGTTTCTTCAAGCTCTCGGGCCAGCACCACTTCGCGGGTCACGTCGGTAACAGAGGTCAACAGCTGGGTGACCTTCTTGTCCACCTTAACGCGCTGAAAGTGGAAGCTTAAGAATCGGCTCTCAAAGGTGCCGTCGCGCCGCTCAATGCTGATTTCGACTTCAGTCAGAGGATTGAGGTCGCCAATAAGCTTCTCTTTTACCCGATCTCCCAACAGCAGCTCGATGAAGTCTCGAGCGATGTCCAAGGTGGATTCAGGCACATAGGTTTTGATGAAATCCAGAAAGTTTCCGGTCAGGTCGTCCTTGACACCAAACATGTCCCGCAGGGCGCCGGATTGCTGCATGCCGATTTCCAGGTCCCGATCCAGAAGAAACAGGCCTTCGGTCACGGTGCCCAGGATGTTGTCGGTTTCCGCTTTCGCCACCTCAACTTCCGAATCCCGGCGCTGGATATCACGACTCAGGCCAAAAATAATGCCGGCGAAGTAGACCACCGCCATTACCAGGGCAGCAACCTGCAGCAGTTGAAACTGCCGCTGGGCCAACATCATGGATTCCTGGTTCGCTGCGGGCAACTGGGCCACGGCGCCGCCAAGTTCGCTGACCATGGTGTTAGCCAGCCAGATGTTGGTTCCCAGCACTGCCAGCAGGAAAACGAGAAAGAACCCCAGACCAATGGCCATGGCTCCGTATTTACCCAGTCCTTTCATTTTGACCCCCTAAGGTTCGAGTTGTCGGACACGTTTTTCATAATTATTAGTTGATTCACGTTTCAGGGCTGGGCCGACTGTTTTCGGCACGGCTCGTCAACGGGAGGCAATTGTGGCTACTATATAGCCGGATAAACGCGCAGGTGGTCACCGCTTTGCATTGTTTAACGTGATTTCAAGTTCGTTAACAAAATCTGCGATAAATTGATGAAAATCCTGTGCTATCTCGCCCCATCGGGCAAAAATTTAGTAGAACCTTGAGCGTTAGCGGGGAGAATCCTATCGTTTACTCACGAGTAAAGAGCGCGCTGGCCGGGGCCTTGCTGCTGGTGACAGTCTGCAACGCCGCTGACAGCCCATGGATGACGCCGGAGGCCGAACGCAACGCTACCGCTGCTCTGCTGTCTCGAATGGCCAGTCTCAACCTTCCCATGGAGGGCAGCGAGCAGGAGCAGTTCTCCAGCGCATTAGCGGTGATTCGCGGCATGACCCAACGAATCGACGACTGGGGTCTGCCGGCGATCCTCAGCGACGCGCCCCGTTTTCTTGAGGCAACGGCACCCACGCTGCCAAGCCCATTGGGGCAGGCGATTGCCGCCTACGGCGCCTGCGGCGTATCCCTGTACCCTGAGCTGGCAAGAGACCAGCAGGAGAAATTTTTTATGGTGGGCGGCGAATTTTCGGTATTTTTGATTTCCGGATTTCTACGCCACCATTATCTGCAGCAGGGCGGCACCGACGAAGCCCTGCGGATGGAACTGACCAGCCCGGCAATGGAACAATATTCCAAGCAGGTTCAGGCCGATCAGAACCTGATCGGCCAGGTGCTGGAAACCTGCCAACCCTTTTTTCTCAAAGTGATTGGCCAGCCACAATCCGCTGACTGATTGGTCATTCATCACCTACAATCAAGGTTTTTCCTTCACGGCCACCGAAGTGAGTGCAACAGGTCCGAACAAGCTGATCGCTGAACTAAGCCGGCGCGGCGTTATCAAGGTTGTGGGAAGTTATTTGGTTCTGCTGTGGCTTCTGGCTCAGGGAGTGGCAGATCTCTTCCCCGCCTTTGGTTTTCCGCTGTGGTCAGTCCGGGCGTTTGTGGTGGTGGGTATTGCCCTGACGCCGCTGGTGTTTTTCCTCGCCTGGCGCTACGACCTCACCGCCAAGGGCGTGGTCAGGGATGTGCGGGATAAGCCTCCTGAACCGTCTGTGTCGGAAACCCGCCGGGCCCAGCTACAGGAGCACAAAAGCCAGGTGGGCTTTATTCAGGCCAGCTGGCTGGACGAAGACGGCGAACCCGTTACCCGACAATTTTTTTCAGAATTGGTGATCGGTCGCGATGCCGGGGTAGATATTCGACTCAAAGACCGCCTCGTTAGCCGCCGCCAGGCCACCGTATTTCCCGAACGGGGAAACTGGTATATCAATGACCTTGGCAGCTCTAACGGGACCTATGTGAACGGCGAGAAGGTCAGCAAAGCCCGGCTTCCCAGCCAGGCTTTACTGAAATTTCACCCCGATGGCCCACAGCTGGATCTGCAGATCCGCTTTATGGATGAGACCCTTTCCAGCCCGGCAGTAGAATAATCCCACCGGGCGCAGGTTCCATGACCTGCCATCGGCCCACTACCTATCCCGTCGGTTTCAGGTGCCCGTAGCGTTTGACCCGCAAATCAGCCTGAGCCTTGTGGCCGGCAAACCCTTCCAGCTCACACAGTCGTGAGCAATATTCACCGATGGTCGCACTGGCTTCCGGCGTCACCCGCTGATAGGTGCAGGTCTTAATGAACTTGCCAACCCACAAACCACCGGTGTAACGGGCGGCCAGTTTGGTGGGCAGGGTGTGATTGGTGCCAATCACCTTGTCACCATAAGACACGTTGGTTTCCGGGCCCAGAAACAGCGCGCCGTAGTTTTGCATGTTGTTGAGAAAGTAGTCGTTGTCCCGGGTCATCACCTGCACGTGCTCAGAGGCCAGTCGATCGGCCTCCGACAGCATCTCCTCGCGGCTATCGCAGACAATGATCTGGCCATAGTCTTTCCAGGCTTGCCCGGCCACATCTGCCGTCGGCAGGATGGTCAGCTGCCGGGCAACCTCTTCAATGGTCTGCTGCCCCAGGGTCTCCGAGTCGGTTAGCAAGATGGCCGGTGAGTTCGGCCCGTGCTCGGCCTGGCCCAGCAAATCCGTGGCAATCATTTCCGCGTCACAGCTGTCGTCAGCAATCACCAGGGTTTCTGTGGGGCCGGCAAAAAGGTCAATTCCCACCCGGCCGAACAGCTGGCGTTTAGCTTCTGCCACGTAGGCATTGCCCGGGCCCACCAGCACATCCACCGGCGCAATGGAGTCGGTGCCCAGGGCCATGGCGCCCACGGCCTGCACGCCGCCCAGGCAATAAATTTCGTCCGCGCCGCCCAGGTGCATGGCGGCAACAATCGCGTCATGGGGCTTGCCGTCGGTGGGGGGCGCGCAGGCGATGACCCTGGGCACTCCGGCAACCTTGGCCGTCACCACGCTCATATGGGCTGAAGCCACCATCGGATAGCGACCGCCAGGCACGTAGCAGCCAACGCTGGATACGGGAATGTTTTTGTGTCCCAACACCACGCCGGGGAAAGTCTCCTGCTCCACATCCTTCATCGAATCGCGCTGAATCTGGGCGAAGTTCCGAACCTGGGTCTGGGCAAAACGGATATCGTCCAGGGTCTGCTCTGGTACCCGCGACACACAGGCCTGTATCTGCTCGTCGGTGAGCCGGAAAGTTTCCGGCGCATAGTTGTCAAATCGCTGAGCCAGTTCTCGGACGGCAGCGTCGCCACGGTCCTTAATGCTGGCTAATATATCTTCCACGGTGCTGCGAACCTGGGCATCCATATCGGCGGCAATATCGTCACTGATGCCCTGTTTCATGATGCGAATCATTGGGGTTTCCTGTATCAAGTTGTGGTCTTCTGCCCAGGGGCAGAGGATGGTCTATGCATTATCCTCGCTCGCTGACACGGGCCAGCGTAGCGGTTGATCAGTGCCTCGGCCAACGTAAGATACCAGCATTATCGCTGCCCGGCAGAATTGCCAGATCGCTGTTTCCCAGTCAGCGGGTTGAACAGCGGCGCCAGCGGCGACCAGGCGCGGCAGGGTCTCCTGTCATCTGGCCTCAACAGACCACATTCCCCTGGCGCTGACAGAATAAAACCCCTATCAAGCTACCTCTATCAGGGCCACCATAGCCTTCGCAAGCAAGCAGCTTGGCCCCAGGCGATTGACTTCGAATGCGCCACAGGGAAGGCTATGCCCTGTGCTTTCAACCGGACCCTCACCCATGACCCAAACCATTGCCAAGCTGATGGATCTATCGGGACGCAGCGCCGTTGTTACCGGCGCTGGACGGGGTATTGGTCGGGCCATTGCACTGCTGCTGGCTGAGGCTGGCGCCAGGGTGCACGCCGTGGCGCGAACCGCCAACGACCTGGACGAGCTGCAGCGCCAATCTGGCGGGGCGGTTGTTGGCTGGCAACACGACGTCACCAACCCAGCATTTTTTACCGAGCTTGAGGCCATGGATCAGCTGGATATTTTGATTAACAATGCCGGCACCAATCGGCCCCAGCCCATGGTCGAGGTAGCGGACGAAACTCTGGACACAATGATCGGGCTGAATATCAAAGCGGTGTTCAAAACTGCCCAGGCCGCAGCGCGGGTGATGCTGCGCTCGGACCGGGGTGGATCTATCGTCAACATGTCATCACAGATGGGGCATATCGGCTCTCCGGATCGCACGGTCTATTGCATGACCAAACATGCGGTGGAAGGGCTGACCAAGGCCATGGCAGTTGAGCTGGCGCCCCACAACATCCGAGTCAATGCCATTGCCCCCACCTTCATCGTCACACCGTTGACCCGACCGATGCTGGAAAACCCGGAGTTTCAGGCCTTTGTGGAGCGAATGATTCCCCTGGGGCGAGTAGGAAAACCCGCCGACGTGGCTGCCGCCGCCCTCTACCTGGCCAGCGATGCCTCCACCATGGTGACCGGCCACAGCTTAAGGGTTGACGGCGGCTGGACAGCGCAATGACCTAGAGTCTGTGTATGGGCCGGCTTGGCAAGCCGCAGCAGCGGCCTATGGCCGGGCCATTGGCCTGGTGGGCCATCAAACCTTAACCGTTGCCGGGTTATAGTCCATCAAATTTGCCAGCCCGGCCGCCGGCGCTTTTTTCTGCTCAGCCTGGCTGGGATTCATGTAGCCGTGGGCCCGCTGCAGGCTGATTTTTTGCATCTGGTTGGCCCTTGGCAAACGCGCCGCCTGGTAGCGGGATAAGCCCTCTGCCAGGCTGCCGGCGACCTCCAGGGCCCGAGCGAGAATCAGTCCGTCTTCGATGGCCATGGCGGCGCCCATGCCGTAAAAGGGCGTCATCGGGTGGGCAGCATCGCCCAGCAGACATATCCGATCTGATATCCAGTTATCCAACGGTTGGCGGGTGTACAGCGCCCAGCACATGCAGCCTTCCCTGGGGGTTGCGGCAATCAGGTCCACCACGTCGGCGTGCCAGCCGGAAAACTCTGCCAGCACCTCTTCCACCCGGGCCTGGGTATGCCAGCTCTCCGCAGTGAAGTCAGGCTTCCTGGCAATGGCCACATAGTTGATTAGCTCGCCGCGACGCAGTGGATAGCGGGCGAACAGCTTGTCAGCCGAAGGGTAGGCGGCAAAGTGCGGATCCAGGGCAAGGGCCGGTAAGCGGCGGCGATCAACCAACCCTCGCCAGGCTACATAGCCGGTAAAACCGGCAGGCTCCGGCGAAAAATGGCGCTGGCGAACCAGGGATTTCAGGCCGTCACAGGCCACCACCAGGTCCGCCTCGGCCTTCTGGCCGTTAGTAAATTCCAGGCCTACCCCGGCCGAGGATAGAGTCAGGCTGTTAAGGCCATAGCCTGGATAAACCGTGCCTTCGGGCAGCGCCTGCAACAGCAGCTGATGCAGATCCGCCCGGTGCACGTGACGGGTCGAGGCGCCGTGTTTAGCCTCGTAAGCTGGCAGATCCCGCTGTTCATAGTTGAGCCGTTCGCCGGTGATGGAATGCAACACGCCAAAATGTGGCGTCAGTGGCTCCAATGCTGCCAGCGCCTGCCCCAAACCCAGGGCGTTGAGAGCCAGGGTGGCGCTGGCGCTGATGGTCAAACCCGCACCCACTTCACCCAGCTCAGATGCCTGTTCATAAACCGTCGGCTTAAAACCCCGCTGGCGCAGAGCAACAGCGGCGGTCAGACCGCCGATGCCAGCGCCTATGACCGCAATGCGCAGCGGCTGGGTGGTCATGGCTGGACTGAGCCAGAGACAGAAAACGGCATAAACATCGGCTGGCCCACCTGGGTTGCTGGGTTAAACGCGGCAAAGATGTAAGTATATTGCGTCAAGGCGCACCGCGGCACGGGATCCAATGTTAGGCGCATGTCAGTTTGCTGTTGCGGGACAGCCGCGTAGTGGCCAAAAGCTCAGGTACAAAAGGGAGAAAGCAAGATGATATTACTGCTGGGAGCAACAGGACGGATAGGCGGCGCGGCCAGCGCCCGGCTGGCCAAGGACAACATTGCCCATCGGGTGTTGGTACGAGACCCGGCAAAATTCAGCCCGCCAGCCGGTGCCCCTATTGAGGTGCTTGAAGGAGACCTGAACAACAGCGCTGACCTGAAGCTCGCCCTGAAAGACGTTAGCAGCGCCCTGCTGGTGGTGAGCAACAACTCGCAACAGCCCACCATTGAGCGGCAGTTTGCCAGCGCCGCGGCGGATGCCGGTGTTGAGCATCTGGTCAAAGTATCCTCCATTGAGGCCGGACCTGAAGCCACCGCGGCGTTTCCCCGTAACCACTATCAGACCGAGCAGCATATTGAATCCCTGGGCATCCCATGGACCTTTCTCAGGCCTAATTTCTTTATGCAAAACATGCTGATGTACGCCGGCGCAGTGGCTAATGCGGGTCTGTTTGCCTTGCCCCTGGGCGACGCCCGAACGGCCATGGTGGATACCCGGGATGTGGGCGAAGCAGCGGCCATCGCCCTGACCCACCCGGAGCACCGCAACCAGACCTACGCCCTGACGGGCCCGCAGCTGATAACCTTTGAGCAGGCAGCCAGCATCATGTCGGAAGTTCTCGGCAAGCCTGTGCGCTACGTCAAGCAGTCACCGGAAGAATTTCGCGACGGGCTGTCCAAGTTCGTCAAAGACACCTGGCAACTGGACGGGGTATGTGAGCTGTTCCAGGAAATTGCCGGCGGCTC
Source organism: uncultured Gammaproteobacteria bacterium (assembly GCA_964351665.1). Taxonomy (GTDB): domain Bacteria; phylum Pseudomonadota; class Gammaproteobacteria; order Xanthomonadales; family SZUA-38; genus JANQOZ01. The sequence continues at coordinate 2,870 of CAYGPO010000008.1, read as the reverse complement.
ACTGGACGAAAAGACCAACCTGGTGGAGCAGCTGCTGGGCAGACCGGCAATCAGCCTGAGTCAATTCGTCAGCGATTATGCCCGCGCTTTTGGGCCCAATACGGGCTGAGGATCTATTCCGCGCCGGCTGGCGGCGGTTTGCGCGCCAGCTTGGTAAGGATATTGTCGGCTATCCCCGGCCGAGACCAGGGACAGTGCACGATACAGATGCCACAGCCAAAGGTCTCGCCGAAGTAGGGAATGCAGCGGTCAAAATCCACGTACCATTTCATCTGCCCCCGAACCATCTGCTTTTGTTCAAATATGGCATCCGGCGGGCAGGCCCGGGTACAGGCGTTGCACCGGCTGCAGTAGTCATCGATGCCAAAATCATCGGCTTGGTCTGGCACCAGAGGCAGGGTCGTTGTCACCGCTGACAGGCGAAATCGAGAGCCCAGGGTACGGTTGATTATGGAGCCGTGTTTACCCAGTTCACCGAGCCCTGCAGCAATGGCCGCCGGCACCATATTCAACGCTGAGGCATAGGGTCCAGGCCAGGCTTTGGCCGGGTAACCCAAGCGTAAAATTTCATTGGCCAGTTTTCGGCAGGCTCTAGAGGCCCGGTTGTACTCTTCCCCCACCACTTCAGCGCCTACTGGGTTTTCCCGGGTGGCAGGAGTCTGGGACAGTTTGTCGTAGTCCATGCCCACCCCCACAACGATGATCCAGGGGTCGGTAATCTCGTATCCTTGGTAGACAAACTGCGGATCCATGGGAGCGATGCCCACCAGGTCTGCTTCGTTGGCCAGGGCGAAGGCTTTAACCCGCTCTGTCCATTCCGAGGGCAAGCCCGGTGCCTGCACCGGTGCCAGTGGCTCAGGCTCCGGCCCACGTCCGCCGGGAGGACTGGGGGAAAAGATTTTAGCCAGCTCCGGCACTGACTGAAGTTCATCAATCACCGCAGACTGCAGGTCGCCGTGAGTTTGGCGTTTGGGCGGATGCCAGAAAAAGGGTGACGCCTGGCGCGGCGTGGTCTCACCCAGACCATTTACCTGGTTGCCGGAAATCTCTGGCATTGCGTCGATAAACTTAGCCAGGGGCTGGTGGCGGGTGCGTTTAGTCATTGCCCCATGAAAGCACAAAACTAAAGATCAATGGAAACTCTGCCGCTGGAAAAGGGTACGCTGGGCGCCAGCCATTCATTGGCACTGGTTTGATCCAGCGGCGCCAGAAATACCGCCGGCACCGCGGACGGGTTTACCCATGGTTGCTCCGGCGGGAAACTAATGTTCGAGGCGAAATAGAAGGAAAACAACCGCCATGAAAGACGGTGTGCTCACCCGCTGCACTCTGACCAGCATGGACAATGCCACGGGCGGCTATGGCCTGACTGACAACCCAGAGCTGGCGATTTGCCATCTGGATCATCCCGCACAGCTGATCTATTGGATGGGCCCATCACCCATGGATCGGCCCATAACTCAAAGGCCAGCACCATGACCCTGGCTCTTGAACCCGGCAACGCTGGGCTGGATGTTCTTAAGCGCCTTTATCACCACGGCGCCGAATTTTCCCTCAGCGACGAGGCAATGAAGCAGGTTCAGGTGGGCGCAGAGCGGCTGTCGGCGCAGTTGGCGTCGGGCGACGCCATTTACGGCGTTAACACCGGCTTCGGCAAGCTGGCCTCGGTGCGCATCGACGATAGCCGACTGCTGGATCTGCAAACAAATTTGGTGCGCTCACATTGCGCCGGCACCGGCCCAGCCTTGTCCCCCAACATCGTGAAATTGATCATGGCGCTGAAAGTGCTATCCCTGGGACGCGGCGCCTCCGGCGTCAGACCCGAGGTGGTGATTCAGCTGGTTAACCTTGCCCGGGCAGGAATAGTGCCGGTGATCCCGGCCAAGGGCTCGGTGGGCGCCTCAGGGGACCTGGCACCCCTGGCCCATATGACCGCAGCGTTGATTGGCGAAGGCGAGGTGTTTTATCAAGATCACCGCATTCCAGCGGCCAAGGCGCTGCAGGCAGCAGGATTGACGCCGCTGGTACTTAAGGCCAAAGAAGGACTGGCGTTGATCAACGGTACCCAGGTCTCCACCGCCCTGGCATTGGCAGGCGTTTTAGACGCCTGGCAGCTTGCCATCACCTCCCTGACCACCACCGCCCTGTCCATTGACGCCGCCATGGGCTCCAGCGCGCCGTTCCAGGATGAAATTCACCAGCTGCGCGGTCATCGCGGCCAGATTGCTGCGGCCCAGCGGCTGCGGGAGCTGCTGGATGGCTCAGAAATTAGACAAAGTCATCAGGCCGGCGATGGTCGGGTGCAGGATCCCTATTGCCTACGCTGCGCGCCCCAGGTAATTGGCGCCTGCATGGACCAGCTGCGCTACGCCGCCGGGGTGCTAGAAACCGAAGCCAATGGCGCCACGGATAATCCCCTGGTGCTGTCCGACGGCCAGATTGTGTCCGGCGGCAATTTCCACGCCGAGCCGGTGGCCCTGGTGGCGGACAACGCCGCCCTGGCCATCTCGGAGATTGGCTGTATTTCCCAGCGCCGCATCGCCCTGCTGGTGGACCCGGCCCTGAGCTTTGGCCTGCCGGCCTTCCTCACGCCCCAGCCCGGCCTGCAGTCAGGTCTAATGATTGCGGAAGTGACCTCAGCGGCGTTGATGAGCGAAAATAAAGCCCTGGCCAATCCCCGCAGCGTGGATTCAACCCCCACCTCGGCCAACCAGGAAGACCACGTCTCCATGGCCTGCCACGGCGCCCGCCGACTGCTGGAAATGAATGAGAATCTGTCCGGCATTTTGGCCATCGAAGCCATCGCCGGCGCCCAGGGCATTGAGCTTCGCCAGCCTCTTAAGACCAGCGGCCCACTGCAGCTGGCGCTG
>CAYGPO010000007.1:59017-71606 GCA_964351665.1 uncultured Gammaproteobacteria bacterium | reverse complement strand
CAGCCCCGTGTCCAGATAATCATCCAGATTGACGGCAAACTTGTAGCCCGACTCCTGCACCCAGTCGTAGCGGCCAGTGCTGGCCCGCTGCTGATACTGCTGCTGGCCGCGCTGGCGCTGGCGCCGCCGCACCACCACCTGGGAGGCGGTTTTATCCAGCGCCAGCTGCACCCCTGCCACCGCTTCATGCAGCCGACGTTGGGCCACCTCACCATCAATGGTGGTGGGGGCCGCATATTCCTGAACGTTGACCCGGTCGCCATAGACGTCCACCGCAACCGCGTACTCGGGAATATCTCTATCGTAAACTCGATAAGCTTCTAAATCGTTATTTTTTAGATAGTTATGGATCTTTTTTAAATTCTTTCTAATTCGGTTCGCCACCATAACGGCATTGCTGCCTGGCGCTCTGACGCCGTCGGGCACGTTAAACAGCAGCAGCCGACAGTCCAGGGCGCCGTTGTACAGCCGATACTTCTTATGCGGCGCAAAACCAAAACTGCGGCAGCGCTCCGGGTCTTCGGTAAATACCGCCGCCTGCCAGCCGACAAAATCTTTTTGCAGTCGCTCCCCCAGCACCCGGTAAAGGTCGGTCAGATCCTGGGCGGTGTCGGCACTGCCGCCCAGCCGCCGGCCGTAGGGTGGATTGGTCAGCACCACTCCTTTTGCGCCCATGGCGTCAAAAGCCTGGCTGATATCAGCGGTTTGCCACTGAATCTGATAGGCCACCCCAGCGGCCAGGGCGTGATCCTGGCAATGCCCAATGGAGCGCTGGTCGCGATCTCGGCCGATGATTGGCCCCAGCCCTCGATCCCGGGTTTGCGCCTCCTGGGCCGCGCTGATGGCGTCGCGAAACAGTCCCCGCTGATGGCCCACCCAGCCCAGCTGGATCTGGTCCGCCCAGAGCAGTCCCGGAGCCATGTTCATGGCCATGCCGGCCGCTTCGATCAGCAGCGTCCCAGAGCCACACAGGGGATCCACCAGGGGCCTGCTGGGATCGTCCAGCCAGCCGCTGCGAAGCACCAGCGCCGCGGCCAGGTTTTCTTTCAACGGCGCAGCGCCCCCATGGTCCCGGTAGCCCCGCTGATGCAGCGATCGGCCGAGCAAATCAATGCCCACAGTGGCCCGTTGATTGCGCGCAACAAACACATATAGCTGCAGATCCGGATTGCTTCGCGCCACGTCCGGCCGGCTGCCAGTGCGTTCTCGAAACTGATCGCAAACCGCATCCTTGACCCGCACCGCGGCAAACCGAGAATCCCGGATGGTGGGGTGTCGGGTGACACTGGCGTGCACGGACAGCGTTTGGCTGTTGGTCATATGGTCGGACCAGGGGACGGTTTTTGCCCCTTCATAAAGGGCGTCTGGGTCGTCGGCGGAAAATTCCGCCAGGGGCATTAACAGTCGGGTGGCCAGCCGACTGCCCAGGCCTGCCCGGTAGGCATCGGCCAGGGAACCTTCCGCGTTCACCCCAGCCAGACCCTCTCGAACCTCAGTCAGGCCCAGGGCCTTTAGCTCATCGACCAGCAAATATTCCAGCCCCAATGGGCAGGTGGCAAAAAGACGCACGATCAGTGTTCCTTCAGCTGGTGGCTGTCCGCCGCCGTCAGCTCAAGACCATAAACGGCTTTTAGCTGATGGATTTTGGCCAGGGTTTCCGGGGAAAACGGTGCCTTACCTTCAAAGGCATGCAGCACCACGCCCTCCAGCAAATCCCCCAGGGACAGTTCGCAGTATTCGGCGGTGGCTTTGAGCACCTTCAGCAGATTTTTTTCCAGCCGGACACCGGTCTGAACCCGTTCAACGTTTTTCATCACATTTCTCAACATGGTACATTGGTAACAGTATAACACCCAAAGCAGGACAGCCATGGCACACATTAGCCCCTACACAAAGCGGATCAACGGCGCGATCAGCCCCTCGGCATTCACTCACCAGCACCACATCCGGGCCGCCTGGGAGTGCCTGCTGGACCCTTCCGAACAATCCATCAGGGCATTTGCCTGTGATCTGCTGGCTCTGGCCAGACGAGCCGGCGCAACCGGGCGCTACAATGCCACGATTACCGGCGCATTTCTGACTTTGATTGCCGCGGCCAGCAAGCCCGGCCAGAGCTTTGCTCAATTTGCCAGGCAAAACCCACAGCTGTGGCAGCGCAGTTGTCTGAGCACCTATTACAGCCCCTAGCGACTGGGCCTGGATCAGGCCAGAAGCTGGTTTCTGATGCCCGATCGAGCCTGCCTGCCCACCTGCCCCAGGCCTCTGGCGGCGGTAGAACTGACGCTCCTCGCGGACAATTTGGGCACATCGGCGCCATAACTCGCTATCATGCAAGGCTGACAGCGCGCTCAAGGGGAGACTGAGCCTTTGTTATCTGCTGACGACCTGGAACGGATTCAGACCGTACTCAAACGTGCCGTCGACCGCTTGTGCTACCGCTGGGGTGAGCACGAACGGGAAGACCTGGTGCAGACTGCCCTGCTGAAACTTCATCAACGCACATCCAGTGAGGACAATGCCCCGATGTTGGCGTCTTACCTGTATCGGGTCGCCCACTCTATTGTGGTCGACGAGGTCAGAAAGAGGTCAAGACGTCCTGTGACAACAGATGCCATATCCCCCGAACAGTTTGGTTCGGAACGCAACGACAGCCCGGAAGCAGCGCTGGCGGCCGATGATGCCCGCCAGGCCCTGTGGGACTGCCTTGGAAGCCTGGCGGAAAGCCGGCGCCAGGCGCTGGTGCTGTATCTTCAGGGGCACACGGTACCGGAAGCCGCCGCGATGCTGGACTGGCCCAATAAACGCACGGAAAATTGCGTCTATCGAGGCCTGGCTAACCTGCGAGAATGCTTAAACCGTAAGGGAGTGGATCATGTCCTGGGCTGAGAGAGAACTGAAAGAGACGTTTCGTCAGTCGTTGGATGCCCCTGGTATCCGCCTGGCGCAAAGCTATTCCCAACCCAATCCCGGCACTGACTGCCCTGCCCCTGAGCAGGTTTGGGATGCAGTGAATTTGAAACTGGCACCAGCGCGGCGCCTTCAGATTGTCGATCACACCTCCTTGTGTGCTGACTGCGCCATGGTCTGGCAGGCAGCACTGAGCATGACTCGGGCATCGGAGCTAGAGACTCAATCCAGCATAGCTGCCCCCCAGCCTCGGCCGGCTGGCTGGTGGCAAAATCTACTGCGCCCGCGCTATTTAGGCCCCATCCTTGGCGGTGCCGCAGCGTTGCTGATGGTTGTGGTTTTGAACCCTCCGACCACCAGCTTGGAAACGCTACCCCAGCCCCAACCCAGTGGTGTGCTTCGTGGAGCGGGCGATCCAGGACCAACGCTGCTAGCCAACGCTGGTCCGCTAAGCCCGGGCGACACCCTGAACTGGTCGCCAGTGGCTGAAGCTGACGGTTACCTGGTCACCATTACCGATTCCCAGGGCAATGGGGTTCAGCAGGTGGTTGCCGAGGCAAAACTCACGTTGGATTCAATATTGGTGGAGCCGTTGCACGGCACGGGAGTCTTGACCTGGTCCGTTGAAGTGGTGGGCGGCAGCGCCAGCGGTGCACGGTCGCTGCAGCAGTCGTTTACTTTCAGGGGTCCGATGAAGTAACCCTTTGGGTTTAGTCAACAACAATGGAGATAACAAACCATGTCCAATGGTGATCCAACCAAACCGCCACCATGGCAGACACTGCTCGCCGCTGCGGTGGGTGCCGCGGCCGGTGCCGCTATCACCGTAGCCGTCCTTAATGATGGCGATGATGAGCCAAACAACACAGGCCAGCAGCTGTCACCACCGCACATTGTGGTCGTTGAAGATATTTCGCGAACAGGCTGACTCCAGGGCAGGCGATTGGGCGGCTATCTCAAGGGATAGCCGCCCAGTCGCCCGTGGGCTGTCAGTGCCGGATGACTGATTCGATAGCAAAGTCTGCGTGGATTACTGCACGTAGCAAAGGCTCTTGAGCACAGGCGGCAGACTGCGAGTCCTGGGTCTGCTGCTGATGGCTGCCTGTACCCCTGCCTGTCTGGCGTTTCCCTGTTTTGACGTGGCCACGTCCTACGCATGTCTGCAGCAGTATCAGATTGATAGTAACGACAACACCTACTCCATTGCCCGCGCCGAGCTGGAGCGTATGGCCCGTGACGATGAAGGGCCCCGGGGTTTGCTGCCCCTGTCATTAGCTCAGGTCGCATATCTGCAGGAAGATTATGCAAGCGTGGTGGTTTTTGCCCGCAGCGCAACCTATGAGTGCCTGCTTTCGGGACAGATTGCGTGCGAAATGCAGGCAAGGCGATTCCTGAGCTTTGCCCTTGACGCCATTGGCGACTATGCCGGCGCCGTGCAGGAATCGGAAAAAACCTTCGAACTCAGCCGCCTGCTGGCATTGCCGGAAGATCAGGTGAAGGCGGCATCAGCCCTGGCGAGACATCGGCTGTTTAGCTTAAACAATATTCCCCGGGCGCTTGAGGTGCTGGATCAATCAGCCCATCTGGTGGCCAATGTGGACCTGGTCAGCCAGTTGTTTTTCGACTATTGGCGGGGTCGAGCGGCGCAGCGTCTAGGGCAGCCCGCCAAAGCGCTGCTGGCCTATCGCAATGTGGCACAAAGGGCGCCGGGGAGTATTGTTGAGGATCTTGGACTTGCCAGTCACATCCAAGCTCTGGGGGTGGAGTTGCAGATGGCCAGATCCCCACAACAGCGACAACGCCTGATTGATCAATTGGAACAGATTCGAGCGGCCCCAGACACAGCGCCGCAGGTACGCATTCGCGCCGAAATGGTCCGCCACCAGCTTGCCCCCGGCGGGGCCAATGCACAAACGGAACTGGCTGATTGCGCCATAACGGGTCGTGAACTGAACAACGCTGAAGTGGCGACCCGCTGTGAAACCCAGTTGGCCATGTTACTCGCACCCACAGACGTGGCTGGCGCCCAGCGATGGCTGGCCACAGCCAGCGCCGAGATGGCTATCAGCTCGACCCCCGAAATGGAGCTGCTGCTGGCCCGAGCCAGACTCCGAACGCTGTGGAACTTGCCCATTTCCCCAGACACCGTCAGTCAAAGTCTAAGGTTGCTCAGCGTCATTGAAAGCGGCCGAAACCTACAGCGGCTGGGGGACCGGGCACCGGAGTTTTTGGGGTTTTTAAACGATGACCATTACTGGTTAGCAGATCAGCTGATGGAGGCGGTGGAACGCCAGCAGCTAGCACCGCACTTCGCTCGCGACGCACTTAGGGTGCTGTCCGCGGCGCGGGCAGGTCGCACCAGCAGCGAACTCATCGCCGAAGCCAGCAGGGTCGCGGTTGTCGACTGGATCACCTGGCGTACCGAAAACCACCCATCAAACCCAACCATGACGCGATCACAATTTGACGCCAGGGAGCAGCTCCAAACGCCTGCCCTGCGGCCCGCCGACGCCTCGATTGCCGGCCTGCCATTAACCGAGCTGGAAGCACATTCTGAGACTTTAGTGTTATTCCAATGGCACCACGACCCCAACTTTGTTCGCCGAGCGTTTATCGTCGATTGGCCTAACCTTACCAGCGTAGTGTTGGACCCGGAGCAACGGGCAGATCAGCTTCTCAGCAGTCTTGAAACGGCGGTATTTAGCGGTGATGAGCAGCAGGTTCAGCTGGCTCTGGCCGGACTGGCCGAGACGATCATCCAGCCCTTGTCTGATGCGCTATCAGCAGATAACCAGCGGCTGATATTGCTACCAGACGGCATTCTGCACGGCGTTCCTTTGGGCGCGCTGCCCGGCGCCGATGCGCGTATTGTCGGCGCAGCGATTTACGGTTCGCTGTCGTCCTGGGCGGCTGCGCGCCAGGCCGTATCAGGCCAGCGTGAACAATCCACCAAAGCCCCGGCGTTTAGGGTCTTTGCCGCCCCCGCCCTACCCACAGCGGCCCTTCCCGGAACAACACTGAGCGCTAATCCGCTGCCGCTACCGGCGGCTCGCGTTGAGGCTCAGGACATTCAGCTGCGCTGGCCAGACAGCAAAATTCTGGCAGGCCAGCAAGCAACCGAATCGGCGGCTGTTGCGGCGCTGACCAGCCCTGATTCCTGGGTGCATTTTGCTGCCCACGCTAAAATCCAGACCTCGCAACCCCTGCTGTCCAGCCTGCAGCTGGCGGCCGACGACAACCAAGACGGTTGGCTTACGGTAAAGGAAATTTCCAAACTCCATATCCCGGGCAATGTCGTGGTGCTGTCCGCCTGTGAGTCGGCATCGGGGCGACGCCTGTCCGGTGAAGGGCTGATCGGCCTGACCACTGCGCTGGTGGACTCTGGTGCCAGCGCCGTTCTTGCCAACCTGTGGCCTGTTGACGATGCCCTGGCGGCCCAGTTTATCCGTCGTTGGTACGCCAGGCTGGCCTACGGCGAGCCACTCACTACAGCCTTAGCTCAGACCCGGACAGATTTTGCTGACGCTGGCTACCCGGCCAGTTCCTGGGCCGGCTGGACCCTATTGGGGGAAAATCAAGCCTATCCGCTGGCTAAATCCGCAGCCAGCCGCCCATCAAACCGTTGGATGGTGATCTTTGTATTACTGGGCATTATCATCACAGGGGTTTTCTTAATGACGTTGGCCGCTCGCCGCGGTCTAACTCAGCGCATCCATGACTGACACCACTGACACCCTGTTTGACAGCCAACCCAGCGGCGAAGAAACACCGTTCGAATTCAACGACGATGTGGCGTCGGTATTCCCAGACATGTTGAATCGGTCCATCCCGGGATACGCAACAACCCTGTCCACCATCGCGGCCATCACGGGAAGATATGCACAGCCAGGGAGTCGTTGTTACGATCTGGGTTGCTCCCTGGGGGGCGCTACTATTGCCATGCGTCGAGCCGTGCCGGACCCAACGGTGACGATGATCGGCATTGACAACGCACCGGCCATGGTCAAACGCTGTCGAGCAGCAATGGCGCTGGAAGGCGTCAGCGGCCCGGTGCAAATTGACGAAGGCGACATTGCCACCAGTCCGCTCCACGACGCTTCCGTCATCGTGCTGAATTTTACCCTGCAATTTGTGCCCATCGCGCAGCGCACGGATCTGCTGAAACGCTGCGCAGATGCGTTGCGGCCGGGTGGCGTATTGCTGCTGTCAGAGAAAATCGCCTTCGACGATCCTGCCAGCGACGAGCTGTTTGCTGATCTATACCATGCCTTCAAACGCAGCCAGGGCTACAGTCAGCTTGAGATTTCACGCAAGCGCAACGCGCTGGAAAACGTGCTGATCCGGGAAACTTTGGATACTCACAAGCAGCGCCTGCTGGGTACCGGCTTTCGATCGGTTGAAGTGTGGTTTAAGTGCTTCAACTTCGCCTCACTGATTGCGTTCAAGTAGTGCTTAACCAGGCACTGATTCCGAGCCAGGCATTTTGTCAGGCTGTCGAACAGTCCAGCCTGCATCGCTGGCTGAACTGGCTCACAGACGCCAGCCAGCAGCAGCGGCTTGTGCAACACGGAGACTGTTCGCGCTGGCTGGACCTGTTGGGCAGCATGCCCGATATTGCCCACGCAGATTTTCATCTGAATCAGCCAGCGGTCAGCATTTTCGGCAACGCCAATGCCCAGCAGCAGAAACAGCTGAGAGCAGCATTGATGGGCCTGCACCCATGGCGCAAGGGACCGTTTCAGCTAATGGGTATTGACGTCGATACCGAGTGGCGCTCGGACTGGAAATGGGACCGCATCGCACCCAGCCTGGACGAGCTGGAGGGTCGCAGCGTGTTGGACATTGGCTGCGGCAGCGGCTACCACCTGTGGCGTATGCTGGGCGCCGGCGCCGGCCTGGCGCTGGGGATAGACCCAACCATCCTGTTTAACTTTCAGTTCGCCGCGCTAAAACGCTACCTGCCCGACTTGCCCGCCGCCATGCTGCCAGTGGGCCTGGAAGCGCTGCCCGCCGACATGACGGGCTTTGACAGCGTTTTTTCCATGGGCATTTTGTATCACCGTCGCTCGCCCCTGGACCACCTGGCGCAGGTTTGTTCACTGCTTAGACCCGGCGGACAGGCCATCGTTGAAACCCTGGTAGTGGCAGGGGATGACCGCCAGCTGCTGATGCCCGAGGGCCGCTACGCCAAGATGCGCAACGTGTGGTTTATTCCCAGCACCGAGCTGCTGGCGCGCTGGTTGCGCCGCTGTGGTTTCATTGATGTGGAGCTGGTGGATATTAGCGCCACCACGACCGACGAACAGCGCAGCACAAGCTGGATGACTTTCGATTCACTGGCTACATTTTTGGATCCGAAGGATCCGACAAAAACCATTGAGGGTTACCCAGCGCCGCTGCGCGCAGCGTTTTCCTGCCGCAGACCGTCGGTCAAAACAAAGTCGTCAGCGTCATCCAAAAAGCGGAACTTATCGCGAAAGGCGTTTTGATCGGCAAGGCCGGCAGTGATGGTTGCGGCCCGATCGTCAGTGCCCAGGTCCACCAGGTCGCGGCCCAGATAATCCACCGCCGCGGAGCCGCCGGCGTACTCCCAGTTGTTGCCGTCGATGCCGGTGCGATTAACGCCAATGGTGTAACACAGATTCTCGATGGCCCGGGCTCGCAGGAGTGTGCTCCAGGCGTTGGCCCGGGGCATAGGCCAGTTGGCCACATACAGCAACATGTCGTAGTCCCCCCGGCAGCGGGAAAACACCGGAAAGCGCAGGTCGTAACAAACCTGCAGACAGATTCGCCAGCCCAGATAGTCAACCACCACCCGCTGATTGCCGGCGGCGTAACGCTTGTGTTCACCAGCCAGGGTAAACAAATGCTTCTTGTCGTAGGCTGCCAGCACCTTACCGCCGGCCACAAACACCATCCGATTGAAATACTGATCACCATCGGCAATGGCCAGGGAGCCGGTGATGGCAGCGCCGCTGGCCAGGGACTGCTCCTGCATGAACCTTACCGCCGGGCCATCCATGGACTCAGCCGCTTTGGCGGGCTCCTGGGTAAAGCCGCTGGCAAAGGTCTCCGGCAGGACAATCAGATGACCAGGGTTCTCAAGTCCGTTGATCTGCTCGCTAAAGTGAGTCAGGTTAGCGGCGGAGTCGTGCCACTTCACTTCGGTTTGAATAAGCGTTACTTGCAGATCCTGCTGGGTCATTGGGCGAAGTCCTGTTGCTGTGGGTTGCCGCTGGCTCACTATTGTCGCCAATCCGGGCTGCCTTGAGCCAGCAGTTTCCGCAATTTCACGAAAGCAACGGTCAGCAGCACTTTCAAAACAGCAAATTTTTACTGTATAAATAAACAGTATGAGTACCACCCTCCCCGCCTACGCTGAGCTTCACGCTTTAAGCAACTTTTCTTTCCTGCGCGGCGCCTCCCATGCCAAAGAGCTGGTGCAGGCGGCTGTGGAACTGGGCTATGAGGCCATCGCCATTACCGATGAATGCACCATGAGCGGCGTGGTGCGGGCGTATGAGGCGGTAAAGAAACACCAGCAGGCGGTCAAACTCATTATTGGCACCGAGCTGACCACCGACGATGGCCTGAAGCTGGTGCTGCTGGCCACCAGCCATCAGGGCTACACCCGGCTCTGTCAGCTGATCACCCGGGGTCGGCGGGCGGCGCCCAAGGGCCGGTATCAGCTGTCCCGAGAGGATCTTATCCAGGAGCTGATCGACAGCTCCACCAGCTATCCCGACGACGTGCTGCTGCTGTGGTGCCCCACTGCCGAGCAGCGCAGCGACACCGACTCCGGCCAGTGGCTGCATCAGCACTTTGCCCATCGCTGCTGGATCGCCGTGGAGCTGCTGTACGAAAGCTGCCATCAGCAGATGCTGGAGCAGCTAACCCGGCTGAGTGAAGCCTGCCACCTGCCCCTGACCGCCTGCGGCGACGTCCACATGCACCGGCGCGGCCGCCGCGCCCTGCAGGACACCCTGGCGGCCATTCGGTTCGGCAAACCCTTAAGCAGCGCCGGCGCCTCGCTGTTTGCCAACGGCGAACGGCACTTGCGCCGCCGCCAGGCCCTGGCCCACATCTATCCCCCTGAACTGCTGCGGGCCGCGGTCAATATTGCCCGGCGCTGCCGCTTTAGCCTGGATCAGCTCAACTACAGCTATCCCCAGGAACTGGTGCCCGCCGGCCAGACCCCCACCAGCCATCTGCGCAGCCTGACCCTGAAAGGCATGGCCAGGCGCTGGCCCCAGGGCGTCAACGATACGGTTCGCCAACAGATTGAGCATGAGCTTAAGCTCATCGCTGAGCTCAAGTACGAGGCGTTTTTCTTAACCGTGGAAGACGTGGTGGCCTTTGCCCGGCGGCAGAATATTCTGTGCCAGGGGCGCGGCTCGGCGGCCAACTCGGCGGTGTGTTTTTGCCTGGGCATCACCGAGGTGGACCCGGCCCGCATGAGCATGCTGTTTGAACGCTTTATCTCCAAGGAGCGCAACGAGCCGCCGGACATCGACGTGGACTTTGAGCACCAGCGGCGGGAAGAAGTGCTGCAGTATGTGTATCAGAAATACGGCCGAAAGCGCGCCGCCCTGGCCGCCACTGTGATCAGCTACCGGCCCCGCAGCGCCATTCGGGACGTGGGCAAAGCCCTGGGCTTTGATCTTGAACAGGTAGACCGGCTGGCCCGCAGCATCACCGCCTGGGACAGCCTGGAGGTCCTCACCGAGCGGCTGGCCGAAAGCGGCTTTGATGCGGACACCCCCGCCATCCAGCGACTGCTGGTGCTGGTGGGAGAGATTCTGGGCTTTCCCCGCCACCTGTCCCAGCACGTGGGCGGCTTTGTGATCTCACAGCAGCCCCTGGCGGAGCTGGTGCCGGTGGAAAATGCCGCCATGGCAGATCGCACCATCATCCAGTGGGACAAAGACGATCTGGAAGCCCTGGGACTGCTGAAGGTGGACTGCCTGGCCCTGGGCATGCTCAGCGCCATCCGCCGCTGCCTGGACCTGAGCAATCAGTGGCGCCAAGGCTGCATGAGGATGCAGGACATCCCCGCCGAGGATCCCGACGTCTATCAGATGATCCAAAAAGCTGACACCGTGGGCGTGTTCCAGATCGAGTCCCGGGCCCAGATGAGCATGCTGCCCCGGCTTAAGCCCGCCTGTTTTTACGACCTGGTAATTGAAGTCGCCATCGTTCGGCCCGGCCCCATCCAGGGCAAAATGGTCCACCCCTATCTACGCCGCCGGCAGGGCAAAGAGCCGGTGAGCTATCCCTCGGAGGCCTTAAAAAAGGTCTTTCAACGGACCCTGGGGGTGCCCATTTTCCAGGAACAGGTGATGCAGCTGGCCATTGTGGCGGCGGGCTTCAGCGCCGGCGAGGCGGACCAGCTGCGCCGCTCCATGGCAGCCTGGAAGCGCCACGGCGGCCTGGATCATTTCGAAAAACGCATTATTGAGGGAATGCGGGAACGGGGCTACGACGACCAATTCGCCCAGCGGGTGTTTGAGCAGATCAAGGGCTTTGGCTCCTATGGCTTTCCCGAATCCCACGCCGCCAGCTTTGCCCTGCTGGTGTATGTGTCCTGCTGGCTGAAGTGTTTCGAACCCGCCGCCTTTTGCTGCGCCCTGCTGAACAGTCAGCCCATGGGATTTTATTCACCATCCCAGCTGATTCAGGACCTGCGCCGCCACCACATCACGGTGCTGCCCGCCGACGTGTCGTTCAGTCAGTGGGACAGCAGCCTGGAACCCGAGCCGGGACAACCCTATTCACCCACCGCCGACCCCGCCCTGCGGCTGGGTCTGCGTCAGTGCAAAGGGTTTCCCGAGGCGGCCGCGGTGCGCCTGCTGGAGGCCCGGGCCGCCCAGCCCTTTGCCAGCGTGCAGGATCTGGTGATACGGGCCAAGCTGGATCGCAAACAGCAGCGCTGCCTGGTGGACGCCGGCGCCCTGGCCTCGCTGTCGGGTAATCGCCATCAGGCGGCCTGGGACGTGGCCGGGGTGGAACACTTTCCCCAGGTGCTGCGGGGCAGCCATATCGAAGAAACCGAAGCTAAGCTGCGCCAGCCCAGCGAGGTGGAGAACCTGCTGGCCGACTACGCCAGCCAGGGCTTTACCCTGGGCCGTCATCCGCTTGCCCTGCTGCGCCCGGCGCTGGCCCGGGAGCGGGTCTTGAGCATTGCGGAAGTGCACAATAGGCCCCATGAAAGCCGTCTGCGCTGCGCCGGTCTGGTGACCCTGCGCCAGCGCCCCGGTACCGCCAGCGGGGTCACTTTCCTCACCCTGGAAGACGATACCGGCATGCTCAACGTGATTGTCTGGAAAGATCTGGCGGCGGCCCAGCGCCGGGTGCTACTGGCCAGTACGTTGCTGGCAGTGGACGGAGTCCTGGAATGTCAGGAAGGGGTTTGGCACCTGATCGCCCAGCGCCTGCACTGTTTTGACCATCTGCTGGGCGATCTCAAAGTGCGTGCCCGTAACTTCTGTTGATAAGCAATGGCAAGCAATGGGGTCCCAAGCAATGGGGTCAGGAAGCAATGGGGTCAGAGTCAGGTGCCAGAAGCAATGGGGTCAGAGTCAGGTGCCAGAGTGGCGCACCGCCACTCTGGCACCTGACTCTGACCCCAAAAATTACAAATATTACCCCAACACAAATACTCCACAATCTAACCACGCGCCAC
>CAYGPO010000007.1:55893-59007 GCA_964351665.1 uncultured Gammaproteobacteria bacterium | reverse complement strand
ACCATCGGGCGCCTGCGCGCGGTCCCGGGGGGGCGCCCGGCCTTCGGGGCACGTGACTCTGACCCCTACTCTACTCTATGTGACCCCTACTCTATGACTCCTCTATCTAGCGAGGCGCCACCGCCGGACCCACCCCACTGACCTTAAACCCCTGAAAATATTGAATTTAATAGTCCGTTAGAAAACCATCACATTTCGGATAAGACATAAACGTCCCACATCGCCAGTCTTACGCTCCAACAACTACGCAACGCCTAATCACCGGCGCAGGCCAATACGTACATTGGAGATAATGTTGAGACAAATGGACTTTGGAAACAACGCTAAGCCCGCCATCTGGTTGACCCTCGCCCTGGCGGCCCTTTGGGGCGCTGCTCTGGCCCAGGACGCACCACCGCCCATCCCAGAGCGCTATCAGGTGATTGACTTAAGCCCCTACACGGCCATCGCCATGAACGACAACGGCGACGTGTTGCTGGGTGATCTGTTCTACGAGGTCAACCGTTCCGACAACCCTGGCACGCGACTATCCAACGCCACCTATTATGTCTGGCGCGATGACAACCGGGATGCAGAAATTGACCCCGTTGAGCTAAGTCAGGTCTGCAGCTATCAGTTCAGTTTTACTGGTTCTGTAAAACCCGAATTTTCCATCCGAACCTACTACAGCACCTCCGCTTCGGGCTGCAGCCCAATGGCCATCAATAACCAGGGCCAGGTGCTGGCCACTGACGGTGGCGGCACCGTTGACGTCGTCAACTGCAGCCAAACGGCGTGCGACCTGATGGTCACCCAGCGATCCAGGGCGCAGCTTTGGCAAGATGGCAGCTCCACCTTCATTGACAATCTGCTGGGAATTGTTGACAACGGAACGGGCCAAACCACACAACAGCTTAGACTTTACTCACTGGATAATTTGGGCCGGTTCACCGGTGAGGGAACCCTTGCCGACCCCTCATTCAGAGGCACCACCGCCTTCTACTACGACGGAGCGCAGCAATTTCTGCCCCGCACCGACGGCGTGATCAATTACTCACCCATCATCAACGATATCGGCCAGGTGGCGTTCGAAGGCAGCCTCGGCCTGATTGAGCCAGACGGTACACCCACTGCGCTTCCCAGCAGCACCAGCTTCCTTGACTTCAACAATCAGGGTGATGTTTTGATGCGGATTGGGACGCCCAGCGGTTTAACGTTTCAGGTCATACGTGACGACGGTACCGCGATCATTACAGACCTTCCCCAGGAGCTGTCGAACGTCTCTTCCTCATCGAGTTTCATCAACGACCAGGGACAGCTCGCGGTGACCAACAACACCACCGCTCCCAGCTACGGCGCTGTGGCTCAGGACGACAACAATGACGGTGTTTTGACCATTGATGAGTTTTACGACCTGAGGGATCGAGTGGGTAACCAACTGGTACCCCAGGAAGTCAGCCGGGTGCTTGACCTCAACAATCGAGGCCAACTGTTGGTGCGAGGCCAGCCACCCATAGAAATCCCCGAAGGCAGTTCGGTTCGCGCCACTGCCAAAGACTACCTGCTGATACCCGAAAAACCCTGGCTGGTGATGGTGGCGCTGGCCTACGACGACATCGACAGCCTATCAGCCACCGTTGTGCAGCAACGCGTGAATGAACTGCTCAACGACCTGGAAGCGGGCGCGCAAAACCCTGAGGTTCAGGTGGTAGCGATGGTAGACGCCCCGACATCTGGCGACAGCGCCTATTACGTGATCAAACCTGATGACGACGACACAACCCTCGGCGACTACGAAGCGGACATCGATTTAATTGAGCTGGGTGAATTGGACATCACCAATCCCGGTGCGCTGATTCAGTTTGTAGACTGGGCTCGCAAAAATTTCCCGGCCTCCAGGGAGATTTTGATGCTGGATGGGGCTGGAGGCCCCGGCGGCCTGATGAAGGACAACACCAGCATCAATGCTTTTGGCTTTATGAGCTTCAGTCAGCTACAGGTGGCCCTGTCAGATATCGGCAGCGAGCGGCGACTGGATCTGCTGGTATTGAACAATCCCCACCTGGCGATGCTGGAGGTGGCCTTTTCTGTGCGCGAGGGCGCGCGTTACCTGATTGGCAGCCAAACTCATATCTGGCACAACCAGTCCAGCTATCGACGCATGATTGAGCGCTTACCCGCCGCTGGCGCCGGCGCTGAGACCCTGTCGGTGGTGTCCAATTTGACTCAGGCCCTGGGCAACTCCCGCACCTTCGACACGGTGTCAGGACCGGTGCTGCCGGTGGCCACCTCAGCGGTGGACCTGGATCTTATTAACGGCCCACTGGATCTCGCGAACCTGATGGCGCTGGCGCTGAACGCCAATTTGCCGCTGTATTCGCCCCACATTCAGGCTGCCCTGGATGACGTCCAGTACTACGACACCAACGGAGATCTGGAGCAAACAACCGACGACAACCTCATTGACCTGATCACGTTCTTGATTTTCCTGCGCAACGAATTAGCGGCGGCCGGGTTTGACCAGGATACCGACCCGCTGTTTTCCGAGGATATTTTTACCGCCTTCGAAGGCACTCTGGACTACGTCGTGAACAACGTGAAAACCACTAACCTCACCGTCACCGGCAGCGTGAGCGATAGCTTCGGTGTGTCTATTTTCTTTCCTTCCAAAGCCAGCCATTTTTATGACGCGGCGAACTATTCTTTTGCCTCTGGCGCAATCTGGAACAGCGGCCCCGGAAATAAAGGCGCAGCTGGAAACGGCCAAGCTGAGGCCCCTGCCTGGGGTGAACTGCTGGTGAACTACTTTGCCCTCACCGATCCCGGCGGCGAGATTGATGCTGAGCTGCCCCAGCCAAGGGTGACTGACACCCTGCCCGACGGCGCCACGCAGCGAACGATCTTCAACAACGGATTTGAGTGAAAGCAATGGGGTCAGAGTCAGTTGCCAGAGTGGCGGTGCGCCACTCTGGCACCTGACTCTGACCCCTACTCTGTGTGACCCCTACTCTGTGACCCCTACTCTGCTTTACGGCACGGAACGTTTAACATAGTGCGCTATGACGCCCCCTGCACCCTCTCTCGCCGCCTGGTATGCCACAAGCCGTTGGACCCAATACCAGGGACACCGAGTGG
>CAYGPO010000007.1:0-55793 GCA_964351665.1 uncultured Gammaproteobacteria bacterium | reverse complement strand
GGCAGTGGCGCCACCACGGTGCTGATCCATGGTTTTCCCACAGCCTCCTGGGACTGGCACCGGGTCTGGCCAACGCTCACCAGCCTTGGTCCGTTATTAGCGCCGGACCTGTTGGGTTTTGGCTATTCTGCAAAACCCCACCCCTATCCCTACAGCCTTCGGGACCAGGCCCAGCTAATCCTGGCGCTATGCCGCCAGCACAACATCGAACAGGTGCATGTATTAGCCCATGACTATGGTGACAGCGTGGCTCAGGAGCTGCTGGCGCTGACCCAGGAAAATCTGGCAGATGAGCTGAAAATTCAGTCGGTCTACCTGTTAAACGGTGGCATAGTCCCGGGTCAACACCGCCCGCGGCCCGTGCAAAAACTGTTGCTGGGCCCTTTGGGTCCGCTGGTTGCCCGTTGCATCAATTTATCCACCTTTCGCCGTTCGTTCGCCGCGGTTTTCGGCCCCCAGACCCAGCCGGACCTGGCGGATCTCGCCGCCTGCTGGCAGCTGCTTGAGCAACACGGCGGACGCCGCGTGATGCCAGCAGTCAGCCAATACCAGCGAGAGCGGCGCAGGTACAAAGACCGCTGGGTGAACGCGCTGCGGGACGCATCATGTCCAACCGGCGCTTATATTGGCGAGCTGGACCCGGTATCAGGCGCTCACATGGCCGATTCCCTGAGCCGGCTCTGCCCAGACCTTCATCTGACCCGTGATGCCAACATTGGCCACTACCCTCAACTTGAAGCGCCCGACGCCCTCAGCCAGGCCTATTTGGCCTTTCGAAAAGGCGACGAATGAGCCTCAAAACGGTATCCTTGCGCTCCCCGGCCTGAGAGTCTGCGACCCAGACTCAAGGCCCACTGACAGTCCCCAAATCGGAGCCCCATGCACATAAGCCGACCCCTATTGATATTGCTGGCACCCGCAGCGCTAATCCTGTTCGCGGCTCTGTGGCCAGATTCAGCGTTTGCCCAAACAGCCACCGAGGCAGCAGCAGGCTCCGATCAGCCGCTGCATCGCGGCTGGGTTTCCGTGTTGCCGCCGGTGCTGGCCATCGCCATTGCCCTGCTTTTTCGGCAGGTAATACTGGCGCTGTTCCTGGGTCTATGGGTCGGTGCATGGGCGGTGCACGGTTGGTCAATGAGCGCCATGGGCCAGGGATTACTGGACGTGAGCCAACGCTATGTGGTGAACGCGGTGGCCGACTCTGGCCATGCCTCGGTGATCGTTTTTTCGCTGCTGATTGGCGGCATGGTGGGGGTCATTGCCAACAACGGCGGCATGGCTGGGGTGGTGGAGAAGCTGACCCGCTGGGCACGGGACGCCAAACGCGCCAGCCTGGCCACCGCCACCCTCGGGCTCGCCATATTCTTTGACGACTACGCCAATACCCTGGTGGTAGGCAACGCCATGCGCCCGGTGACCGATCGCATGGGGGTGTCCCGGGCCAAGCTGGCCTACATCGTCGACTCCACCGCCGCGCCGGTGTCCTGCGTGGCGCTGATCACCACCTGGATTGGATATCAGGTTGGGCTAATTGGTGATGCCGCTGAAAAAATTGGCATTGAAACAGATGCTTACCTGATTTTTCTGTACAGTTTGCAGTACAGTTTTTATCCCCTGCTGGCGGTCGCCTTCGTCTACATCATTATTTTTTCAGGCCGAGACTATGGCCCCATGGCACGCCTTGAAGCCGCTGCCCGACTGGCCGTTAACCACCGCAATGGACCTGCTGAAAGCGACACCGCAGACCCGGTGGGCCCGCAGCGGGCGATTAATGCGGTGCTGCCGATTGTGGTGCTGGTGGTGGGCGTGATGTGGGGCCTGTGGGAAACCGGCGGCGGCGGTGACGGCAAGTCCCTGCAGCAGGTGATCGGCGACGCCGATTCTTACGCCGCCCTGGTGTGGGCTTCACTGGCCAGCTGCCTTGTTGCCGTTGCCCTCACCGTCAGTCAGGGCATCGCCAGCCTGGAAAAAACCATGGAGGCCTGGAGCAATGGCGTTACCTCCATGGTGCCCGCCATCATCATTTTGGTTATGGCCTGGGCCATGTCCGGTGTCACCGACGCCCTGGGCACCGGCCATTATCTGGTGGAGCAGCTTGGCGATACCATTAACCCGGCACTGCTACCCACCCTGGTGTTTATCCTGGCCGCCCTCACCGCCTTTGGCACCGGCACCAGTTTCGGCACCATGGGCATATTGATTCCGCTGATCGTTCCACTGGCCTGGGCGGTTGCCGGCGGTGGCCCGTTGGAGGGCACCAACGCGGCTGTGTTTTATGCCTCCATCGCCAGCGTGCTGGGGGGCGCGGTCTGGGGCGATCACGTATCGCCTATTTCAGACACCACCATTTTGTCTTCCATGGCCTCGGGCTGTGATCACGTGGAACACGTCAATACTCAACTGCCCTACGCCATGACGGTGGCCTGCGTAGCCATTGTTGGGGGCTTGCTGCCGGTGGGCTTTGGCGTGCCCTGGTGGGCCTGCGGCCTGGTCTGCCTGATACTGCTGCTGATTGCGCCCAGGGTACTGGGCAAACCCACACCTAACGCCGCACCCGATGCGTCCACATCATGAAGCTGCTGGAGCCGCCAATTCCAGGCAACACCAGCCGTCGAGCAGACTGGGGCTACCTGCCCGGGAGTTCCCTGGCGCTGGCGGTGGCGCATCAGGCTGGGATCAAAAAACAGTTTGTGTTGGTGGTTACTGAGGACTCTCGGTCTGCGCAAATCCTGACTGACGAAATCCAGGCATTTGGCCAGCCGGTGCTGCCGTTTCCCGACTGGGAGACCCTGCCCTACGACCAGTTTGCGCCCCATCCGGATATCACCTCGGACCGGATCTCAACCCTTTATGCCCTTAAGTCAGTCAGCCATGGCGCGCTGGTGATGCCAGCCCAGGCGCTGGCCCAACGAATCGCGCCACCCAGCTATATCCACGGTCAGGGCCTGCTGCTTAAGATCGGCGACCAGTTTGATCCGGAGCGCGAGCGGGCCCGGCTGACAGCCGCCGGCTACCGTTTTGTGCCCCAGGTGAACGAACGGGGAGAGTTCGCCGTGCGCGGCGCGTTGGTAGATTTGTTTCCCATGGGCGCCGAGCATCCGCTGCGGGTGGAGCTGTTTGATAACGAAGTGGAGACCATCCGCAGCTTTGACCCGGAGACCCAGCTGTCGCTGCAGAAGATGAGTCACGTGGCACTGTTACCGGCGCGGGAATATCCCTTTGACGAGACCGGCGCCAACACCTTTCGCAGCGCCTTTCGCAACCGGTTTGACGTCAACCTGCAGCAATGCGATTTATACAAGGACGCCAAAGCCGGCGTGCCAGGCAACGGCATCGAATACTACCTGCCCCTGTTCTTTGAGCAGCCCGCCACGATCTTTGATTATCTTCCGGCCAAAACCCTGTTGGTTCATACCGCGAGCCTGGAGCAGGCGATATCGGAGTCATGGCTGCAGCTCAATGCCCGCTTCGAGGACCGTCGCCATGACGTGCGCAGGCCTATACTTCGGCCCGATGAACTCTTGCTAAGCCCGGACCAAACCGACCAACGGGTGCGCCAGTTTATCCGCGCCGGCTACAGCAGCGATGCCGCCGCCACGGCTCGCCTGAAGGTTACGTCAGCGCCCATCACCGACCTGGAAGCCGACGGCGGCGAACAGCGCATGGCAGAACTTTTGAAACGCCGCGCTGGCGCGGTGATCGCCGTGGCCAGCAGCGAAGGTCGGCGCCAGATCCTGACCGAACATCTGCTGGGCCATGGTCAGCATCCCCTGACCCTGGAGCAGCTGTCTGACTGGTCTGGCACAGAAAATGGCCTGTACACGGCAGTCGGGCTGCTGAACACCGGCTTTGTGATGACCGACGGCCCGGCCTTTTTGACCGAAACCGAACTGCTGGGTCGACGCAACGCCACCACCCGCCGCGAGCGGCGGCCGGGCCGCAGCGCTGAGGCCATCATCAGTGATCTGAACGATCTCAGCCCCGGCTCACCAGTGGTCCACGAGGATTACGGGGTCGGCCGCTATCAGGGCCTGAACCGCATGTCCGCCGGCGGCGTGGAGGCAGAATTTGTGGCGCTGGAATACGCCGGCGGTGACAAGGTCTACGTGCCGGTATCGGCCCTGCACCTGATTAGCCGCTATACCGGCGCAGATCCCGAGCACGCGCCACTGCACAAGCTGGGCGGCGACCAGTGGGCCAAAGCCAAAAGCAAAGCAGCTAAGAAGGTTCGTGACGTGGCCGCTGAACTGCTGGAGCTGTACGCCCGGCGGGAAGCCCGCCGGGGCCGCGCCATGCCCATTGATGCTTCCCTTTATGCCCGCTTCTGTGCCGGCTTTCCCTACCAGGAAACCGACGACCAGGCCCGGGCCATAGACGCGGTGCTGGAAGACCTGGCCAGCGATCAGCCCATGGATCGGGTGGTCTGCGGCGACGTGGGTTTCGGTAAAACCGAGGTGGCGTTGCGAGCGGCTTTTATTGCCGTACAGGCCGACACCCAGGTAATAGTGCTGGTGCCAACCACGCTGCTGGCAGAGCAGCACCGTCGCAGCTTTGCTGAGCGCTTCGCCAACTGGCCGATCAGGGTCGAAGCCCTGTCCCGGTTCCAGTCTAAAGCGGAGGCCAGCACGGTGCTCAAGGACCTGGCTGAGGGCAAGGTGGATATAGTCATCGGCACCCATCGGCTGCTGCAAAAAGACGTCAAAGTAAAAAACCTTGGCCTGCTGATCGTGGACGAAGAGCAGCGCTTTGGCGTGCGCCAGAAAGAACGCATCAAGCAAATGCGCGCTGAGGTTGATCTGCTGACCCTGACCGCCACGCCCATACCCAGAACCTTAAATATGGCGTTATCAGGTATGCGTGACCTGTCGATTATCGCCACCGCCCCGGCCCACCGCATGGCGGTAAAAACCTTTGTTGCCCAGTGGGACAATGGCACCATCAAGGACGCGGTGGACCGGGAGCTCAATCGGGGCGGCCAGGTTTACTTTTTGCACAACGAAGTGAAAAACATCGAGCGCATGGCCAGGGAACTGGAGGAGCTGTTTCCCCATGCACGCCTGGCGGTGGCCCACGGCCAGATGGGCGAGCGGGAGCTGGAAAACGTAATGCGGGAGTTCTATCAGCAGCGAATCAACCTGCTGGTATGTTCAACCATTATTGAAAATGGCATCGACGTGCCCTCTGCCAACACCATTATCATCAACCGGGCAGATCGCCTGGGGCTGTCCCAGCTGCATCAGCTGCGGGGCCGGGTTGGGCGCTCTCATCACCGGGCCTACGCCTATATGATTACGCCGCCGCCCAAAGCCATGACCGGCGATGCCGTCAAACGGCTGGAAGCGCTGGAATCGCTGGAGGAACTTGGCATAGGTTTCACCCTGGCCACCCACGATCTGGAAATTCGAGGCGCCGGCGAACTGCTGGGTGACGGTCAAAGCGGTCAGATTGCCCAGGTGGGCTTTCAGCTTTATATGGAGCTGTTGGAGCGCGCGGTGCGGGCCATGCGCGCCGGCCAGCTGCCGGAAGATGACCTGCCCGATGCCGGCGGCTGTGAGGTGGACCTGTCCATCCCGGTCCTGATCCCGGACCCTTACCTGCCCGATGTGCACATGCGGCTGGTGCTTTACAAACGCATCTCCAGCGCCAGGGACGGTGAATCCCTGGACGCCATCGCGGTGGAAATGATCGATCGTTTTGGTCTGCTGCCCGAGCCCGCCCAGCATCTGTTTGCGGTGGCCAGAATTCGCCAGACAGCGGAGGCCATGGGCATTGCCAACGTTCAGATGCACGCCGGCGGCGGCAGCATTGAATTCACCGCTAACGCCAGCATCGAACCCCTGACCCTGATCAAAATGGTCCAAAGCGAGCCGTCCCGCTATGCCTTCGACGGCCAGCATAAACTTAAGGTCACTCTGGATCTTGAAACCGCCGATGAGCGGATACAGGCCGCTGAACAGATCATCGGCCGACTCAATCAGCAGGAGGCCGCATGAACAAGTTACCGAGAAATCGCCAGTTACCCAGCCGAATCTTAGGGCTGATTCTGACCGCCGTTGTCTGGCTCACCGGTAGTATCAACGCACAGGCTCAGGCTCAGGCTCAGGCTTCAGGCTCCGACGGCGGCGAAACCCGATACTACGTGGAGATCTTAGTATTCCAGCGCCTCAATGCCCAGGAGGCTCTGTACCGATTCCCCGGCGAACCGGACGTAAGCCAGGCCCTGGACCTCTGGCCTATCAGCAGCAACCCTGGGTTTGCCCGGCCCCGCCCCCAGCCGGAGATCAGCGCCTTTCCTCTGCGACCGGTGACAGATCTGTTTGTTGCCATGCCTGAACAACAGCTGGTCATGAGTCGGGAGTGGCGTGCCGTGTCTGCGGAGCCAGGCCTTCAGCCCCTCGCCCAGCGCGGCTGGCATCAGCCCGCAGCCAGCTTCGGTGATCCACAGCCAGTCAGGGTCCATGGCGGCGCGGTGGTAGACAGCATTGTGCGCGATAATGCGGCATTGCTGCTGGGGTCGGTGGCCAGAACACCGGTTTACGCCGTTGACGGCACAGCGGCCCTTGAGCGAGGTCGCTTCCTGCACCTTAGAATTGATCTGGCCATGCACTTGAAAGACCGTCGGGGAGCGCCACATTACGGCGATCTACAAACCCTGGAACAGCCAGGCAACTACACCACCCACCGAATTTCGGAGCGGCGCCAGGTCACCCTGAACGCCGTCAACTACTTCGACCACGCCTTTTTTGGCGTGGTAGCACTGGTAAAACTCTGGCCGCCTGAGGGCGGTGAGCAACGGGAAAACCCATGAAAAAAAATAATCTGCTTACCCAGCTGCAGCTTGATGCTGACGGCGTCAACTCCGGCTGCTACCACGGCAGCTGGGTTGCCCCCGGCGAGTCCATCATTGAATCGTTTAGCCCAGCCAGCGGCCAGCGCATTGGCACGGTTGCCGGCAGCAGCGAGGCCGACTACGAGGCCACCCTGGCAGCCGCCAGCGAGTTGGCCAATGCCTGGGCTAAAGTGCCGGCGCCCCAGCGGGGCCAGGCGGTGCGCCTGGCCACCGAAGCACTGCGTTTGAACAAAGACGCGCTGGGTTCTTTAGTCAGCCTTGAGATGGGTAAAATTAAGCCCGAAGGCGACGGCGAAGTGCAGGAAATGATCGACA
The DNA here is from genome assembly GCA_964351665.1 of uncultured Gammaproteobacteria bacterium. Lineage (GTDB taxonomy): Bacteria > Pseudomonadota > Gammaproteobacteria > Xanthomonadales > SZUA-38 > JANQOZ01. The sequence goes on along the minus strand of CAYGPO010000007.1, from coordinate 48,628 downwards.
TCGGCGAGTTTGCCGTGGGTCAGTCTCGCATGCTATACGGCAATACCATGCACTCCGAGCGTCCTACTCATCGCATGTATGAGCAGTGGCATCCGCTGGGTGTGGTGGGGATTATTTCGGCGTTTAATTTCCCCGTTGCGGTGTGGGCCTGGAACGCTTTTATCGCTGCAGTCTGCGGCAATGTCAGTGTCTGGAAACCGTCACCCAAAACCCCGCTGTGCGCCCTGGCCACCATGAAAATCTGTAACCAGGCCCTGCTCGATGGCGGCTTCCCTCCCATTTTCATGCTGTTCAACGACGCCGGCAATGAGCTGGCTCAGCGCTTTGTGGATGATCGCCGGGTTGCGCTGATGAGCTTTACCGGTTCCTGCGCCATCGGCAGTCAGGTGGGCCAACGGGTGGCAGCGCGAATGGGTAAGTCATTGCTTGAACTGGGCGGCAACAACGCGATGATTGTTGATCCCACCGCGGATCTGAAACTGGCGGTTCCAGCCATAGTGTTTGGCGCCGTGGGCACCGCAGGCCAGCGTTGCACCAGCACCCGACGAGTGATTGTGCACGAGTCCATTATCGATGAGCTGAGCAAAACCCTGGCCGCCGCCTATGGCCAGGTCCGCATTGGCGATCCCCTGGACGACAACACCTTGATGGGGCCGCTGATCGATCAGGAATCCGTCACACGGTTTTCCAGCGCCATTGCCACCATCACCGAACAGGGGGGTGAGATTCTGGCGGGGGGAAAAGTCATTGAAGGTGATGGTAATTTTGTTCAGCCCACCCTGGTACGAGCCGATCCTGAGATGCCCATGGTGAGCACGGAAACCTTTGCCCCAATTTGTTATCTGCTGCCCTACAGCAACTTGGACCAGGCCATCGAGATCCAGAACGCCGTGCCCCAGGGTCTGTCTTCAGCCCTGTTCACCACCGACCTGCGAGCGGCGGAGCAATTTCTGTCCGCGGTGGGCAGTGACTGCGGTATTGCCAACATTAATATCGGCACCTCCGGGGCGGAAATTGGCGGCGCCTTCGGCGGCGAAAAAGAAACCGGCGGCGGCCGTGAATCAGGCTCAGACGCCTGGAAAGCCTACATGCGGCGACAGACCAACACCATCAACTATGGCCACGACCTGCCCCTGGCCCAGGGCATTAAGTTCGATCTTTAGCGTGTCGTCAGTAACCCTAAACAAGCAGGCCAACGGCAAATGCTGATGTATCGACTGGCCCGTCCATGGCTGTTCGGACTAAACCCTGAGGCGGCCCATGACCTGACCATGGGTTCATTGGGCAGGGCTGGCAGGCTGGCTAAAATCATCGCCTGCCCGCCGCCCCCCTGCCCGGTCAGGCTGATGGGTATGGACCTGCCCAATCCAGTGGGCCTGGCCGCGGGGCTGGACAAAGACGGCGACGCCATCGACGGCCTGGCGGCGCTGGGCTTTGGTTTTCTGGAACTGGGCACGGTCACGCCCAAAGCCCAGCCCGGCAACCCCAAACCCCGCATGTTTCGGGTTGCTGAGCAGCAGGCGCTGGTCAATCGCATGGGCTTTAACAACAAGGGCGTGGATCATTTGGTGGAAAAAATTCGCCGCGCCAGGTTCGGCGGCGTCATTGGCGTGAACATAGGCAAGAACAAAGACACCACCAACGAACGGGCGGTGGATGACTATCTGCACTGCCTGCGCAAGGCCTACCCGGTGGCCAGCTACATTACCGTCAACGTATCGTCACCCAACACAGCAGGCCTGCGCGACCTGCAGGCCGGTGACGCCATGTACCAGCTGCTGTCAGACCTTAAGACCGAATCACAGGTGCTGGCAAAAACCCATGGAAAATCCATTCCCATGGCGGTAAAAGTGGCCCCGGACCAGACCCCGGAATCACTGCAGGCCCTCACTCAGGCCATCAACAAGGCGGCCCCAGACGGGGTTATTGCCACCAACACCACCATCGATAAATCCAGTCTGGGAGATAGCCCCATCGCCCAGGAGGCAGGCGGTTTAAGTGGCGCGCCTTTATTGCACAGCGCCAATGAAACCCTTATTACACTGAGAGAGCAGCTGGATGACAGCATCGAACTGATTGGCGTGGGCGGCATTACCTGCGGCGAGGACGCGGCGGAAAAACTACGCTGCGGAGCCAGCGCGGTACAGATCTATTCCGGGCTGATATTTCAAGGTCCTAATCTGGTGGGTGAAGCCGGCCGTGCCGCTCAGCATTTCCTACAACACCAGTCTTGAGGGCCTCAACAGCTTCGGCATAGCGGCCAAAACATGGGCTGTAGCCACCGTGGATCGCTGGCTGGAGGTGGAGTCAGCGCTGCAGTTTGCCAGCGATGCCAAGCGTCCGCTGCTGGTTATGGGCGGCGGCAGCAACCTGCTGTTTCGGCGCAACTTTGAAGGGGTGGTGGTTCGCATTCGCAACCGGGGACGGCAGGTCATCCAGCAGCAGCAGGACCATGTCTGGGTGCGGGTTGCGGCGGGGGAAAACTGGAACGAGCTGGTGTTGTGGGCCGCGTCCCAAGGGCTATGGGGTATCGAAAACCTGGCCTTGATTCCAGGCCACATGGGCGCTGCGCCGATGCAAAATATTGGCGCCTATGGGGTGCAGCTGGCTGACGTGTTGCTGGAGCTACAGTGTTTCGACCGACTTGAGCAACGCTGGCGCACCCTGGGACGGGACGAGTGCCAGTTCGGCTACCGATCGAGTCGTTTCAAGGATGCAGACGCTGACCGCTTTGTTATCACTGAATGCGTGCTGCAGCTGGCGCGCCAGGGGCAGCCTCAGCTGGACTACCCAGGGGTTAGCGAAATGCTTGCTAAACAAAAGCTCGGTGCAGCCAATGACGTGCAGCCTATGGACATGGCCAACGCCATCAGCGCTATTCGCCAGCGCAAGCTGCCGGACCCAAAGGTGATGGGAAACGCCGGCAGTTTTTTCAAAAACCCCCAGGTACCCTTGGCCCAATATGAGTCGCTACACGATCGCTGGCCGGAGTTGCCAGCCTATCCTTCCGGTGAACAGCATAAGAAGCTCAGCGCTGCCTGGATGATCCAACACTGCCGTTGGCGCGGGGTGCGGCGAGGCAATGCCGGGGTATCTGATCAGCACAGTTTGGTATTGGTCAACCACGGCGGTGCAACGGGCCAGGAAATCTGGCAGCTGGCCAGGGAAATTCAGGCTTCGGTGAGGCAGACCTTTGGGGTAAACCTGGAACCTGAGCCGCAGATCATTTAGCCCGAGCAGAAATCGTCTATGACTAGTCCCGCACTACCAACCAAGTCGGCGTTGCTATTTGATCTGGACGGCACCCTGGCCGATACCGCGCTGGATATTGCCGGGGCATTGGATGCCACCCTGGCGCAACTTGGATTGCCGGCGGCGGGGATTGCCCAAACCCGGGATTGGATCGGCGGCGGTGCGCCAATGCTGGTTCGCCGGGCCATCACGGCGCTCACAACGAGCGCCAGCGAATCATTGCTAGATGCCGCACTGGCCCTGTTCATGGAACACTATCAGCGGCATAACGCCAGCCGCTGCACACTCTATCCGGGAGTCGCCCAGACTTTGGCTAAGCTCAGCCAACAGCAGATCGCGATGGCCTGCGTGACCAACAAACCGCAACGGTTTGCGGTCCAGGTACTGAACAAATTTGATCTGCAGGGCTATTTTCCTGTGGTCATTGGTGGCGACAGCCTGGCGGAAAAAAAACCCCACCCACTGCCCTTGCACAGGGCACTTACTGAGCTGGGCTGCGAAGCGGATTCAAGCTGGATGATTGGCGATTCGGCAACCGACGTCAGCGCCGCTCGCAACGCCGGGATGCAGGTTGCGTGGGTCAGTTATGGTTACCATCAGGGACTAACTGAACAGGACTTGAAGCCCGACCGGGTCTGTCATGAGTTTTCCCAGGTGGGCACACTCCTGGGCGGCTAAACTGCTAGCCCGCATTATTCATGGAGGTCGGATGACTCGGCTCAGCTGGCGAGTCCAGATTGGACGATCGGGTGAAAACCCATAGCCATAGCTATGGTTTGAGGCTGATCGTTCAAGATGGGCCGCCCGATGAGGCGAGACGCCGACAGCGACATACTGTCAGCCACCGCCATTTAGGCTTACCACGCAAGGGACTGAAAGCGCTGGGATTTGCCAGGTCATGAGCGGCTTTCGTGAATAATGCGGGCTAGACCACCCGCAGCCGGTCTGCAGCAAAATTCTCAAACCGGGTGTACTGACCTAAAAAGGTCAGTGGCACCATGCCGGTGGAGCCGTTTCGCTGCTTGCCAATAATGATTTCAGCTTTGCCCTTATCCGGACTGTCTACGTTGTAGACCTCGTCCCGGTAAATAAAGGCGATGACGTCCGCGTCCTGCTCGATGGAGCCCGATTCTCGCAGGTCAGCCATGATTGGACGTTTATTGGGTCGCTGCTCCAGCGCACGGTTAAGCTGCGACAGCGCGATTACCGGCACCTGCAGTTCCTTTGCCAGTGCTTTTAGGGAGCGAGAAATTTCGGCAATTTCGTTGGCCCGGTTTTCGTTGCTGCCAGGCACCTGCATAAGCTGCAGATAGTCGATCACGATCAGACCCAAATCGTGTTCACGCTTTAGCCGTCTGGCCCTGGCCCGCAGTTCGGTGGGCGACAGGGCCGGCGTCTCGTCGATGAACAGCTTGGTATTGACCAGCATATTCATGGCGGAGGTTAGACGGGGCCAGTCATCGTCGTGTAGATTACCGGTTCTAAGGCGCTGCTGGTTGATCCGTCCCAGGGATGACAGCAGCCGCATTACCAGCTGATGGGAAGACATTTCCATGGAAAACACCGCCACCGTGGCGCCGCCGGAGATCGCAGCGTGCTCAGCGATATTCAGCGCAAAGCTGGTCTTACCCATGGCCGGGCGGCCGGCGACGATGATCAAATCAGAGGGTTGCAGACCGGCGGTTTTTTCATCCAGGTCGTTAAAGCCGGTGGCAATACCGGTGATATTGCCTTCCAGTTCGGTGAGGTATTCAATCTGCCGAAAGGCCTCTTTGACACCTTCTCGCACATGCTCAAAGCCGGCCTGCTGGCGGGAGCCCTTGTCGCGAATGTCAAAAACCTTTTTTTCTGCGGTCTCCAGCAGTTCTGCGCTGCTGCGACCTTCCGGATTGAAGGCATCGCCGGCAATCTCATGACTGACGTCAATCAGCTGACGCAGGATGGATTTTTCCCGGACTATTTTTGCATAGGCTTTGATGTTAGCCGCGCTGGGAGTGTTATTGGCCAGCGAGATCACGTAACCAGCGCCACCCACCTGATCGGTGAGCGCGTTGCTTTCGAACCACTCGCCCAGGGTAATGGCGTCACAGGGCTGGTCGTTCTGTCGCAACTGGGCGACGGCGCGGAATATCAGGCGATGGTCTCGCCGGTAGAAATCGTCTTCGGTGACCAGATCCGCCACCTGGTCCCAGGCATCGGTGGTCAGCATTAGACCACCCAGCACCGCCTGCTCCGCATCTACGGAGTGGGGTGGTACACGGATAGACTCAACGCTGGCAGCCATCAGCCTCCGCCTGGGTGATCTAACCCACCAGGCTCCAAAGCCGCCAACTGGAGGCGATGGTGGTCGGAGGATCTACCCTCTGGAATACCGTCTGAAGGCAGCTTCAGACGCACTCTTTAAGTTTCGTCGCCAGCGACAACCAAGGTGATCTGAGCGTCAACGTCAGCGTAGAAATGCAGATCAATGGTGTATTCACCAGCCTGTCGAATCATGCCGTCCGGCAGAATGACTTCCTGCTTGTCCACGGCAAATCCGGCCTGGGTCAGGGCATCAGCGATTTCCCGCGTGCCAACCGATCCGTAAAGCTTGCCCTCGGCGCTGGCGTTAGCGTGGATGGTGATGGTCTGACCATCAACCGCGCCGCGTCGCGCACCTGCCGCTGACGCGCGTTCTGCAGCCCGCGCCTCGAGTTCTGCCCGACGAGCTTCAAAGTGCTCACGGTTGTTTTTCGTTGCGGGAACCGCCTTGCCCTTAGGCACCAGGAAGTTGCGGCCATAGCCGGCCTTCACGGTTACCACGTCACCCAGGACTCCCAGATTCTGAACGTTCTCCAGCAGAATCAATTCCATTGTCTCGCCTCTTGTCAAATTAACGGGGCGTCTAAGCCGCCGCCGGTTACCTAAAATTTTACCGCGTTATGCACCCCGCCGCTGGACTGGCCGGCCAAATGCACATCAGATAATGCTTAGCTGCCGTTTTTCGGCGTCTCATCATCGCGGTCGCTATCGTTTTCGTTGCCGCTTTCGTTGCCGTCGTCCTGGGCATTTTCCTGGTCGGCTTCTGGCTCCACTTCTGGCGCCACAGGCTTCTGCCCGCCGCCGCCGTCATCACTCGCTCCTGGCAAACGACGTACATCCAGATATTCATTCAACATCCCTGCCAGGGGAAACAGCAAAAACAGCGAATTGCTGCCTATCCAGGTCATGATGCAGAGCAAGTAGGCCGTCCAAATCCATGGCCGTCCTAGCTGATACCGTCGAACCAGCCAGTGAATCAATGAAAACGCCGGCACCAACCACACGTAAAGCATGACCGCCGCCACGCTTAACGCAAAATCCAGACCCGCAGCAGCGGCCCCCATAAACGCCAAAGCCGAAACCAGTGCCAGCACCCGGCCCAGCCTAAGCTGGGAAAATTCCTGGCTGAAACCGCCTGGATTGACCAACCTGGCTTGCCAGCTACGGCCCCAAAATAACCCCAGCACCAGCAGTAAAAACAAACTGCCAAAGAACTGGCCGGTGACGCCCCGCCACTGCAGGCCACCACTCATCTGCGCCAATTGCGCCGCCAGTTCCTGCTGGCCGGACTCGGCGGCGGCTTGCACCACCTGATCGAACAGCCCCTGCCAAAAGGCCTGTGGGCTATCCAGGCTCAACCAAAAAACCAGCAATGCCAGTAACGCCAGTGCGGTTGCCACCCACATGGACAAAGCCAGGCTGCGGGACTGCTCCAGGGCCCATGCAACCACCACACTGGCGGCTAAAAACATACCCGGCAACAGCACGCCGGTACCGGGCGGGTAACCCATGGCTGCGGTCAGTAGCCCCAGGATAGCCAGTCCACCAAAGGCCACCACGAGACCGTCGGTTTTTCCCCGACGAAGGGTGACAAACGCCGCAACTGCGCCGCTCAAAACATAGGCCAGGGGCACAATCAGTGCCAGCACCAGACCCAAGGCCACCATCAATGCGGCGGTAATCCGGCTGCGGTCTATCAGCGTTACCAGCACACTATCGACCCTGACAGGCGGGGGCGAAAACTCTGCGCCCGCCCATTTAGTGGCTAGTGGTTATCGGTATAGGGAAGCAGCGCCAAATAACGCGCCCGCTTGACCGCGATGGCCAACTGTCGCTGATACCGAGCCTTGGTGCCGGTAATCCGGCTGGGCACAATTTTGCCCGACTCACCCACGTACTGCTTCAAGGTTGCCAGATCTTTGTAATCGATCTCATCAACACCGTCGGCGGTGAAACGACAGAATTTTCTACGTCGGAAAAATCGCGCCATGATCAGGCTTCCTTATCAGTATCGGTGTCAGAATCGGCATCTGCCGGCGTCTCGTCGGCTGCAGCTTCCGGCGCTTCAGCGGCGGGCTCATCCGTCGGAGTTTCATCCGCCTCATGGCTTGCTGCATCGGCAGCGACGCCATCATCTCCCTCTGCGTCAGTGGCTTCGTCATCAGCGGCCAGCCTGGCTTCGGCAGCGGCCTTCTCAGCGTCCGCCACGGCCTGGGCTCGCGCGGCGGCACTGGCTGCCTGGCGTTCTGCTTCGACTTTTTCGCGCTGGTCTTTTTCTTCTTTCGCTTTGAGCATCAGCGATGATTCGGTGACCGGCGCGTTGCGACGCACCACCATATTGCGCAGCACGGCGTCGTTGAAGCGGAAGGCTGCCTCAATCTCTGCCAGCACCTCAGCGGTGCACTCAACGTTGAGCATCACGTAGTGAGCTTTGGCAAGTTTTTGAATGGGATAGGCCAGCTGACGTCGGCCCCAGTCTTCCAGCCGGTGAATGGTGCCATCGCCGGTTTCAATGATGCCACGATAGCGTTCAACCATCGCCGGCACCTGTTCGCTCTGGTCCGGATGGACCAGGAACACGATTTCATAATGTCTCATTGTGTGTCCTTTCGGTTTTACCCCCCGCAATCAGACCCTTTAAGGGGCGCTGATCACAGTGGAGCAAGGAATCAGACCAGTCCCGCTGCCGATATGTTCGACAGGAAGGATCTGGCCAAGCCGCGGGATTCTACGCTTTTCCCGGACTGACGTGCAAGAGCTTTAGCTGAGAGTGAAGCTTTCGCCGCAGCCGCAGGCCTCACCGGCCTGGGGATTGTCAAACACGAACACGCGGTTCAGCCCCTGGGTGATAAAGTCGATGCGGGTGCCGTCCAGCATTGGAAGTATTTCCCGTCGGACCACAACTTTAACGTCATCCTGGCTGAATACCAGGTCGTTTTCCTGGTCCGCCTGGTCCGCCAGGGACACCTCATGGGCCCAGCCTGAGCAGCCGGTACGGGTCAGGTCCAGGCGCAGCATCTGGCGACCTTCCCTCGCCGCGTAACGGCGAACGTGGTTGAGAGCCTGGGGCGTCAGGAAGATGCCCACAGGGGCCTTCAATGTTGGTGAGGAACTTTGCATGGCACTAATATGCGACCAAGCGGACAATGGTTCAAGGCTTTTAGCCATCCTTCCCTGCCCTGGCGGGCCGGTTAAAGGCACAAACTGACAGAACACGCTGGTATCATCAGCCCCAGCCATCAATCCACCATCAGGATCAGTTATCAGTGACTAATAAGCTATCCATCAGCGACCTCCTCAAGGGCGCCATTGACGTCGGCAGCGATGTGACGGTTCAGGCCTGGGTGCGCACCCGGCGGGATTCGAAAGCCGGATTTTCGTTTCTTCAGCTATCCGACGGCTCCTGTTTCGGCACCATTCAGGCAGTGGTGGATGCCGACAGAGAAAACTACGCAAGCGAAGTACAGAAGCTCACCGCCGGCTGCTCGGTAGCGGTGGCAGGAAGGCTGGTGGAGTCCAAGGGTCGCGGCCAGTCGGTGGAAATTCAGGCCAACAGCGTTGAGGTACTGGGCTGGGTTGAAAATCCAGACACCTACCCGATCTCGCCAAAAAAACACAGCTATGAGTATCTGCGCGAAGTTGCTCACCTGCGCCCGCGCACCAATACCTTTGGCGCTGTCACCCGGGTTCGGCATGTGGTGGCCCAGGCAATTCACCGTTATTTCCACGAACACGGCTATTTCTGGATCAACACTCCCATTATCACCGCCAGTGACGCTGAGGGGGCCGGAGAACTGTTCCGGGTCAGCACCCTGGACCAGGCCAATCTACCCCGCCGGGACGACGGCAGCGTTGCCTACGAGGAGGACTTCTTCGGCCGGGAGACGTTTCTCACCGTATCGGGCCAGCTCAATGTTGAGGCCTACTGCCTGGCACTTAGCAAGGTCTACACCTTTGGCCCCACCTTCCGAGCTGAAAACTCCAACACCTCTCGCCATCTGGCGGAGTTCTGGATGATAGAGCCGGAAATTGCCTTCTCAGACTTGACCGACCTTGCCAATCTGTCCGAGACCTTCCTGAAATACGTTTTCGCCGCGGTGCTGGACGAATGCCCCGACGATATGGACTTCTTTCAGAAGAACGTCGAAAGCACCGTCATCAAGCGGCTGGAGCAGATTGTTGAGGGAGATTTTGCCCGAATGGATTACAGCGAAGCCATCGAACTGCTGGCCAAGGTGCAAAAGAAGTTCGACTACCCGGTCAAATGGGGCCTGGACCTGCAAACCGAGCACGAACGCTTTTTGAGCGAGCAATATGCCCGCCGACCGGTGGTAGTGATGAATTATCCGGTGGAGATCAAGGCCTTTTATATGCGCCTGAACGATGATCAAAAAACCGTCGCAGCCATGGACGTACTGGCGCCGGGCATTGGCGAAATCATCGGCGGCTCCCAGCGCGAAGAGCGGCTGGACGTGCTTGAACGCCGGATGCTGGAACACGGCATGGACCTGGATCAGTACAGCTGGTTCACGGATCTGCGCCGCTACGGCACGGTGCCCCACGCCGGCTTCGGCCTGGGCTTTGAGCGACTGGTGAGCTACATCACGGGCATGCAGAATATCCGCGACGTGATTCCCTACCCCAGGGTTCCCGGCAACGCCGACTTCTGAACCATCGCGCTGGGTCAGTCGGCGCCAGACCAGGTCAGAGATTGAGACAGCTGTTGGTGCATCTGTTTTAGCTGGCGCTGATATTCGGTATAGAATTCAGCGTCGGCTTGCCAGGGCGATTCCTCAAACTCAAACGCCACCGTCACCTGGGCTGGGTGGCCAGAGATTTTGATTTCCCAGGCCAGCTCATTTTGTTTCACAAAACCCTGGCTTTGGTCCCGGTTCCAGCTCAGCGCACCATCGTCTACCGTCACCACTGTGCTTGAGGACAGGGCAAACGGCACCGTGTTTTCCAGCGGATGCTGCCGAGGCTCGGTGCTGCTGGGCACCAGCATGAAATCTTCCAGGAAAAACGGCAATCGGAGTTCGTTGTTGGCTCCGCGCAATACCGGCACCGTAAATTCAAGCTCGATTTCCAGCTGATGCTGGGGCTGTTGCAGGTTGTCCAGGTAATAATCATCCAGCTGCGCGTCCGGGAAACGACGCTGTAACCAGCGCGCGAATACGCCCTTAAGATCTCGAACCTGGGTATCTCTCAAGTTGCCCCGCATGTTGGCCGCCGCATAACCGTCAAAAGACATCTTCTCCAGCACCCTGGCGATGTTGTCATTACCCAGTCCAATGGTGCGGATAATCTCAATCCTGGACTCTCCGGGACGGACCTCGGGGATCTGCACAAGATCAGCATCCTGGGACAAAACCAGCACATAGTTCTGATCCAGGTCTCGCGGCGTATGCCGGGGCAGGTCAAGATTTTTATCGGTGGCATCAATGAACAGTTCATCGTCAGGCAGATAGACGACCATATGGTCAAACTGATCCATGGACGGCATATCTGGCAGCACAGCCTCAGACAGATTGGCCAACGCCAGATGAGATTTGATGCCCGCCGATGCCAACATGGTGTGCAACAAAACCGCGTGGTCTTTACAATCACCGTAGCGATCTCTGACCGTTTCCCGGGCCACTCGCGGAATGTAGCCACGGCGACCAAACTCTATGGCGTTGTAGGTAATGTTTTGCTGCACATAGCGCACAATGGTGGCAATTTTCTCGGCCCTTTCTGTCTGGCCTTCCACCAGTTTTGTGGTTTTTTCCTGCACCGATTGCGGATCAATATACTCGGCTATGGTGTCCAGGTAGTCGCGGCCTATCACCGTCCAGCTATCTCCCGGCACTCCCAGCTGCAGCCACGGCGCATAGTCCTCAAGGTCGGGGCTCTGAGATTCGTAAGAATACGGCGTTGGCCATTGCGTGTGCCAAAGGGTCAGGCCGTCACCCTGGGTGGGGGGGTCCAGCAAATGCTGCCGGTGCACAACACGGCTCAAGGGGTCGTTTACAAACAGAAAAAAGTCGGCGGTGGGCCGGCCGCTCATTGCATAGTGACGCTCCACCGGAAACTGACCCGGCGAGCCCAGACGTTCGACGGTATAAACTAATTCAACGATGCCGCCGGGCTGCAGCTGGGGCACCGGAATATTCAAGGTCTTTTCCTCGTCCGCCTGGATATCATCGTCAGCGCTGGTAATGAAAAAGCGGCTGCGATCAGCCTCTGTGAGCAGCTCTCCCTGCTCTCCTCTGACCTTCAGAAAATTTACGTAAAGCCGCTCATTGCCGGCATCAAAAGTCACTTGCAGCGTATTGGATGCGTCCACTGCAGATTGGTTTAACACCTTGAATTTTCGGTACTCGGTTTTGCGCAGCGCTGCTTCAGGGTGGTGTGAATATCCGGTGGCCAGAAACAGATTGACTGTGTTGTAGTCTTGCAACGAATCGGCAACGGTCAGCGTGTTGTTGTCAAATCGGGGTTGCACTGTCGCCGGCAATGACACCGGCTCGATGGGTCGGCTAACTATCGTGCTATCGCCCTCCCCCAGATAGTTATTGATGTAATTGAGATAGTCCAAAATTGAGCTGCTTCCCGGCGCGCGTTCCAGGGCCATCTCAAGTGCGCTTCGGGCCTGGAGATATTGACCGAGTCCAAAATAAGCGTCACCGCGTTGGTAATAAAGATTGGCAGACTCATAGCCACCAACCAGCAGCTGATCGGACACATCCAAGGCCAGGGAATATTGCTCCAGATCGATGTAGGTATTCATCAAGCTGACCCGCTGGGGGCTGCTAAGCGTATTGCTATCCAGTGCGGACAGTCGGTCCACCGCTCTAGCACCTTCATCCCGCTGCATTTCAACTCGCGCAAGACGAAGGGTTCGATCTGCCGTGTCTGCTGAGGTCAAATATTGATCCAGGGCCTGATCCAGCTCCTCCCAGTGCTGGTTGTCAGCCAACAAATCCAGCAGCACGTCCAGCTCCTCATCGGATCGATAGCCCTCGGCAAACAACGTCCGATACAAGGCCAGCGCCGTAGCGCCGTCTCCCAGCTTATGGCTGAACCAGGCGAGCCAGCTTTTGAGTTGTTGGGAGCGAGGAAACTGACCTTCCACCTGGCGCAGAAAAGCCAGGCCCTCGGCATAAGCCGACAGACGATTGTAAGCGCTGGCGGCGGAACCAACGTGGGAATAGCTGGTCGGATCGTTGGCGATGGCTAATGAAAAATAGTCAAGGGCATTGCGGTAGCTTTCCGCAGCCACATAGTGATCTCCCAGCTCCGCCAGCGCCAAAGCGTTGCGGGCCAGCTCATCGACAGCGGCAGTGCTCATTGACGGCTGGTAAAAATCCCATTGTGCGATCATCGCAGCCGCCTCAGCACTCTGGTTACCGTCGTTAGCCGGACCGTAGTAAAGGATTGCATAGCTACAGCCGGCGTTTGAGAATATCCAGACCCATTCACTGAATCCTTCGCTGGTCCGGCTAAAAGCGCTGCCTTCAACGCCATCGGCTACAACTGCCTGGGGCGCACCCAAAGAGGCTATCGGGGTGTCGGTAAGCAGCGGAACCAGCGCCGACTGCAGCGCCTCCAGGCCGGGCTCCAGGCCTTCATGACAAACTGGTACTACGGCCAGCTGGACTAGCCCGGAGCGGTCAACCGCGGCCACATCAGCCTCCTGATAGAGGTCTGAATTCGATGGTGACACCAACCAACGACCACCGTTGGGCAGCTGATATCCAAAGGTGGATGAGGCCGTTTTGGCAGGGTTTAACTTGTCCCAAAACTCATCGGAGTGCAGGTCCGGATCAAGCACTGCGAAACCCTCCAGAATCTGCTCTGAAGCGGCCACAAACTCCTGGCTGGCCGGACCTTGTTTCCAACTGGTTACCTGGTAGACAAACCCGTTGTAGCTAACAACCCAAATCCGGTAAGCGACCTTCAGCCGCCCGGTGATTCCGGTGATCTTAAGCAGATGACCATCAATGCCATTGACCCGATGATCGGCCCTCGCCAATGTTCGTACCTTGATGCTGGATTCCAGCATCGCCAGGGCAAAGTCCGCCACTTCGCGACTGTTCATATCCAGGCCGGCGTCTTCGGCGGTCACCATCACCCAGTGCCCCTTGGACCGATTCCATAGGGCTAGATTGGCATCTTCGTTGACCTTGACTGGGTCAAGTTTTGAGTATCGCGGGGGAATCTGGAGCTGATAGTTGAGCGCTTTGTCCACGTGCACCGCAGGTTCGGCAGGGACCGGCGCTTCCATCCCAAAGGCCTTCAGAATTTGCTCAAAAGCCGCGCTCTGGGCAGAGCTCGGCAGCGGCATGACAGCCAACACTGCGACACACAACCAGCGTACTGACAGGGTAGATAATTCCATCATTTCAAGTCCATTTGGCAGCGTACCCGCCGCATCATCAGCGATCTCCTTGATGGAAATTTTTACCACATCGGGAAATTTGCACAAGCGCACCGGTGGACTTTGGCCGCAAGAACCGAGCCCCTGGGAGTCTGCGCCATAGAAACTTTCGCCGGCGAAAATTCGTGATCGCCATAGGTTGGGACTATCACGGGAGGAAAATAGCTGCGCTATTTGACGAGGGCGATAGGCACAAACTAGAGATGAGCGCGGATTTGCAGCCCGGAAGTTTCTACGGCGCAGACTTCTAGCCCGCATTATTCATGAAGGTCCGATGGCTCGACTCAGCTGGCGAGTCCAGATTGGACGATCGGGCGAAAACCCATGGCGAACGCTATGGTTTGAGGCTGATCGTTCAGGATGGGCCGCCAGCTGAGGCGAGACGCCGACAGCGACACACCGTCAGCCACCGCCTTTTAGGCTGATCACGCAAGGACCTGAAAGCGCTGGGATTTGTCAGGTCATCAGTGTGACCATCAATCCAGCGGGTAACCGAAGGTCTCGCACCACGGTGCCAATGACGTCATCACCGGTTGCAACTCAGAACGATAGTGCTTCCAGCGAAAACTTGAGCTTGAATACAGGGGCTGGGTGACCTGGTGATAGCTGGGCGTGTTGATCAACCCTCGGTCTTTCGCATGCCGGGTATGATCAAGCACCGCCGGATCCCAGGGCAGCTGCAGAAACTCAAGCAGCTCTCGCATCCGTGGCTCGGGCTCTATGACCAGGGTTTCGTAGCGAATTTGAAACACATTCAGGGGCAGCACCGATTGGTACTGCAGCCACAGACCCATGACTTTTTGGTAGACCTCAGCAACGCCTTCAATGGTGGTGTAGCGACGCATAAAGCTCGATAGGGTGAAGTCCTGCATAAAACAGCTCAGCACCACGTCCAGTGGATGACGCAGGGCAAAAATAATCGGAGCTCCGGGAAATAGCCGTTGAATAAGCCCCAGGTGGATCGTGTGCAGTGGAGATTTATCGATTAGTCGCTGGTGCGCCTTGAGCCTGTAGCCGGCCTGCTGATGGACCTGCTCCCAGTAAACCTCACGCCAGCGGGCAAGCTGGCCTACTGAGGCACCGCCAAGGGCCTGGGGGTAACTGCCAATTTCCCGAATCAATGCGTTGATCACAGGTATTTCTTCCATCACCAGCACATCGCTGTGGGATCCCAGCATGGTATCTAACAGGGTGGTGCCGGACCGCTGAAAACTGACCACGAACGCTGGCATTGGGCCTGCCAACGGCTTTGCTTGCCAACGGCGAACGAAACCGTCGGTGAAACAGGCCTCCAGCCCGTCCATCGCCGGCACGATGGTGTCAGGGGTCGGGTCTCCCTGCTGCCACTGTTGCGCCGCCAGCCGGTTGGCTTTCAGGTAGTGGTCAAAGGCTTGCGAGTAGTCCCCCAATCGATCAAGGGTCTGTCCAAACAGAAACTGAGCTTCACGCTGGTGCTGTGGGCCAGCGGAGGCAAGATCTATCTGCTGCAGGGTTTCCAGCGCCTCAGCCAACTGGTTGGCGCCGCGTTGCAGGCGCGCCTGGGTCAACAGCAGCCCTGGCTCCGCTGGCCAACGCAACAAGGCCTTTGAGACGATATCCCGGCAATCCTGGGGACGGTTTGCCAGTTCCATCAAAGCCGCCAGGTTGGCCCAGGCGACCCGCATATCCGGGTCCAGCTGCAACGCCTTGCGCAGAGCGATTTCGCTGTCGTCCAATCTGCCCAGTGCGGTCAGCTGGGCGCCCAGGCCGTTCCATCCATCGGCAGATTCAGGCGCCAACTCGGTAGCCCGGTGGGCCGCAGACAGCGCGTTATCAAACTTATTGACCCCTGCCAGGGCCTGGGCCAGCAGTCTCCAGCCCTCTGATTCCTGGGGCTCAAGCTCGGTGCAGCGCTGCAACGGTGCTACGGCCTGACGAAACAGCCCCAGATTTAACTTCAGGTGACCCAGGGCCAGGTGGGCCTGGGCATGGCCGGGAGCCGCCTCTATTGCCTGGGAATAGGCGCTGACGGCATCTTCAAGCCGGTCTGCCTCGACTTCCAGATTACCCAGGTTAAACCAGCTGCTGGCATGCCTCGGCTGCAGCCGAACAGCCTCAGCGTAGGATAGTCGTGCTGCATCAATATTGCCCAGGGCCAGCAGCGCAGAGCCCCGGTTGTTGTGACCCGCCACATGCCAGGGAGCTAACGCGAGCAGACGGTCAAATAATTCCAGGGCCTGAGCGGCCAGCTGCCGGTTGAGCAAGGCGCTGGCATGGTTAAAGAGGATCTCTGGATCATTGGGATTTGATTGATGCAGCCGCTGCAGCAGCTGGCTGCCTTGTTCTGTGGCCCCGGTTTCAATCAACGCAACCCCCATCAGGTGTTGACAGTCCAGATGATTAGGCAGCGTTGTAAGCAGCTCCTGACAAAGCGTCACCGCACGCTGGGGCTGACCGGCAGCGAGGGCCCCAGCGGCGCTGCGAAATAATTGTTGCTGGCTGGAATTCATGGCTAATCGATTGGGTCGTGGCTGGGATGGGATGATGAACGCCGATACCTTACTGGGGCAGTCACCTTAAGAGCAACCGCCGCAGACGCCTGGCCGTCGGTCATGGTAGATTTTTATCATGAGCCATCCATTAACGATTACCCATAGCCAGGCCATCACCATCATCGGCGCCGGCCTTGCCGGCAGCCTGTTGGCAGTGTACCTGGCCCGGCGGGGGTTTCAGGTTGAGCTGTTTGAACGTGACCCGGACCCTCGTAAGGCGGCGGCTACGGCTGAGGGTCGCTCGATCAATCTGGCGCTGGCCCAGCGCGGTATTGCCGCCCTTAAGGGCGTAGGCCTGCACCACCGGGTAGCGCAGCTGGCCCTGCCCATGGTGGGGAGGATGGTGCATCTGGAAGACGGCCCGTCGGATTTGCTTCGCTACGGCCAGAGTCCGTCTGAAGTCATCTACTCGGTGCATAGGCAGCATCTCAATCAGACTCTAATCGACGCTGCCGAGGGCACCCGGCGGGTTCGCTGCCATTTTCGCCAGCAGCTCAAATCCGTCGATCTTGATGCCGGCATCAGCGAGTTTGTTGACCACGCCTCGGGCCGCAGCTATCAGCGCAGCACCGGCCCCCTGATCGGCGCCGACGGGGTTGGCTCGACGGTTCGCAAAGCCATTGAGCAGGCCACCGGCGGCAAAACCCACAGCCAGTTGCTGGACCACGGTTACCGGGAATTTGGGATACCCGCCAACGGCCAGGGTGATTTTGCATTAAGGCCCGACGCCCTGCATATCTGGCCCCGGGGAGATTTCATGCTGATTGCCCTGCCCAACCTGGACCGAAGTTTTACCGCCACCGCGTTCATGGCCAACCAGGGCCCTGAGTCCTTTGCCTCGATCAGCAGGCCCACCGAGCTGAAGGCCTTTTTTCAGGCCCAGTTCCCGGATATTGCAGCACAGCTGGAATCACCAAACACCGATGAGCCGCCCATTGGCGTTCTGGGCTCACTGTCCTGTGAACACTGGTATTCAGGGGGCCGGGCGCTGATCCTGGGCGACGCCGCCCACGCCATCGTGCCGTTTCATGGTCAGGGTATGAACTGCGCTCTGGAAGATGTTCAGGAGCTGGACCGATGCCTTGAAGACTCACAAACCTTTGAGCAGGCTTTCCGGCGTTTTCAGAGCCGCCGACAGGACAACGCCAGGGCCATTTCGGAGATGGCGATGGAAAACTATCTGGAGATGCGAAGCTCGGTGACAGATCCTGGCTATCGACTGCGACGGCAGCTGGAACTGGCCCTGGAAAGGCGTTTTCCGGAGCGCTTCGTGCCACGCTATTCCCTGGTCATGTTCCACCAGATGGGCTACGCCCAGGCCCAGGCCCGGGGGCTGATCAACCTGGAAATCCTGACCCAGCTTACCCGCAATGCGGAGCATATTGATCAGATAGACTGGAACGCGGCCAAAGGTCTGGTTGATAGCAAACTTACGCCCATGGGCTAACCCCTTTACAGCTCTCTTACCACCCGAAATCCGATTAACGGACTGCTGCGCTCGGCCTGGGCAGACGCCCGGCTGGCGGCGCGGGCCATTGTCGGTGACACCGCCCAGCCTCCGCCGCGCAAAGACCTGACGCTGCAGGGTCTAATCTGGCGGGCTCTGCCGTCGGTGGGTATATCGCGCAAAGTGTCCTGAAAGCAGTCGCCGGCCCATTCCAGCAGGTTGCCACCCAGGTCAAACACGTTCCACGGATTGGGTTTGAAACTTCCCGCCGGGGCCGGCCCCCAATAGCCGTCGCCATAACGGGAGAACGAATCCGGCCAGGTTAAACCCTGCAGCTCGTCGCGGCTGCCGGTCAGATTTTCCAGGGGCTCATCAGGCGAGTCCTCACCCCACCAATAGGGAGTCTCGCTGCCAGCGCGATGGGCGTACTCAAATTCGGACTCTGAGGGCAGCCGATAGGTTTTTCCCGAAGCCTCACTTAACCAGGATGCGTAGGCTTGGGCATCGACCCAGGACACGTGGGTAACCGGCAGCTCGCCCTGGGCATCATCTCCGACAAAATCCTGCCGCCAGCTGACGCTAGCCTCCTTGAATCCTCCAGTTCCCAGGTCATGGTGCTGGCCGCGGCGACCACCTTCGGCGGTGGTCTGGTAGCCGGTGGCAGCGACGAAGGCGGCAAACTGGGCCACGGTCACTTCGCTCCGGGCCATGGCGAAGGGCGCGGCAAAGGTGATTTCAGTCAGTGGCCTTTCCCGTTCGGTGCCTCCTTCCTCGCCCGCTGGAGAGCCCATTTGGAATTGGCCAGCGGGGATCACCACCAGCAGCGGCCCGTCACCGCCGCCGCGCAGATTGTCAGCAAACACGCTGCCTGGCTGATAGCTCATGAGCTCGGCCCTGCGCTCAATCTGAGACCGCAGGCGGGTTAGATCCCCTGGATACCCGCTGCTCTCAAGGGTCGTGAGTTCAGCCCGCGCAGCATCAAGCTGATTGGATGCCAGCATTTGTTCTGCCGCCGCCAGGTTGGACTGCCACTGCTGGGCGCGGGAAGACACCAATACCTCTCGCAGCCCCTGCAGCGGCGGCTCCGGGCCGATCAAACTATGGGTGGCCTGGGCAAAGGCCGATTCGGCCAGATCAAGCTGCTGCGCTGCGCCGTCGAAATCGCCGCTGCCAATCGCCTCGTCAATGGATGTCCGCACCGTGGTGATTAGATTCTGCAGACCGAGTAAGGCCTCTGGGTGTTGCGAATTGATCCCCAGCATCTGGTCAAAATAGCCCAAGGCGCTGGACTCCAGGGGCATCAGCAGGGCGCCGGCCTGAACCGCTGCGTCGGCCTCTACCAACAGCCCGCTGAGCTGATTTTGCTCGCTGAAGCGGGTGCGCAGAGCGTTAAGCGGCGGATACCCCGGACGGAAACCGGCCACGGTAGCGGCGGTGTCTCTGGCGCTCTGCAGATTGCCCAGGCTGAACTGCTCAGCGGCGCGCTCAAGCAATCGGTCAGCCAATTGATTGAGCCCGGTATCGGCCTCGGAATTTTCAGGATCGATGGCTAAGGCCTGGCGAAAATAATTCAACGCACTGGCGTCAAAGGGCGCCAGCAGATTGCCCGCATCCAGCGCGTTTTTACCCAGCGCGAGCTTGCGCCGAAGTTCATCTTGGCGGTCAGCCGGTGACTGCTGGCCCGGGGTCCACTCCTGTCCGGGATCCACTGACAGTGAATCGCCCAGACGAGCTGGTCGGGCCTGGGGGTCAGCCTCATCGGCTGGGGTTTCAGACTGGGCCACAGCAGTACTGGTAGTGCCTACGAACACCACGAGCAAACTGAGGACCCATAGTGAAATGCGTCCCTGCATAATTATACGTTTCTTTTTCATTGCCTGCGCCTAAGCGCAACACCTTCCCGGCATTGAGTGTGTCAAAAGGCGAGCCGTGGCGCAAACCTCAGGCCGATGATGGCAGCGAAAGCAACGCGAGAGAACACTGACACAGGCCGCAACCGGCAGCCGCCGGCAGTCCGATATCCCCATTAGCCAGAGTCTTTGCAGCGGCGCGATGATACGACTTAGAACGATGCGCTAAGCCGCCCTGACCACAGCTCGCGAACCACCCGAAAACCCACCAGGCATGAGGCTCGCGCAGGATCTGCGGCCCCACGATAAGCCGAGCGGGCCTGTTCAGGCTGACTGGCCCAGGACGCGCCTCGAATCACTCTGCGCTCACAGTCGGCGGGCTGCACCGATGGCTGAGTAGACAGATCACCCCGGTAGCAGTCGTTAACCCATTCCGACGCATTGCCTCCCAGATCGTGCAGCTTGAAAGGATTAGCGCTGAAGCTGGCCACCGCCGCCGGCCCCCAATGACCATCGCCGTACCGCTCAAACGCCACCGGCCAGCGTAGGTCTTCCAACCGGTCCCGTTCGCCGGTGAGATTTTCGACCATTTTCGGCGGCGCGCCATCACCCCACCAATAGGCGCTGTTGCTGCCGGCTCTGAGCGCATATTCAAACTCCGACTCCGACGGCAGGCGATAGCTTTCGCCAGAGACCTGGCTTAACCAAGCCGCATAGGCAGCGGCGTCGTGCCATGAAACATGCACCACCGGCATATCTGGCTTCGCCTTGCGGCCGCGAAAATCCATGCTCCAGTCCACCCCTACCTGCTCCACCGAACTGCCCTGGCGTTCATCAAAAATCTGCGAACGACCGGATTTCTCAGCGTCGGTCAGGTAGCCGGTAGCCTCGACGAACTGACGAAACTGAGCCACCGTCACTTCCGTTGATGACATGGCAAAGGGCACCGTCAGGGTTATTTCTTTGCGCGGCCCTTCCCTGGCCGAGCGACCGGCTTCGGTATCGGGAGAGCCCATCTGAAACGACCCAGCGGGCACTACAATCATCTCCGGGGCACCGGCAAACGCCCCGTCGTTGAGCCGCGAACCAGGGTCATAAGCCAGCACCATTCGGCCCAGCGCAATGTCGGCCTCCAGCCCATCCAGAGAGCCGCTGAAACCGCTGTTGCGCAGTTCGGTCAGGGCAAAATCGGCCAGGTCAAATTTTCCCTGCTCAATGAATCCTGCCGCGCGCTTAACCCTGGCGTTGAAAAACGCCCTTTGAGCGCCGTCAACGCTGACCTGCTGGGCCACCACCGCTTCGTCGGGGTCGCCCCGCAGCAAATGAGCGTTGCGCAGGATTTCCGTGGCCGAGGCAAACTGCTCATCGCGGGTCAGCGCCACCGCCTGCTCGATCAGCGCCTGTTCAATCGCCGCAAGCCCGGCAGTGGCCTGGCTGTTTTGCGGGTTCAGGTCCAGCATCTGGCGGTAGTAGCCTTCAGCCCCCTCGGGACCCAGCCATTGTTGCTCCTGCACCGCTGCGCGGGCACTGCTCAGCAGCTCCTCCAGCTGCAGATCGATCTCCTGCAGCTGGCCAACTTCGATCAGCGCCGGGTGATCTGGATCCACCAACCGCAGGTCGGCCATCAGCTGATCCGTGGCCACATCATCGGCCTGGACGTAAGCACGGCGAAGCTTGTCAGCCAGCTGCTGGACTGCATCAGCAATCCCTTTTTGGGCGCTGAGATTGCCCGGATCAAGGGCCAGCACTTTCCGAAACAGGTCCAGCGCGCCCTGCCCCGGGGCCATGATGTTGCCCCTGGCCAGGGCTGTTTGCGCCTGGGCAATCTTTTCTTCCAGCAACGACAGTCCAGAGTCTGACCTGGGGGTGAACCCAGGACGCCACTCCTGGGCGTCATCAACGCTCAGCGAGTCGCCCAGGCGCCGCGGTCGAGGCGCATCGTCCTCCGCTCCAGTCACCGCTGAGCCGGTATCAATCAGTTTGCGCTCCGTCGGCCCGGCTTGAGCCCCCGACATAGCTGGCGCCAGACTCAGACCCACCAGCACCCAGCCAGCCAGCGAATAGTTGAATAGTTTCGACACGTTGTTTCTACCCCCGCAGAAATCCATGGAGGTAACCTACGGGGAGCGCCCGAGGAAAATTGTGATCTTCGTTCGCCGACCCCAGCATTTTCTAAAACCTTTCGAGAAAAAAGGCTTAAGATATTAAAAAATAATAATATTTTTTAAAGAAACAAATCTTAAAGAAGTGTTTCAATTACATTTGAGCGTGGGTGTCAGGTTGTTTAAGGGGCCAGATTGCAGCCATTGGCCTGCCAACGGCGGGGCGAACTGCAGCTCAGTGATTACCTGGGCAGCCTGACCAGATGTGTAGCTCAGCTGGTTGCTACCCACGGCCATTGAGGGAGTTGCCAATGCGTCACAGGTGGGGCAGAAACCGCTAAACTGAGCCAGGCTGATCTGCTGCTCCTGGGCTGACCCCTGGCCCAGCACCCAGCGCGGCGAGCCGTCGGGGCCGTATAGGTAATTGATCTGAACCTGATCGGTGCCGGTATGGAGTATCGAGTAACCAAAGCCTGGCAGCGCCGGCATGAACCACAGTCCGGTGCGTTCCACCTCTACCCCGTTGGTGGCGCAGCTCAGGTCGCTGATGATGACTTGCACGGGCTCACTGCCCGTTACCCCGTGCAGGGAAAAATTCAGCGTCGCATTGCTTGGGTTGGAAAATACCAGGTTCATCTCGCCCACCGCCGTCGCTGCGGCCCGGGCACCGTCCCAGCGAAACTGATTGACCGTAGCCTGCCACCAATCATCGCCGTCGCTGTAAGGCGCCTGGGCCAGATACCAGATCGGCGTGCCGTCCTCCAGATAGGTGTACCACTCAACAATGAGCTGACCGTCCACCTGGTTCAGGTTAAAGCCTGCGCCGTTGCGGGCCGGGTTAAACCACAGTCCCGGCGTTGGCCCGTCAACCGTGTTGCTGCCCTCACCCTGGAGCCGCAATGCACCGCCGCGCTCAAGACCCAGGGTGAAGCTCAGGGACTGGGGGCTGGCGTCGGTATTAAGCGGCACCAGGTAATAACGCTCTGCGCTAACCGGCCGCTGCACGCTGGCGTTGCCGCTGCCGGTGGCCAGCACCCGAGCCTGGGATGACGCCGGCGCCACCGCCGGCGCTGAAAATTGCGCGGGCTGGGCCACCAGCTGCCATTGCACTTGGGGCGGCGCAGTGATCTGAAGGGTCATACTCGAGGCGCTGGCTGGCAGGTCCATAAACAGGCGGCTGTGACCCTGGTGGGCGGCCAGGGTCAAACTTTGGCTGACACCATCGAGCAGCAGCCGAGCTGGCAGGGAATCAAGATCCGGATTGGCCGCGGTACCTGTAACGCTCCCGCCAAGCCGGGAAAGCACCACCGGAATTGCGCCCACCGCCGGCAGCTGATCACCGGCGCTGGGTTCCAGCACGCCAACCCAACGTTCACCGGCAATCATGGGCGGGTTGTCCCAACTCAGCCGCAGGTCAAAAGGAGCTAGAGCCGACGTGCTACCCGGTCCCGTGGCTACCAAAGTGTTGTCGTTTTCGGCATCCACCACCGCCAGGGTCAGGCTTGAGGCGTCAACAGCCCCCGGCGTGCTGGCGCGCCAGTTCTGAACCATTATCCAGTGCTGGCCTTCCTGGGCCGCCGGCAGCACACAGATCTCGCTGGGGCCTGGTGAGGTACTGCGGCAGAGCTCTTCGTTGGCGTCTGGCTGGAAATCACCGTCCAGGTCCAGACCGACAAACAGATCAAGGTCAGTGGTGGCGAGATCGGCATCAACCTGGGCATAAAGTACGGCGCCAGGGTTCTGCACTCGGGCGGTAATCGCATAAACCCCGGCAGTGAGATTGTTGTAGGGGTCAGCGTTGGTAGTGTCTTCTGCCAGGCTGCGGTTAATCGCCCGCGCCCGACTCAAGCCACGGGTCCGAAAGTTGGCCTGGGGCAGCGCCGCAAGACCTGCCAGATCAAAAAACTGTGAGCCCCGATTGGCGGCGGTTTCAATGTTCAGCACCGTGGGCAGATCCCCCGCATCGGCGGTCACCTGAAACACCAGACGCTGGGTGGCGACTGAAGAATCTGCGGGCGTGAGCACCACGTAGCCGGTCACCGATTGACCGATCAGTGAGGGCTCGCTGACATCCAAAGTGATGTTCAGCTGAGCAGATTCGCCCGCCGCTAAAACCAGGGTGGCCGGACTGACCACACCGCTAACGCCATTGCGGCTGACCACCGTGGCGGTCCACTGGCCGCCATCCAGGGCGCTGACCTGGCGTTGAAAACTACAGCTCTCGATGCAACGGGAACTGGCGATGGTGGGCAGATTCAGCAGCCCCGGCTCGCCGCCCCGGGCGGGATCGGCGTTGATAAATGCCGAGGGGCTAATGTCCATCACCAGCCCGGCGCGCAGGGCGGCCTCTGGGTTGACCCGACCGGCGCCCACGTCAAAGGCGTCGGCCAGTGAGCGGCCATCACTGTCGATCATGTTGTCGTTGAAGGCGGTGGTCACCAGCATCGAATAAAGCTCACCTGGGGTCAGCTCCGGCCTGACGGACAGCACCAGGGCGGCGCTGCCCGCCACGTGGGGCGAGGCCATGGAGGTGCCGCTTTTAAATGACGACGTATTACCCTCCACCCCGGCGGCCAGAATATTGGAACCCGGGGCCGCCAGGTCAGGCTTGATCACATTGGGTACAAAGCCGTCCGGCCCTCTGGAGCTGCTGGCAGCTACCTGATCACCCAGTAGATCGTCCACCACTACCGTCTGGCCAGCAATTCGGCCACTGTGATCATCTCCACCGGCGGCCAGCCAGGCTCGTAGCTGGTCACCGTCGCTGCTGCCTAAATGGGTGCCAGGCAAACAGTGATCGTCGGACACAATAGACTCCCCCTGCTCCTGGGTATTGGCCAGCACGTAACCCCCTGCCCCGGCCGCGCGCAGATTGAAGCCTTTTTCTATGCGGCCATAAATGCCCCGGTCGCAGACCACAATTTCACCGTTAAAAGTGCCCGGAGGAAAGGGATTGGTGCTGCCGGTGTGGGCTTCACAGGACGACTCCAACTCAGCCTCGCCGGCGCCGCACAGCGGGCTGCCAAAATCTGCTCCATGGACAATTTTTGCCGGCCCGAAAGCGCCGCTGAAGCCTACCCCATTCAAATCCGGCGGTGCACCTGAGCTGCCCCCGAGCAAGCTATCCAGGGTGTTTTGAAAGCGCCGGTTATGGGTGATGTTGGCCACCGTCAACAGCCAGGGCGCATTGGCCGGCGAGGAGATGGTGTCGGGGGCGCTGCCATCATTGCCAGCGGAGGTAACGATCAGTGTGCCAGCGGCGCGGGCGTTCAACATGGCGGCGCCGTCCCGGTCTGTCCAGGGGTCTGAGGATGCACCGCCAATGGAATAATTCACCAGGGTCACCCGATCAACTACCAGCTGATCCAAGGCGTTCAAAATGGCGTCCAGAATGCAGACGTTTTCATCCTCAGGCGTATCCGGGTTGTCAGCTAAGCAAACTTTGTAACTGATCAGGTTGGCGTGGGGCGCCACACCGGATACTTCCCGCACCACGCTGGCGGTATTGCCCACCACGTTGGACTGGCGAATATTCCCCACCGCGGTGCTGGCCACGTGGGTACCATGGCCGTCAACATCCCGGCCCAGGCGGTCGCCCTCTTCGGTGAAATCATAAACACCGATCAGTTTGTTGTTACATCGAACCTGGGCTCTGCTGCAGAGCCCATACTGGCGACCACGCGGATTACTGTGCTCAAATCCGTCACCGCCGACTTCAGCAAATGCGCGGTGATCCCAGTTCACTCCCGAATCCAAAACACCCACCACCACCCCTTCCCCCATGCTGCCGGAGGTTGCCCAGGCAGCCGGCGCACCAATCCACTGGGGACCTGCATCGGTATGGGGGCGATGGACGGTGACCGGGTAGACGGCTTTGACCCCATCCAGGGTCGACAGGGCGGCGGCCTGCTCAGCGGTCAGGCTTAAGGACACCCCGTGGGTAAGGTATTGATATCGGTGGCGGGGCTTGACCGGACCACCCAGCAGCGCCTCCATTGCACCGATCATGGCCTTTGACCGATCCGCCAGGAACTCCTGATAGACCTTCACCGCCGGATCGGAGAAATTTACCGTGCCCTGCTTAGTCCTGGTTGGCGCCATCTGCCAACCACCGTCCGGACCCCGGCGACCCTCAAAAGCCGCCACCGGCGGATCAACAAACTCAACGATATAGCGGCCAGGCAGCACTTCCGGCGGCTCGCTTTGGCGAGCCACCGCCAGCAGCGGCGCCAGCGCCAACCCCAGCACCATACATTTTAGAACCTTGTTCATGACGTCCTTTTCCTCCCACTGCCGCCTTCTCGACGGTGCAACTGCCTGACCTGTCCATTGGACCGGAACTGAGGGGCAGTTGCTTTCAGCACCTGTGCGGGACTCAGTCCCTGGGCGTTCGCAGGGTCACCAACTCTTCCGCCGCCGTTGGATGGATGCCAATGGTGGCGTCGAACTGTGCCTTGGTGGCGCCCATCTTGATGGCCACCGCAAAGCCCTGCAGCATTTCGGCGGCGTCCAGGCCGACAATATGCAGGCCTACTACCTGTTGACTACTGGCAACCACAATCAGTTTCATCATGGTTCGTTCGTCGCGGCCAGACAGGGTGTGTTTCATGGGCCGGAAGCTGGACTGATACACCTGGATCTCGCCGTATTCCGCCCGAGCCTGGGCTTCACTCAGGCCAACGGAGCCCACCGGCGGCTGGCTGAATACCGCTGACGGAATATTGTGATGATCCACCGGCGTTGGCTGGTTGCCGAACTCGGTCTGAGCAAAGGCCTGACCTTCAGACAAGGCAACCGGGGTGAGATTGACCCGATCGGTCACATCACCCACGGCAAAAATGTTTTCCACCGAGGTCTGGGAAGATTCATTCACCACCACCGCGCCCTTGGCATTGGTTTTCACCCCAACGCCATCCAGCCCCAGGCCTTCGATCTTGGGCGCCCGACCGGTGGCCAGCAGCAGCTCATCACAGGCCACGGTGTCACCGTTATCCAGGGTAATGATGAGATCGTCAGCGCTGCGCTCGGCCTTAACGATGGAGCGGTTAAGCACCATGTCGATACCTTTCTTGGCCACTTCAGTGGTCAACATCTCACGCACGTCATCGTCGAACCCGCGCAGCAGGGATGGACCCCGATAAATCTGAGTCACCTCAGAGCCCATGCCGTTGAAAATTCCGGCAAACTCCACCGCTATGTAACCCCCGCCATAAACCGCCACCCGCTTGGGCTGGGTCTCCAGGTGAAACACCTCGTTGGAGCTGATGCCCAGCTCAACCCCGGGGAAATCCGGCACCGCAGGCCAACCTCCCACCGCCAGCAGAATTTTTTCGGCGCTAATCGTGCGCTCACCAAGGCGCACCGTGTGTTGGTCTACCAGTTCCCCCCGCTGCTCAATGAGATCAACGCCGGCGTTGCTCAGCAGTTTCTTGTAGACCCCGTTCAGGCGATCAATTTCCTGATCTTTTTTTGCGATAAAGGTCGGCCAGTCGAAGCGCCGCTCACCCACGGTCCAGCCAAAACCCTCAGCATCTTCAAAGTCCTCATGAAAATGTGAGGCATAAACCATGAGCTTTTTCGGAACACAGCCTCGAATGACGCAGGTACCGCCCACCCGGCTCTCTTCGCAGATCCCCACCCGGGCGCCGAAGCCGGCGGCAATTCGGCTGGCTCGCACGCCGCCGGAGCCGGCGCCGATGACGAATAGGTCGTAGTCGTACTGGTTCATTATCACGCTTTCCTGAAAACGGGCAGCCGGCATTATCTACCAAACACCGCCGAAGGATGAAACCCCGTTCCCAGCCTGCTAGCATTGCATCCCCTGAGCCCTTCCCCAGATCATGCTGCAAGTCCACGCCCTGGCCTTTAATCGCAACCAACTGACCATTCTGCGTCAGGTTGGATTAACCGTTGACGCCGGCGAAGTTGTGCTCATTCGCGGCGAAAACGGCTCGGGAAAGTCCACTCTGATTCGTCTGCTGGCGGGCTTGATACCCGCCCAGGAGCCCTTCCAGGTCAGTCTGGACCAGGACAAATTCGACCCAAGGGACCCCCGATGCCAGACCCAGTTCCAGTATTTGGGCCACAACCTGGGCCTGAAAGACAGTCTGGGCTGCGCTGAAAACCTGGATTTTTACGCCCGCTTTATTGGTCGCCGATCGGATATGTCAGTGCAGGGAGCCCTTAAAGCCTGCGGCCTGGATGGCTACCAGTACAGCGAGGCCGGCACCCTGTCCGCGGGCCAGCGCAAGCGCCTGGCCCTGGCCCGATTGCTACTGTGTCCAGCGCGGATCTGGTTTCTTGACGAGCCTTACAGCAATCTGGACGCCGAGGGCATCACCCTGGTAGATCGATTGCTGCAGCGCCACATCAGCGAAGGTGGCCGGGCCCTGATGACCAGTCACGGCACTTTTGTGCCCAAGGTCAGCAACCAGCGTGAAATCGACATCAGGGGGTGGCTGTAATGTCCTTATTTAATGCGGTCTGGGCTCTGCTGATTCGGGATCTGCGTCTGGCCCTGCGACAGCGCTCCGAGGTGCTGGCACCGGTGCTGTTTCTGCTTATGGTGGCAACGCTGTTTCCCCTGGGCCTGGGGCCTGACCGAGCTTTGCTGGTCAGCATTGCCCCTGGAGTCATCTGGGTGATCTCCCTGCTCGCCTGCCTGCTATCGTTAAACCTGATGTTTCATGCCGATCTTGAAGACGGCACCCTGGACCAGCTGATAATCTCGCGCTGGCCACTGCCAGTGCTGGCCGCCACCAAGGTGCTGGCCCATTGGCTGATCAGCGGCCTGCCGGTCACCGTGGTGGCGCCCCTGGTCGCCGCAGCCTATGGACTGCCCGGGGAGACCATTGCCATCATGGCCTTGTCATTGCTGCTGGGAACCCCAATTCTCAGCAGCATAGGCGGAATTGGCGTGGCGTTGAGTGTGGGCCTGCGTCGCGGCGGCATGTTCCTGTCGCTGCTGGTGCTACCCCTGTATGTGCCTGTGATAATCTTCGCCACCGCGGCGGTAGCCTCATCGTTGCAGGGCCTATCGCCGGCATCAAGCTTATATCTGCTCAGCGCCATGGCGGTGCTGGCCATAACCACTGCCCCGTTTGCCGTCGCAGCGGGCCTCAGGATCAGTGTTGCATGAACCGACTTACGCTTTGGTTTCACAAGACGGGCTCACCCGAGTATTTTTATCATCTGGCTGGGCGTCTTATTCCCTGGCTGGCCCTGGCCAGCGGCATGCTTTTCGCCTGGGGTATTTACCGAGGGTTATTTGTTGCGCCACCGGACTATCAGCAGGGTGACAGCTATCGCATCATCTTCATCCACGTGCCCAGCGCCTGGATGAGCCTGTTTATCTACCTTGCCATGTGTGTGGCCGGGGTTGTGGGCATCGTCTGGCGAATCAAAGTGGCGGAGATTGTGGCCATGGCCAGCGCCCCCATTGGCGCGGCGTTTACCTTGATTACCCTTGTGACCGGCGCACTTTGGGGCCGGCCCATGTGGGGAACCTATTGGGTTTGGGATGCCAGGTTGACATCAGAACTGGTGTTGCTGTTCATCTATATCGGCATTATTGGCTTATACCAGGCGATCGAAGATCGCCGCAGCGCCGCCCGGGCCGCGTCAATTCTGGCCCTGGTGGGATTGGTCAATATCCCCATCATCCACTTCTCGGTAGAATGGTGGGCCACATTGCATCAGGGCTCGACAGTTAACCTGATGGGAGATAACGCGATCCACCCGAGCATGCTCTGGCCGCTGCTCGCTGTGGCGGTGGCGACCAAACTGTTTTATGCCTTTAACCTGCTGCAACGGTCCCGGCTGATGCTGCTGGAACAGGAAAGCAACAGCCGCTGGGCACAAAAAATTGTTGCGCCGCAGATCGCCGGCGAGACCGCCTGATGGACTGGAGCCAGTTTTTTGCCATGGGTGGCTATGGCCGATTTGTGTGGGCTTCATACGGTGTATTCACGATCATTTTGATATGGATGATGCTGGCACCACTGGTAAAAAGACGTAACCTGATGAAACAGCTAAGACAGCAAAAAGCCCTGGAGCGGCGACGGAGCAAATCATGACACCTACCCGTAAACGCCGGCTGTATGCCGTAATGGCCATCGCCGTTGGAGTGGCCGGCGCAGCTGCGCTAACCCTGTCCGCATTAGGCGACAATATGCTGTATTTCTTTTCCCCCGCCGAGGTTCACGCCGGCGAGGTGCCAAACGGCAGTAACTTCCGCCTTGGCGGCATGGTGGTGGACGGTTCGGTTACGCGCACCCCCGGGGAGCTGAAAGTCCGATTTGAGCTCACCGACTACACTAAGGTGGTACCGGTTGAGTTCGAGGGGATCCTGCCCGATCTTTTTCGAGAGGGTCAGGGAATCATTGCCCAGGGGGCTTTGAGTCAGGAGGCCGGCGACAAGCCGCTGTTTGTGGCCAGCGAAGTGCTGGCTAAGCACGACGAAACCTATATGCCGCCAGAAGTGGCGGACGCGTTGGAAAAGGCGAAAGCCAACAAGGAAGCTGCCGATGATTCCTGAGATTGGACAATTTGCTCTGATCCTGGCCCTGGCTATGGCGCTGATCCAGGGCAGTCTGCCGATTATCGGCGCGCAAATGGACAAAGCGACCTGGATGAACGTGGCCCGGCCGGCGGCCCTGGGCCAGGCGACCTTTGTCACCATCGCCCTGGGAACCCTGGTCTATGCCTTTGTGGTGCAGGACTTCTCGGTGGTTTATGTGGCCCAGAACTCCAACCTGCTGCTGCCCATCCCCTACCGGATTTCCGCGGTATGGGGAGCCCATGAAGGCTCGCTGCTGCTATGGGTATGGATTTTGAACCTGTGGACCGTTGCCGTGGCCATGTTCAGCCGCTCCCAGCCCGACGGCTTTACCGCCCGGGTGATCGGCGTGATGGGCTGGATCAGCATCGGCTTTCTGCTGTTTACTCTGCTCCCCTCCAACCCCTTTTTGCGTCACATCCCAGCTCTGGCCGATGGTAATGACCTCAATCCACTGCTGCAGGATCCCGGACTGATCATTCACCCGCCGATGCTCTATGTGGGCTATGTGGGCTTTTCCGTCGCCTTTGCTTTTGCCATCGCCGCTTTGCTGGAAGGCCGGGTGGACAGTCGCTGGGTGCGCTGGTCCCGACCCTGGACCAACGTGGCCTGGGCCTTCCTGACCCTGGGCATTGCCCTTGGCAGCTGGTGGGCCTACTACGAGTTGGGCTGGGGCGGCTGGTGGTTCTGGGATCCGGTGGAAAACGCCTCGTTTATGCCCTGGCTGGCGGGCACCGCCCTGATCCACTCCCAGGCGGTGACGGACAAACGCGGAGCCTTTAAAAGTTGGACTATCTTGCTGGCCATCTCAGCCTTCAGCCTGAGCCTGCTGGGCACTTTTTTGGTCCGCTCCGGCGTTATTACCTCGGTCCATGCCTTTGCCAGCGACCCGGAGCGCGGGCTGTTTATTCTGGGCTTCCTGGTCATTCTGTGTGGCGGAGCACTGTTGCTGTATGCGGTGCGGGCGCCGGGCATGGCCACCGGCGGCCAGTTCTCTACCGTGTCCCGGGAGACCGCGCTGCTGACCAACAACCTGTTCATGGCAGGCTCCACCGTAATGGTGTTGATGGGCACCCTGTACCCGCTGCTGGCTGAGGCCATGGGATGGGGTAAGATCAGCGTTGGGCCGCCCTACTTTGGCCTGATGTTTATTATTCTGATGGCGCCGGTGATTTTGTTAATGCCCCTGGGTCCATTTACCCGCTGGCGCGAAGACAACGCCATGCGTCTGATCAAAGATAGCGCTGTATTGCTGGCGATCTGCCTGGCGCTGGGTCTGGCGCCGTGGGTTATCTGGCAGTCCTTCAGCCTGCGCGGTGTGTTTGGCCTGGCCGGGGCAGTCTGGGTCATCTCCATGACCGGCAAGTATTTGCTGCAGGTAAACAAAACCGCCAAATCCCGCTGGATGGGGCTGCCGCGGCTGTCCCGGGGCGCCATGGGTATGCTGATGGCCCACCTGGGCGTTGGCGTGTTCCTGGTCGGGGTGACCCTGGTTGAGACCCGCGGGATCGAAAAAGACATCGCCATGAAACCCGGTGAATCGTTTTCCGCCAACGGCTATGAGTTTGAGTTCCAGGGCGTTAACCGGGCAGACGGACCCAACTACCAGGCCGACCAGGGAATCTTCAGCGTCAGCCGGGGCGGAGAACCGGTGGCTGAACTGCGGCCGGAAAAACGCGGCTATTACTCCCAACGCGGTCAGATCATGACCGAGGCTGCCATCGAGCCAGGCCTGACCCGGGATCTCTATGTGTCCCTGGGTGAACCCCTGGATGACAAAGGCTCCTGGGCGGTGCGGATCTACTTCAAACCCTTTATTCGCTGGATCTGGCTTGGCGCCTTGATGATGATGGCCGGCGGCATGCTGGCAGCCTCGGATCAACGCTACTTCCGGGAAGCCTCAGCGGCCCGCAAAGCGCGGGACCTAGCCCAGGATTCCAGCCGTAGCGCAGACCAGGCCAGCGACGGCGCGCCGGCAATCGCATGAAGCTGCGGCTGATCCTGCCACTGTTGGCCTTCGTCGCCCTGGGCCTGCTGCTGAAAAGCGGTATCGGCAAGGATCCAACCCTGGTGCCCTCGCCCCTGATCAATAAGGCCGCGCCGGCCTTCGACCTGCCGCTGCTGGCCGACCTGCAGCAGCGGCTGACCCGAGACGACCTGCTGGGCCAGCCCTACCTGCTCAACGTGTGGGGCAGCTGGTGCCCGGAATGTCAGGTGGAGCACCCTTACATCACCCGCTTAACCCAGCGCGGCGAAATCGCCGTCTATGGGCTGAACTGGCGTGATGAATTGGCTGATGCCCGCAAGTGGTTGGAATTTTTTGGCGACCCTTACCAGGCCGTCCTGCACGACCCGGACGGGCGTACCGGAGTCGACTTCGGGGTTTATGGTGCCCCGGAAACGTTTCTGATCAGCGCCGACGGCAGGGTGCTGGCCAAACACGTGGGAGCCTTGTCAGAACCTGTCTACCAACGGGTGTTTGCGCCGCTGCTAAAAGCGCCACCTTCCTCATGAGCCGACCACCCCTAATCAGACTGGCCGCCCTGCTCGGCCTACTGGCGCTGCTGCTTAGCGCCCCAGCAATGGCGATTGACCCCCAGGATTTTGAATCCCCCCAGCAGGAAGATCGTTACTGGTCGCTGATTCAGGAACTGCGTTGCCTGGTATGCCAGAACCAAAACCTGGCTGATTCCAACGCCAGCTTTGCCAAAGACCTGCGCGATCAGGTGCTGGAAATGATGACCAACGGCAGCTCTGACGCGGAAATAAAGACCTTTTTGGCCGACCGCTATGGCGATTTTGTGCTCTACCGGCCGCCGGTAAAACCCGCCACCTTTGGACTGTGGTTTGGCCCCATCGTGCTGGTAATTTTAGGCGCAATTGTGATGATGAGCAGCCTGCAAAAACGGCGCCGCCAGCCGGCTGAGGTGCAGGCTGACCCAGATCAGGAAGAGCTGGATCGAGAACTGACCCGCTTAGAAGCTGAACGCGAAGGCAAAACCGAATGACCGCATTTTGGATTATTGTGTCCGTGATGATTGCGCTGGCGCTGGTGTTTGTAGTGCCAGGTTTGCTGCGCGGGTCCAGCACTGATGTATCCGAGGCTGCTCTGCAGGCCCGCCGCAGGCTTCAGTCACTGGAGGCGGCACATCGCGACGGACACCTCAGCGATGAGGACTACAGCCAGCGCAAAAGTGCCATCGCCGGCAGCCTGTTGGAGGCCGTAGAGCCTGTTGGCCAGTCGCCCGGTTCACCGCTAACCGGTGTTGCGCTGCTGATAGCAGCGCCGGTTTTTGCCATCATCATGTACAACCACATCGGCAATCCCGTGGCCATCACCGGGGCCCCGCTGATGGCCGGCAACAGCAGCGGCGCAGGTAATGGCAGCGGCGCCAGCGCCATGGACCTGGACCAGGCCATCAACACCCTCAAAGAGCGCCTTGAGAATGATCCGGACAACGTGGATGACTGGTTTATGCTGGGGCGCTCCTATAAAGCCGTCAAACGTTTCAGCGAGGCCGCCGAGGCCTATTTACAGGCCCTTGATCTGGCCCCCAACGAGCCGGTGCTGCTGGTGGAATATGCCGAAGCCGCCGCCTTTGCCAACGGCGAACCGCCGTTTCCCCAGGCCGCGCGGGAAGCACTTGAGCAAGCCATGGCCATCGACCCGACACTGCAAAAAGGCCTGTGGCTGCAGGGCCTGGACGCCTTCAGCATGGGTGACAATGCGGTGGCCCTGGAACGCTGGCAGGCCCTTGCCGCTCAGCTGGAACCGGGCAGCGAAGGCGCCCAGCAGATCGCTCAACAGATCTCCATCGCCCGTCAGGCCCTGGCTGAAGATGGCGGCCAGGCCCTGGCCACTGGAACAGGTCAACAACCTCCTCCAACCTCGCCCCAGGCAGGCGATGGCGAGGCCAAAGCGGAACTGACCGTGCAAATATCTCTGGCCCAGGAACTCAGTTCCCGGGTCACACCAGGGGACGTACTGTTTGTCTTTGCCCGGGCCCACAACGGCCCGCCCATGCCCTTGGCCATTGCCAGACTGACCGCCGGCCAGCTGCCCACCACCGTGACCTTGGATTCATCCATGGCCATGATGCCAGCGATGAATCTGGCGGCTTTCCCTCAGGTGGTGGTAGGGGCAAGAATTTCAAAAACCGGCAACGCTACCGCCCAGCCCGGTGACATGGAGGCTTTGTCTGGGCCGGTGCCCAACAACCAGGCGGAACCCATCTTGCTGGAAATTTCCAGCATTCTGTAAGCCCGGCTCCGATGGTTCCTGGCCTCGCGGCCAGGCCCTTCATGGCCAGTGCCTTCATGTTGAGTAAACCTGCCCAGATCATGAGCCCTCTGTCGACAACACCGATCCTGATTGTGGGCGCCGGCCCCGCCGGCCTGGCGGTGGCTGGCTGCGCACGAAAACTGGGGCTTGATTTCCACATCATTGAACAATCTGGGCAGGTGGGGAGCCGTTGGCGTCAGCACTACCAGCGACTCCACCTGCATACCCCTGGCAGCTACTCAGCACTGCCCCACCTGAGCTTCCCTCGCCACAGCCCCCGCTACCCCAGTCGTCAACAGGTGGTGGATTATCTGGAGGCTTACGCCAAAACCTTTGCCATCGCGCCGCAGTTTGACACGGCCCTGACTGGACTAAACCAGCTTCAGGGGCATTGGCGGGCTGACACCACCCAGGGCTCCATTGATGCCCAGGCCGTGGTTATCTGCAGCGGCTATAACCGAGTACCCCAGCAGCCGGAATTTGCCCCTGAACCTCAACCTCCGACGCTGCACAGCATGGATTACCGCAATGCCGACAGCATTAAGGGCCCGCGAAACCTGGTGGTAGGCGCCGGCAACTCCGGCGCTGAAATCGCCCTGGATCTGGCTGAGTCTGGCCGCCAGGTGGACCTGGCCGTGCGCGGCCCGCTGAACGTGGTGCCCAAGGAAGTGTTTGGCTTGCCCCTGTCCACGGTTACCCGCTTCAGCCGCTTTCTGCCTGCCAGCTGGGCCGAAGCCCTGAGCCGACGATCCACCCAGCGGCTCTACGGCGATCTGCCTGACTATGGTCTCAAGCCGCTGCCTTATGGCGTCCAGTGCCAGGTGGATCAACATCAACGGGTGCCGTTAATCGACGTGGGCACCATTGCTGGGATTCGGGCCGGGAAAATTCAGGTCCGCCCGGGGGTGCAGAGCCTGGACCAACAGCTCTGCCGATTTGCCGATGGCTCCCTGCAACGCTACGACGGCATAGTGCTGGCAACGGGCTTTCGACCGCGCCTGGAGCAACTCATGCCGACTCAGCAGGGACTGCTAAACGCCGCCGGCGCGCCCACATCCAGCGGCACTGAAATGGCTCCGGGTTTGTGGTTTTGCGGTTTTCGAATCTCCACTCGCGGTATGCTAAACCAGATTGCTAGAGAAGCCCGGGACATCACCAGAGCGCTGTCTGAACAGCTGGCCAAGCAGGCCATTAGCGAAACCAAAAGACCTAGCCAAAACCTTAGTCCAGACCCATAGCTAATGACCCTGATCCGATTTGACGATGTGACACTGGAAATTGGCGAGCTGAAACTGCTCACTGGAGTCAATTTTTCCATGGAGTCCGACGAGCGGGTCTGCCTGATCGGGCGTAACGGGGCCGGAAAATCCACCCTACTGAAGCTCATCACTGGTGAGATGGAGCCTGACACCGGCGAGATTGTACGCAAGTCAGACCTGCGGGTCAGCCAGCTGCGTCAGGATCTGGCGGAAGCATCGTCAGTGAAGGTTCGAGACTTCGTCAGGCTAGGCATGTCCCACCATGAAATCCTGATTCACCAATACCAGGAGCTAAGCGACCAATCCCAGGACAAACACACCCTGCGTCAGCTGGAAGCCCTGCAGCGACGCATTGAAGCCGGGGTTGGCTGGAACATTGATCAGGCCGTGGACACCATCATCAGCCAGCTGGATCTGCCGGCGGATCTTGCCATGGATCAGCTGTCCGGCGGCTGGCGGCGGCGCGCCAGTCTGGGCCAGGCGCTGGTGTCACAGCCAGACCTGCTGTTGCTGGACGAACCCACTAACCACCTGGATATTTCCACCATTGAATGGCTGGAGCAGGAAATACGCAATTACCCGGGGGCGGTGCTGTTCATCTCCCACGACCGCGCCTTTGTCAGCCGGCTGTCCAGCCGCATCGCCGAGCTGGACCGGGGGGTGATGAACAGCTGGCCCGGAAACTACCGGGAGTTTCTGGCCGCGCGGCACAAATCCTGGCAGGACGAAGACAAACACAACGCCGAATTTGATAAAAAGCTGGCCCAGGAAGAAGTCTGGATCCGCCAGGGCATCAAGGCCAGGCGAACCCGCAATGAGGGCCGGGTCAGGGCCCTGGAAGCCATGCGCGAGGAGCGCGCGGCGCGGATCAAACGCCAGGGCAATGCCAAGGTCCATATCAGCGAGGCTGAGGTATCCGGGCGCAAGGTCATCACCGCCAAGTCGGTGAATTTCCAGTACGGCGATCTGCATCTGGTAAAAGACTTCAATCTGAAAATGCAGCGGGGTGACCGGGTCGGCCTGATCGGCAACAACGGGGTGGGCAAAAGCACCCTGCTGAAGCTGATGCTGGGAGAGCTTGAGCCCCAGTCTGGCACGGTTAAACTGGGCACCAACCTGAAAACCGCCTACTTTGACCAGCATCGCTCTGCCCTGGATCCGGAAAAGACCGTGGCTGAGACCGTCGGCGCAGGCCAGCAATACATCACCCTCAACGGCAAGGAACGCCACGTTGTTGGCTACATGGTGGACTTCCTGTTCAGCGCTAAGCGAGCCATGACGCCGATCAAAGTATTATCCGGCGGCGAACGAAACCGGGTGCTGCTGGCCCAGATTTTCACCCAGTCCGCCAACCTGCTGGTGCTGGACGAACCCACTAACGACCTGGATGTGGAGATGCTCGATGCCCTGGAAGCACGACTGAGAGCCTTTGACGGCACCCTGATTGTAGTTAGCCACGATCGGGAATTTCTCGACAACGTGGTGGACCGGGTGCTGGTGTTTGAAGCCGACGGCATGATTCGGCAATACGTAGGTGGCTACAGCGATTGGCTACGCCACCGGCGGGCATTGGCCCAGTCAGATAGCCCGACGGAATCGCAACTGGAGAGCGCGCCAGGGCCCCAGCCGTTGAGCAACAAAGCGCCAGCGCGAAAAAAACTCAGCTACCGAGTGCAGCGAGAGCTGGACGCCATGCCGGACAAGATAGAATCCTTAGAACAGAACCTGGCCGGTTTACAGGAAACCGTGGGCGACCCGGCATTTTACGAATCAGCGGTGGCCAGCCAGACCGAAATCTGGGATCAGATCAAAGCCCTTGAAGTTGAGCTTGCTCATCTGATGGATCGCTGGTCAGAACTGGAGGCCCTGGGTGACGCCTCCGCGCAGCCCTAGGACCGGCCGGGCCGGTACGTCGTGTTTCCACCACCCGCCTTAGCGCACACACTCAAACGATGCGAGGACAATTACCATGTGGCATTACACCGGACAGCAACGACCCGATTTTGCCATAGCCCCCGGGCCGGGCCAGGAGTCGGTTTGGGACTACCCGCGCCCGCCCCGGCTGGTGGCCGATCAGCGCACCGTTGAGGTTCGCCTCGGCGATCAGTTACTGGCCCAATCCAGCCGCTGCATGCGGGTGCTGGAAACCGCCAGCCCACCTACCTTTTATCTGCCCTCAGAGGAGGTTAACTGGGAGCTATTGAGCCGGGTCCAAGGCCAGTCATTTTGCGAATGGAAAGGTCCGGCCAGCTATCTGGGTCAGCCAGACAAACCCCAGGCAGCGCCCGTGGGCTGGTGTTACCCATCTCCCTCAGCCAGCTTCGCTGCCATTGCCGGCTGGCCGTCGTTTTACCCGGGCAGGATTGAATGCCGGGTCGACGGGGAACGGGTCAAGCCTCAGCCCGGCGGCTTTTACGGTGGTTGGATCACCGGCGAGATCTGTGGGCCGGTCAAAGGGGAGCCCGGTACCGGCCACTGGTAACCAAAACTCGGATTAGCTGGACGCCAAAACCCCATCAATCACGTATGATGGGGCGATGCTGGTGCTTACTCCAACCAGACTGATCCTGATCGTGGTGGCCAGCTGTGTGCTGCTGCCGCCGCTGCTGGGACTGTTGGCGAAAAATCGCGGCCGCACCCCCCTTAACTGGGCCCTGCTGGGTGCCCTGCCGCTGTTCAATATTGCTGCGCTGATTATTTTACTGTGGACGCCGTTGCTGGCAGAGCAGGAAGCGGCTCGGCTGCGACAAGAACAGTGGCGGGAGGCGATGAAAAATGCCGCCAGGGCAAATCCTGCCGGGGGCAAAAATGCCGGCCGCAAGATAGGCAATAAACCGAAGGAAAACCCACCTGACCCATGAAATACCGCGGCCAAAACTATCACACCATTTGGCATGACCCGGCCAGCGACAGTGTTTGGATCATCGATCAGACCCTGCTGCCGGGAAAATTTCAGCCCAGGCAGCTGCGCAGCCTGGCCGACGCGATTACGGCCATCACCGATATGCAGGTTCGTGGAGCGCCGCTGATTGGCGCCACCGCGGCCTTTGGACTGACCCTGCAGATGCGCCTTGACGCCTCCGATGAATCCCTGGCTGAAGCCGCCCGGGCCATCGCCGCAGCTCGCCCCACGGCCATCAACCTGGCCTGGGCAGTGGCGCGCATGAGCGATTACCTGCAACCCCTGGCGACGGCAGCGAGAGCGGCTGCGGCGCTGGCCCTAAGCCTTGAGATTTGCCGTGAAGACGCCCAGCTATGCAGCGCCATCGGCGATCATGGCCTGGGCCTGATCAAGACCATCGCACAGCGGCGCCCTGGCCCGGTTAACGTGCTGACCCACTGCAACGCCGGAGCCTTGGCCACCTTGGACTGGGGCACGGCAACGGCGCCCATTTATAAGGCAATTGATGCGGGTATAGAGATCCACGTATGGGTTGATGAAACCCGCCCACGCAATCAGGGGGGCGCCTTGACCGCCTGGGAGTTGGGCGCCCATGGGGTGCCCCATACCGTCATCGTAGACAATGCCGGTGGCCACCTGATGCAACATGGGTTGGTGGATCTGTGCCTGGTGGGCACTGATCGCACTGTGGCCAACGGTGATGTCTGCAACAAAATTGGTACCTATCTAAAGGCGCTGGCAGCCCACGATAATCAGCTGCCGTTTTATGTTTGCGCGCCCTCGCCCTCCATCGACTGGCAGCTGGATGATGGCCTGAGCCAGATTCCCATCGAGCAACGCAGCGGTGATGAAGTGCGATGGGTGCACGGCACCGATGCCATGGGGAAGCCGGCCCAGGTTAACGTCATTGCCAACGGTAGCGACGTTCGCAATGACGCCTTTGACGTCACCCCGGCACGGCTGGTGACCGGCATCATTACCGAACGGGGCGTGTGTGACGCCTCCACCGAGGGACTGGCAGCGATGTTCCCAGAGCGGGGGAAAAACCCAGCCAAAAACAGCGCGGCCGGTGGCGCAATGCCATGAGCAAGATGGGCTGGGTATTTCTGGGCGCCCTGGTGATGACCGCTGCCCTGGGCTGGTTTTCCGCCCAGCTGATTGTGGCCGCACCGCCGGGCCAGCAGGTATTGCCGATGCGGCCGGTGGCTGACGGCGCCTTGGACAACACCGTCCGCAGCGCCGAGTGTGACGGCCTTAAAACGGCGCTGGAAAAATCCCTGCTAGGCGCCACCGCCTGCGTCACCGACAACGACTGCACGGTGATTCGTCTGGACTGTCCCTTCGACTGCGCCAACGCTATTGCCGAGGAACATTTTGTCCGTCTGTACCGCATGCAGGATGAATTCACCGCTGCCTGCGGGGTTTGTCAGTCCGCCTGTACCAGCGATCCACCGCCCACCAGCTGCCGCAGCGGACGCTGCGTGCTGGATAGGGCCGCCAGCCTCAACAGCCAACCTAGCCTGGGCCGACCCGGCTTGCCCGCCAGGCCCGGGGCACCGCCAGACGGCCTGGCCCCCAGCCTACTGGAAGATCTGGCGCCCCAGCAGCAGCCCGAATCTACAGACGACTCGGCGCCGACCCCAGCCACACAATCCGTGGACCAATGACCAGCCAACAACACTTTGAGCTGGTTGAGGTCAGCCCCCGGGATGGTCTGCAAAACGAGGCGGGGGTATTTTCTACCGCCAATAAGCTGGAGCTTATCCGCCGGGCCTTGAACGCCGGCGTGGGCCGCATTGAAGTGGCCAGCTTTGTCCATCCCAAGGTGGTTCCCCAGATGGCCGACGCTGAGGCGGTCTGCGAGGGACTTCCGCAATCCGACGCCTGCTACGTGGGCCTGGTATTGAATTCCCGAGGGCTTGAACGGGCCATCGCCACTGGCAGAATCAACGAAATTGGCGCCGTTGCCGTTGGTAGCGATGGTTTCGGCCGAAAAAATCAGCGCCAGACCGTGCATCAGAGCATTGAGGTTTGTCAGCGGGTGATCAGCGACGCCGTGAGCGCTGGGCTGCGGGCCCAGGTCACCATAGCCGTAGCCTTTGGCTGCCCCTTTGACGGCCCGGTGCCGGCCTCACGCATACTGGAAATTGCCACCGAGCTGATGGCCGCCGGACCCGCCGAGATTGCCTTGGCCGACACCATCGGCGTTGCCAATCCGGCCCAGGTCGCCAGCCTGTTCCAGGCCCTTAATGAAAGGCTGCCCGATCACATCAGCAGCCGCGCTCACTTTCACAACACCCGCAACACCGGCTATGCCAACGCAGCGGCAGCTCTGATGGCGGGGGTTCCGGTGCTCGATGCCAGCATTGGCGGCATCGGCGGCTGCCCTTTTGCGCCCCGGGCAACAGGCAATATCGCCAGTGAAGATCTGCTTTATATGTGCCACGGAATGGGCTTTGACAGCGGCGTTGACCTGGACGCCATGATCAACGCCTCGGGCTGGCTGGGCAGCACCTTAAACCGTCCGGTACCGGGCATGCTCAGTCGCGCCGGCAACTACCCTGATGCGGATCTAAAACCGATACTGTAGCCGCCCTAAAGCGCTTTGGTGATCGAGGTGACGTTATCGCGCCGAATTGGGATCTTAAATGCGCTCTGGGGCCGGGCAATGAAATACCCCTGCAGCATGTCGATTCCACTGTCTTTCAGCGCCCTGACTTCCCGGGCAGATTCCACACCTTCGGCCACCGTGCGCTTGCCCAGGGCATGGGCAATTTTGGCAATGGCCGCCAGCACGGCAGCATTGATGGGATCTTGACTCATGGATTTCATGTAGCTGCCATCGACCTTAAGATAGTCCACATCCAGCCGTTTCAGGTGGGTAAAGGACGCAAAGCCGGTGCCAAAATCGTCCAGCCCAATCCGGCAACCCATGGCCTTGAGCTCCGTGACCACCTCTGCGGTGCGATCAATGTTACCGATGGCGCGGGACTCTGACAGCTCAAAGGTCAGCAAATTTGGGTCCAGCACGTGTTCGCGGAGCCGCTCCTTGATATAGGGTAGACAGCAACTGTCGAGCAGAAAATGTTCAGAAAGATTGATCGACAGCCGCACCAGCCGCCCCTGCTGAGA
This sequence comes from uncultured Gammaproteobacteria bacterium, assembly GCA_964351665.1. GTDB lineage: Bacteria > Pseudomonadota > Gammaproteobacteria > Xanthomonadales > SZUA-38 > JANQOZ01. The sequence continues at coordinate 6,594 of CAYGPO010000007.1, read as the reverse complement.
CATCTGGGCCAGCTGCCCGAAGGCCTTGTCGATCACCCATCGATCAATTTCCACCATCATGTTGAAGCGCTCAGCGGTGGGCAAAAAGGCGTCGGGGGAAATCAGATTGCCGCTGGAGTCGCGAAGTCGCAGCAATACTTCGTAGCTGGCAGTGGCCCCTGTCAGGCCAGGGTTGTTGTCCTGCCACAAGCGACCTTCCTCATCGGGAATAGCGTTGAAATCCAGCCCCTCGGTTTCCAGCATGGGCTGAAAGCGCAGCTCAAACTCATCGTCGGTCAGCGCTTTGCGCAGGCGTGCCGACCAGCCCAGCTCCAGATCCATGGCCGCTTTTTGATCAGCATCAGCAGAAAACACGTGAACCCGATTGCGGCCACCGTTTTTCGCCACATGACAGGCAATGTCCGCATTCGCCATCGCCTCTGACAGGGACGGCGTTGCCGCATCCATCAGGGCCACGCCAACGGTTGCGCTGATGGAATACTCCTTGCCCCCATAACTAAAGGGCATTTCTGCCAGGGACCGGCGAAAATTATCCGCCGCAGACTCGATGCTCTCAGCCCGCACGTTACGCAGGATCACCGCATATTCGTCGCCGCCAATTCGAGCCAGAGAATCGGACACCCGCAGGCGCTCGGTAAGGCGCTGGGCTACCTCGATAAGCAGCCGGTCTCCGGCGCTGTGGCCGGCGGTGTCGTTAATGTATTTGAATCGGTCAAGGTCGATGAACAGCACCGCGCTTACACCATCAACCCTGCGCAGCCGATTGAGCTCCTGCTCAAGCTCGTGCTCAAAATGAGACCGGTTGCTGAGCTGAGTCAGGGAATCGTGGGTGGCTTGCCAGCGCAGCTCCTCTTCTAACTGCTTGCGTGCCGACACGTCCCGAAAAGCCACCACAGAACCGGTTCTGCGGCCGCCGATTTCCAGCGGGAAGACGGTGCATTCCACAGGAATTGGCCGCCCATGCCGAGACCAGAAGGTGGTCTGCCAGCCGGTGATCTGATTGCCAGTGCGGTAACACTGGCTGAGAAAACACGACTCTTTAGCCATGGTTTCGCCGTCTTCGAATAGGTGATGGAAACGTTCGTAGGCGCTACCGCCCACCAGCTCAGCTTCGGCATCAAATTCCAAAATATCTCGAGCGGCGGGGTTGATGAACTGAATTTCACCGCGCTCGTTGACGCCATAAACGCCGTCCCCCACCGAGTGCAGAATACCTTCAAGCTGGCGCTTTTCCCGGTCGATGGCTTTACGGTCAATAATGTTTCGGGCCAGGGACCCAATCCGGGCCAGAAACAGCTCTCTAGCCTCGGACTTGAAAATGCACTCACTGGCGCCGGCTGCCAAGGCCTCATTAATCACCGTGTCTGAGTAGGTGCCGGTAATGATGGCGGTGACTATGTGCGCAGTGTTGGGGTCTGAGCGCAGCTTGCGCACCAGTGCGACACCGTTTTGAGCCGGCATGAAGTAATCAATAATCGCCAGATCAAAAGGCTCACGGTTAGCCAGCCGATAGCCCTCCAGAGCGTTGGGCGCAGTGGTGACCAGGAAACCGTATTTCATGAGCATGCGACGAAAGGCGATTCGTACCGTTGGTGAATCGTCCACGAAAAGCACCCGCAGGTGGTGTTCAGCCAGAATATCCAGGTAGTTGATCTGGGCCGGACGATGGGGCTCCAGCAGCTTGCTCATGGCGGCGGGGATCTCAGCGCAATCCCCCCACAGCAACAATGCCGACCGGCGACGCTGTTTCAGCCAGGTCACGGCCATGGACGCCAGCTCATCAGCCACCAGCAGCACCACCCGGTGTTGGTGTTTTGGATCCGCCAGAGCATTAAAGAAAGACAGCGATGCTGCGTCAGCCCCGCTGGGCCAGCCTACGACCAGACCGTCAATCTCCGGTCCGCCGCGGGCAGCATTGGCAAGCGCAATCAACGCATCCTGGAAGGTCTCGCAGGTATTTACGTTGAAATTACCGGCTTTTAGCCGGTGTATAACCCCTTTCTTTTGTTCTGCGGATGGGTTGACGAGCAAAACTTGCTTCACTTCGCGTCCCACCGACGACTTATATACCCCCTACTATAGCGTCAAACTTTCTTCCCGTTGGCACAAAATGACCGACGCCAGGGTTGGACCGATGGGTGGAAAGGGTCAAAATGGCCCCAGCGCAACGGAATTCTTCCGTCATTGGTCCAACTTGATATCGATAAGAAGCCAACCTTTGCCACCGCCGTTGATGACATCACGGTGCAGCGGGCCCAGAGAGGTGATACGGACGCCATGGCAGTCATTTATCAAACATTGGCCAAACCCTGTTACAACGTGGCCTACCGGATGGCCGGTAGCGCGGCGGTGGCTGAGGATATTGTCCATGACACGTTTATCAAAGTCATCAGCAAGATCCACCGTTACCGCGGCCCCGCGCCACTGTGGGCCTGGGTGCGACAAATTACTTTCAACACCACTATCAATCACTTAAACCGGCGCAAGTGGATCGCACCCATGACTGAAGCGGAGCAGATAGAACAAACCTGGGAAGACCCTGCCGCTGAGGCCAGACCGTGGACCGAACACGACACAGAAAGCCTGTTGGCGCAACTCAGCCCCCAGGCCCGAGCGGTGGTACTGATGCATGATTTGGAGGGTATGACTCATCGAGAAATTGCCGATTTTTTTAACCAAACCGAAAGCTTCTCCAAATCCGTCCTGTTTCGAGCCCGAAAGCAGCTCAAGGCATTGATCGATCCCCAACAAGGACCCGTCGACCATGACCACTGACGTAGATCCCCAGATCAAGCTTTGGCTGCAGGGCCTGCCTGAACGTCAGCCGCCGGCCCATCTTTGGCAGCGCATCATGGAAACCCAACTCAGCCAGCAGCGCCAGCGCAGCCGCCGCAACGGCTGGCTTGCAGCCGGTTCAATGGCCGCGGCGCTGGTGATGGCAGTTAGCCTGGGCCTGGTGCTTGGCGGACAGCAACAGTCCGCGCCGTCGCCAACAAATCCAGCGGTCTCTGGCCAGCTGACTGCGCTGATGCAGCGCACCGAACAGTTGGAACGGGCGCTGCGGGAGCAGCGCAGCGAGTTCGCCAGGCTGGCCAGCACCCAGCAGCAACTGGTGCGCGCCCAGCAGGCGCAAATTATCGCCCTGGACCAAAGCCTGGCGCTGGCCTATGAGCGCAATGATTCACCGGAAACTCTTGCCCGCCTGTGGCAGCGCCGGGTGGACCTGATGGTTGATCTGGTGAGTATTTATGACCCCTCTCCCGGGGCGGGAAGCGTATGAGCATGAACATTCATCGCCTAGTGGGCCGTTTGGTCAAAAAGGTCACCTCAGTCTGCGTATGGGCCGGCCTGGCAAGGCGAAGTACGCAGCCAATGGCAGGGCCCTTGGCAAGTGTTGCAACGCGGCCAGGGCGACCCTCACACAGACCCTCGCTGAGGTTACCTTTTTCAGCAAACGGCCCACTAGCACTGGCAGCCATGGTGCTGCTGACCTTCAGCGGCAACGCCATAGCCCAGCAGCAGTCCACCGACGCCCGCAGCGAACGCCTCAACCAGGCCATTCGAGCGATGCTGATTTCCCTGGCCCAGGACCCGCTGTTCGCTGATGAAGATATGGAGCTGGTGTTCAGCCAGCAGCCGGAAGCATTGATCAACCTGGGGGTGGTTTACGGCGATACTCGGGATCCAGCCATCAACAGCGATGGGCTGCCGGTGGTGGCTGTCACCCCGGGCAGCACCGCGGCGGCCATGGGCCTGCGCGCGGGTGATCGAATAGTGACCATGAATACCGAAACGCTGTTAGGACTGGGCCAGGATGACTCCAACACCTCTCGCGCCGTGGGCCGGGTGCAAAACTTGCTGCAGCGCATTCCCGCCAATGACCTGGTAACCGTGACGGTGATGCGCAACGATGAAGCGCGGACCCTGTCAGCGCCCCTGCAAAAATGGCAGCTACCCCGGGTAGAGCTGGCATTGACCATGCCCATCGACGATGAGCCACCGGACCAGCTGATTCTGGGGGCACCCACCGGCAGCGGCGCCGGCGGCCGCGATCAGGACCTGAGACAAGCCTGCGGCACCCTGTCCCTGTACGATCCACCGCCCCATGAGTTTGACCTGTATCCGGCCTATTTAATGGGGATCAATGCGGATAACGGCGGCGCTATCATGCGCGGTTTTCAATACCTAAGGCCAGGTAACTACCGACTGCTGATCAGCGATTTGATCCCCAGCAGCGAATTGCGGATCAAACACACCCGGTTTGAAAAACGCCGCCAGGCCCAGGAACTGAACCTGCAGGTGACCGACGGAATGGTTTACCACGTAGCTGCCAAGCTACTGTTTGATCGTAAGCAGCAGGCCGATCACGATGAGTACTGGGAACCGGTGGTGTGGCGCTCAGAGCCTGGTCACTGCAAGGGTGAGCCGGTAAACCGCTGAAATACAGAAAGCTTACCTGCCGCCGGGCTGAACCAGACCCGCCTGCGGTGTGTTACTGCTGGGCCAGATAAATCCCGGAGTTGTTTTCGTTTTCCCGGCACTCAATGGAGTGTACCCAGACCCTGCCCTCGCTGCGCTCGCGCACCCAGGGCTCCAGATAGTCATAAAAAAACTTCGCGCTGCCCTCAACGCCAACGTCGTCAAAAACGATCAGCCGACAGCCACCTGCCTGCTCCAGCAACCTCAGCTGTTCCAGCAGCGGATCATCCTGATCTACCAGGGTGGTGTGGTCAAAGTGATGGGCCAGCCACTGGCGGGGTTCAGCCAGGTCACCAAAATCCATCACAAATCCGTTTTCGTCCCGCTGCGCGCAGGCAAACCAGACCTGGAACGACCGACTATAGCCATGCAGGTGCGCGCAATGCCCCGGGTGACGCCACTTTCTGTGGGCACAGGGATAGCCGCGAAAGGTCTTGGATGACCGAAAGCTGCTGGTCAAGGGTTTGCGCCCTGGCCAATAACGGTCAACGCCGCGTCAATTCTAGCCAGCACCTGATCGCGGCCCAGCAGCGAAAGCACCTGGTCATTGCCCGGCGCCGCGCCCCGGCCGGTAAGAGCCAGCCGCAGGGGTTGGCCCACCTTGCCAAAGCCCACCCCAAGATCATCCACCACCTGTTGAATCAAGGCCTGCAGGGAGGCCGGCGACCAGTCCGGGTGCTCAGCCAGTTTTTCCCGTAGCGCGGTCAGGGGCGCCACCGCAGCAGGGGTAAATTGTTTGGCAGCTTGCTTGGCTTCATAGCTTGTAGGGGCCTGAAACAGGAAATCAGCCTGCTCGGCTATCTCAACCAGCGTGCTGGCCCGCTCCCTAAGTAAGGTGGCAACGGCGGCCGGCGGTGGACCGGCGCTGAGTTCATAGCCCTGCTCCGCCAGCAGCGGCGCCAGGGCCGCACCCAAGGCCTGGGGTTCGCTGGCGATCTGATACTGCTGGTTTATCCACTGTAGTTTTTCCATGTTAAAGCTGGCCGGAGCGCGGTTAACGTCCTTAAGATCAAACAGTTGAACCATTTCCTTCATGGAAAACAGCTCCTGGTCACCGTGGGACCAGCCCAACCGCACCAGGTAGTTCAGCAGAGCTTCGGGTAGATAGCCCTGGTCCCGATAGGCCAGCACACTGACCGCACCGTGGCGCTTGGACAGCCTGGCGCCATCAGCGCCTAAAATCATCGGCAGGTGGGCAAAGATCGGCGGTTGTGCACCCAGGGCGTGGTACAGATTGATTTGCCGCGGCGTGTTATTGACGTGATCATCGCCCCGGACCACGTGGCTGATTTGCATGTCCAGATCGTCCACCACCACGGTCAGGTTATAAGTGGGACTGCCGTCGCTGCGGGCAATGATCAGATCGTCCAGCTCTGAATTGGCCACCTCAATGCTGCCTTTTACCGCGTCGTCCCAGCGCACAGTTCCGGACTGGGGGTTGCGAAAACGAACCACCGAGGTAACCCCCTCCGGCGGCGTGCCGGTGAAATCCCGATGGGTGCCATCGTAGCGAGGCTTGTCGCCAGCTTTTTCCTGGGCCGCGCGCATTGCGTCCAGTTGCTCACGGCTGCAATAGCAATGGTAGGCATGGCCACTTTCCAGCAGCTGATCAATCACCTCCTGGTAGCGAGGGGTTCGCTGGGACTGATACACAGGGGCCTGATCGGCTTCAAGACCCAGCCAAGCCATTCCCTCAATAATGCTTTGCACCGACTCCTGGGTGGATCGCTCACGGTCGGTATCTTCAATCCGCAGAACAAATTCGCCTTGATGGCGGCGGGCAAACAGGTAGCAAAATAGCGCCGTTCGGGCGCCGCCCACGTGCAGAAAACCGGTGGGGCTGGGGGCAAATCGGGTACGCACTTTCAACGCGATAGCTCTTTAAAGGCCGGGGCGCCGAATAATACCAGACAAGGCATAATAGATGCCCCTCCGGTTTGAGGCCCCGGCAGCGCGCCAACGAACTTGCCCGCTGTTTGGTAAAAAAGCAAGCAATGAGCAGTATTTACTGGCACGACTACGAAACCTTTGGCATCAGCCCGCAGAAAGACAGGCCGGTGCAGTTCGCCGGCCGGCGCACCGATCACCAGCTCAATGTCATCGGCGAGCCAATCA
>CAYGPO010000006.1:0-71636 GCA_964351665.1 uncultured Gammaproteobacteria bacterium | reverse complement strand
CCTTTGATAAGCAGTTTGTGCGGGACTACCTGGAAACTCTGGACTGGGACAAAACAGCGCCGGGTCCGGCACTGCCAGATCACATCGTTGAACAAACCTCAGCCCGTTACGCGGAGGCGCTGGAAAAGCTTACCGCCGAGGAGACGGGGTAAGCCATTAAACTCTGTAGTACGCTGCGCTGGGCTAGGAGTCTGCGCCGTAGAAACTTCCGGGCTGTAAATCCCCAACCTATGGCGATCGCGAATTTTCGCCGTCGGAAGTTTCTACGGCGCAGTCTCCTAGGCGTCGATCTTGGACAGAAACACGATGTCCACCCAAAAATTCTGGATTTCCTGCACAACTTTGATGAATTTCAGCCCATCCACCGGTTTTACCACGTAGGCGTTGGCGTGCAGGTCGTAGCTGGCCAGCACATCCTGCTCAGCCTCGGAACTGGTCAGCACTATGATTGGAATTCGGCGCAGCTTTGGATCATTTTTTACCTCTTCCAGCACTTCCGTGCCGTCGACTTTCGGCATGTTTAGATCCAGCAGGATAATATCTGGCGTAACCGCCTGCTCGTAGCCATTGCGCTTGCGCAGGTAATCCAGCGCCTCGTCACCGTCACGCACTACATGCAGATTGTTGCGAAATTTGGCCTGTTTGAATGCCTCCCGGGTAAGCTCCACATCACCCTCATTATCCTCCGCCAAAAGTATTTCCGCCAAACGTCCTTGATGCTGCATGCTGCGACCTCCCAATAGGCTATTGATCTTTGATTTTTGGCAGGGAAAAAACGAACTGAGATCCCTGACCCGGCTCCGAGGTCAGCCAGATTTTACCGCCGTGATTTTCGACAATTTTTTTGCACATGGCCAGCCCAATGCCGGTGCCAGGGTACTGGTCAGCCCTGTGCAGCCGCCTGAATACCTCAAATATTCGGTCAAAATATCGGGTTTCAATCCCTATGCCGTTGTCTGACACCTCAATGTCCCACATGGAACCGGCGTCACGAGCTTTAACCTTGATAACTGGCGGTCGGTTATCTGCGCGGTATTTGATGCCGTTTTCTACCAGGTTGGTCAGCAGCTGGAACAGCTGGGTTTCATTGCCCATCACCGTGGGCAGGTCTTCAGCAAACTCTAAGGTTGCGCCATCAATCTGCTCCGCATTTCCCATTTCCCGCCGACTGGCCAGGGCCGTGAGTACATTGTTGAGATCCACCGGATCAAGCCGGCCGGCATTTCCCGATGCGCTTGAATAGGCCAGAACTTCCCGGATTAACTGCTGGGCCCGGGTCGCACCATCGCGTAAATATTGCAGATCCTTCAGGGCTTTTGCGTTATCCACCAACTGCGGGCCCAGGGAATGCTCCAGCCGTTCGCTGAAGCTGGCCACCATTCTCAGGGGCTCCTGCAAGTCGTGGGAACACACGTAGGCAAAACGCTCCAATTCATGGTTAGAGTTGGTCAATCGGGTAATTAAGGCTTCACGGTCCGTCACGTCCCGGGCAGAACCCAGAATAAAACGGGTCCCCTGCTTGTTCTCAAATCGAGTCTTGCGGGTTTCAAGCACCCGTGTCACCCCGTCGGGAAAGGTAATGGTCTCGGTGGTTTCAGAGTGGCCTTCGATAAAGGCCTTTTCGTCCATGGCAAGAAACTCTGCAGCCTCTTCAGGGTCGTAGCCTTCCAAGGTTGTAAAACCAATCACGTTGCCCCGCTCACTTTCTGGATACATATGTGTAAACGCCGGGTTAGCATCCAAAATTACAAAATCCCGATTTTTCACAAACAACGGATCCGGGTTGATATCCATCATCAGGCGCAGAAACGCCCGGGAGTCACGAAGGTCGGCATCCAAGGCGACCCGCTCAGAGATATCCTCAATCGAGCCCGCGGTGTAAAGCACCGTGCCTTCATCATCGCGCAGACACTCTGCTCGGGTTCGCACGCTCAAATAGCTGCCGTTTTCATGGCGCATGCGGTAGTCGATGGACAGTGTGCCGGGGCAGGCGAAATGGGCGGCAAATGCTTCATGCACACTTGTTCGGTCATCGGGGTGCAGACGGTGATCCAGGTCTTCCAGGGAGATCGCATAATTCGGGTCACTAACCCCAAACAACGCCCCGGTCCGCGCTGACCAACGAAGGGTGCCCGATGCCAGCTCCCAGCTCCACAGCCCAACGTTGGCACCACGGCCAATCAGTTCCAGCAGCTGCAGGGACGTATCCGGGTTATGGCTCAGCATCAGTTTACCTGTGGGTTAGAGAAACAGCGCCGGGCCAGCAAGTAAGCCACCGGGCCCGCAGCGCTGGGAGTTTCCGCATTGCGGGCGGCAGACTAACACTACGGCAGAACTGGCAGAAAGTGAAGTCAGTGCCAGTGCCGGCAAAACTCAGCCTGTTACAAAGGCCAGTTTTTTAACAGGATAAAGGAGGGCTTACTCAGCTCGCTGGGACGGCAACAGGAATCTTGCCAGTGCTGGCAGCAGCACCACCGCGCTGACCATGTTCAAAAAGAACATAAAGGCCAGCAGTTTGCCCATATCAGCCTGAAATTGCAGCGCTGAGAATATCCAGGTACCGACCCCGATGGCCAAGGTAAAGGCGGTAAAGATGACCGGTTTGCCGGTTTGCTTCAGGGCATGGAAATAGGCGTCCTGAAGGTTCATACCGTCTTTTAAATACTGGGCCAGACGGCTGTAGATATAGATGCCATAGTCAACGCCTATGCCCACCCCTAGGGCCACCACCGGCAGGGTGTTGGTCTTAAGGCCGATGCCCAAGGCTGCCATCATGGCGTAGGCCAATACCGAAACCAGAGCCAGGGGCACAACAATGCACAGGGTTCCGCGCAACGATCGGAAGGTCAGGGTGCACAAAATCACAATCGCCAGATAGACCAGCACCAGCATCGGGAACTGGGCCGCCCCCACCACCTCGTTGGTCGCCGCCGCCACGCCTACGTTGCCGGTTCCCAGGCGAAAGTTGACTTCGCCTTTGGCCAGCTCCGCTTTTGGCTTGGGTTCATAGACGGTGATGGTCTGGCCAGGATTGGCGATGCCGGCCGACACCTCCCGTTCAGTACCTACGTCGAATTCCCGTCGATAGTCCTTAACCGCGTCTACCACCCGAGTGATGGTGGAGGCCTTGTGATCTTCAGTAAACACAATCACCGGCATGGCGTTGCAGCTGGCGTTCAGCAAACCTGTATCCGTCTCAATGGACTGCAGGTTCTGACGCATAACAAAATTATCCCGGGGCAACACCCACCAGCGCATATTGCCTTCGTTCCAGCCGGCGTTGATGGTCTTGGCTACCCAGGGCAAGGTAATCACCTGCTGCACCCCAGGCACGTTATACATATGCCAGGCGAAACGATCGATGTTCTCCATCGCAACAAAGTCTTCAGTGCAGGCCTGGCCGCTGGCCTCAGCGATGATCGAGACCGAATCCACGCCCAGAGAAAAGCGCGAGGAAATCACTTCAGCATCCTGGTTGTAGCGGGACTCTGGACGCAGTTCCGGCACCCCCGCCTGGGAATCGCCGATCTGCATTTCCTGACCCTTAAAATAACCAAAGGTGAACAGTGCCGCGGCCGTCAGCAGCGCTCCGGCTGCCAGAGGACGGCTGGTCAGCTTGCTCAAGGCGTGCCAAATCCCATCCAGTCGCACGCCGCGCTGATCGTGCTGGGCACGCCAGGCGTCGACGTTGTCGATCTTCACCAGGGACAGCAATACCGGTAGCAATACCAGGTTGGTGAAAATGATCAGCGCAACCCCGATGGAAGCGGTGGTGGCAAGCTCGCGAATAATGCGGATCTCAATGAACAAGATGGTCAAAAAGCCGATGGTGTCTGACAGCAGAGCGATGGCCCCCGGGGTGAGCAGACTGCGAAATGTGCGCTTTGCCGCCGTCAGCGAATCTACCCCATAGGACTGCTGGCCCGCTGCAGGAGACAGCTGGCCATACATGATTTCGTTGCTCCAGGCGCTGATCATCTGCACTCCATGGCTCACGCCAATGGCGAAGATCAGGAACGGCGTCAGGATGTTCATGGGGTCAATGCCGAAACCCAGCAGCCTCAGCGCACCCAGCTGCCAAATCACCGCCACCGCAGAACACAGCAGCGGCAGGGCCGTCAGCTTAAGGGAGCCCGAGTACAGAAATAGCAGTACGCCGGTGATCAAAAACGCAACGCCGAAAAACCAGATCACCGACTTCGCGCCTTCAGCAATATCACCCACAATTTTGGCAAAACCGATGATGTGAACGCTCAGGCCCTGGCCGGCAAATTCCGCGCGAATTTTCTCAAGGTCTGCAGCGACCCGCTTGTAATCCAGCATTTCGCCGGTTAGCGGATCTTCCTCCAGCAGGTCGGCCCAGACCATGGCGCCGCCAAAATCCTCCGCTACCAGTCTGCCCACAACCCCGGATTTAACGATATTGCCCCTTACCCGCTCAAACATCTCTGGACTGGGAGCAAAATCTGACGGTATAACGTTGCCGCCGGCGAAACCGTCTTCCACCACCTCAACAAATCGCACGTTGGGGGTGAAGATCGAGCGCACGCTGGCCCGGTTAACCCCGGGCACAAAAAACACCGCGTCGGTGACGCCCTCAATGGCATTGAAGAACGTTGGCGTAAACATATCGCCATCGTCAGCCATCACCGCCACTAACAGCCGATTGGCGCCACCATACTCAGACTCATAGTCGAGAAAGGTCCGCATGTACTCATGGCCCAGGGGCAGCTGCTTTTTAAATCCAGCGTCCACTCGCAGCTCTGCGGCGAAATACCCCATTACAACGGTGATCATGGCGAACAGGATCAGCAGCGGAATCCTGGCGCCGAAAACGGCGCGCTCCAGCAGGCCCGAAAAGCCAGACGGGGTTTGCTTATCGGTCATTGATTATTCGGTCCAAAGGGTAGTGAAAGGCGCCGCCCTCACCCACCATGATCAGCCCCTCACCGCTGGCGATGACGGCTGCGATGTCGTTGCCGTCGGCCAGCTCCAGGGAGCGGATGCGATTATCCCGCAGCACCAGCACCTCGCCATTGACCCCCACCATCACCACCACCCCCGGAGCAACATCGGCGGCGCCGTTAAGGGAATTGAGGGAGCCGCTGTCCAACCGTTGCCAGCTATCGCCCTGGTCACCTGAGACAAAAACATTTCCCCGCAGGCCGTAGGTAAGCAACTGGTCACCGGCCGTGGCCAGGGCCCCAAACATGGAGCCAGCATAGGGCAGCATCAGAGGGGTCCAGGTCTGGCCAGCATCACTGCTGCGAAAGGCGTTGCCCTGTTCGGCGGCAAGATACAGGCTGTCATCGGGCAGCTGGGCGATGGCGTTGAGGTGGTAATCGACAAATTCTTCATCCAACCCGTCATCAGCGTAGCCGTCGTCTTCCGCTGGCTCAGCGTCGGCCAGTTCATCATCCATGGAAACCAGCTCTAGACTACCGGGCTGCCAGCTCTGACCGCCGTCGATGGTGGACAGAAACGCCGCGTAGGCACCCACCGCGAGGCCCTGGGTATCATTGATGAAATGGATGTCCAGCAGCGGGCTGTTGCTGACCGGATCAAACACGTCCGGGCTAACATGTTGCCGTTGCCAGGTGACGCCACCGTCTGGGCTGTAAATGATCACCTGATCGTGGCCAGCCACCCAAACCTTGTTGCCGCGGCTGGTGGCGGATGTCAGGGTAGAGCGAGTCGGAATCCCAGCAACCTGCTGCCAGCTGTTACCGTCCTCCGAACGCAGCACATGGCCGCGCTCCCCCACCGCAACAAAGCCGGAATCGGTGGCGACGATATCCAGCAGCAGTGACTCAATGGCCCTTGGCATAATCTCCGAGGGCTGGATGCTGGAATCAAAGCTGGCCTGCTCAGACTGGGCGCTGGCGCCAAAGGCAGCCAGCACCAGCCAAAAGCGACAAAACAATCCACGGAAACTCAATCGACGCAGCTCCAACGACAGTGGCCGTTAACGACGGCCGCGGGTTCGCAATGCCTGGGGAGTGTAGTCTCCGGGATTGCCCGGCTGATCGAACACGTTGATGTCGTCATTGTTGTCCAGGCCCAGGGCCACATAACGGCCGGACTGCAGATCATGATGTACTTCTACTGTGCTCCAATAGGTGGGAATTTCGTAGTAGTTCACGCCGTGGGCTTCAGAGAAGCGCCACAGGGCGTCACGATTGTCGTAGTGATCGATCAACACAATCTGATAGCTGTCTTCGTCAAGGTAGTAGGTACGACGGCTGTTGATGTGTCGCTGACCACTCTTAAGGGTTCCTTCTATCACCCATACGCGATGCTTTTCATAACGCATAAGATCCTGATTCAGGTGGCCGGGTCGAACAAAGTCGTCATAGCTCAAACCTTTGGCGTGAGCTTTGTAGGAGTTGTAGGGCACATACATTTCCCGTTTGCCCTTCATCTCCCAGTTGAAGCGGTCCATGGCACCGTTGAACATATCCGTCATATCGTTGGTACGCAGACCATCGGAAGCGGTACCGGGATTATCGTAGGCAACGTTAGGAGCCCGGCGCACGCGGCGCTGGCCTGGGTTATAAATCCACGCCTGGCGATTTTGTTCCAGCTGGTTGAGAGTCTCGTGGACCAGCAGTACGTTACCCGCCAGACGAGCCGGGGATTCCACCACCTGATAAAAATACAGCAGGATGTTGTTAACGTCAGCAACGGTTTTGCCTTCTTCGTAGTAAAGACCCAGCAGCTCTTCGCGCAGCTTGACCGCAGTGTAATTGCCATCCGCGGTAGGGGCTACCTGGTTGTTGTATCGAAAACCGCCGGTACCTTTGTACTTGAGCTTGTGGTTCCACATTAGCTCATAGGGGCTTTCCGGAAACGGAAAGGGAAAGCCCTCCGCCACGTCCAGCACGCCCTCGCCGCCCTCAGCCAGCTTGCCGGTGGCGCCGTTTTTCTTCGTCATCTCATAGATTCGCTCAGGAAAACTGGCGGAGCGACGCGTGGGATAAACGTCCAATCGGTAGGTGTCGTAGCGCTTTAGCATCGCCATCTGACCCGGGGACAGATACTCTTCGTACTGATCAGCATTGGCGCCGGTGATAGAAAACGATACCTGGTCGGCGGCAAAGGGATCCGGGTGATGGTCACCCTTGGTGTATCCGGCTGGCACCGAAGTAATGCCACCGTCCCAGGCGGGTATGCTGCCATCAGCGTTGGCCCCGCGCTCAGAACCCATGGGGGTCAGGTCGGCATCCAGTCGGGCAACCTCATCGGGCTTAGCCCCAGCCAGCACAGCGGCGCTGAAGGTGGCTGCGGCAATGGCAATCACTAGTCGATTTTTCATGCAGTACTCCAAATTCGTGACAACGTCCGGTGGTGCCGGGCTAATTCAGTGCTGTCGTCCAGGCCGTTAAAAGGCATAGCTGACCGACAGTGAAACAAAATCCCGGTCCCGCAGCAGGTTGGCCTGGCCAGCGCCGAAAAAGCGTGTGTAGCTGACGTCAGCGCCCCACTTCTCCAAATAGCTGCCTGCCATCGCAACGGTCAATGACTTACGGTCTTCGATAAACGCGCCGCCGGGCCCCGGGCTGGTGCCGCTGACGTCGTGGTTAAAGGCCACCCGGGGAAACAGGTTGTAAGCCGTGCCAAAGGCCGAGTTGTAATCCAAACGGCTGACCAGCCGATAGCCCCAGGAGGTTTCCGTCGGGAAGCCCGTAGCCTGGGTAACCGGATTACGCAGGGCGCCGCCGGTCAGCGCGTCAGCACCGCCGCCGGTATCGGTTCCATCACCCTGATATCTGAGCACATCGGCGGCCGGTAGATCCCAGACCTTGGTCAAACCAAACTCGGCCAGGAAAACCGCCTGGGTGGAGCCGAGCACCGAACCAAAAATTTTGGACACGGCAAACTGCAGCTGAGAAACCTCGTGTTCCTGCCAACCCCGGATCTCTTCGCCGGGGGCAAACTGGCCCAGCTGACTGATAAAGCGGTTAGCCGGTTGCGGGATCACCTCGTTCAGCGGTGACAGCGCGGCAAACAGCAGCTCTACGTCGTCGATCTGCAGGGGCAGGTTATCCCGATAGGAAAGCTCACCGGCAAAGGCCCAGCCGGAAATCTCGGTATTCCAGCTGAAACCGTACATTTCTATGTCTTCGGGATACTCAACAAAATACCGCCCGGACCCCAGATCCGTTGAGGTCACGGCAACGCCTGACAGCAGCGGCAGCCGGCTGTGATAATTCATGTAGTAAAAGCCGAACTCGGTATCGTTCAGTTCCGATGAATAGTAACGCAGGGCAAGGCCATATTGGCCCGACTCACTGGGGCTGCGATCAAACTGCCTGGGAATGGTCAGGCCCGGGGTGCGCTCGTCGACCAGGCCAAAGCCCAGCATCACAAATTCCGCGCCGGGGGTGCCAAAATCGTTGGTGCTGAAATAGCTGCCTGCGGGATCCGGATTGGTCTGCTCAAATTCAAACTGGTAAATCGCTTCCAGTGACAGATTCTCCGTCAGGCTGAACGAGCCCCACAGGGAGTCCACCGGTAAGAAGGCCTCCTTCAGCTCAGCACCCGCCACCCGAAGCTTGGATACGTCCACCGGGTTAATGATGTTGATGCCACCTTGAATAAAGACACTTTCACCCCAGCTTACAACCTGACGACCCAGCCTTAAGGTGGCTGGTTTGTCGGCGATATCAAAATCGTAGTAAACGAACGCATCAAGCAGTCTTACGTCGCTGCCGACAAAGTCCCGGGCGTCGCCGAAGACGCCGGTATCCGGTGCCAGGAAATCGTCTTCGTTCTCGAAATCGTAAAACGCCGAACCACGAAAGAAGCCGCCGAAGTTGTTATAGGAAAACCCGAACTCGGTGGTGATCTTGACCGCGTGGGAGACCAGGTCGCCATCGTCGTAGTTCAGATTGCCGTCATCACTGTTAACCGAAAAACGTCCCGGCGCCTGGATCTGCTCGGCCAGCGGCTGCAGGCTGATTAACGGATTAAGGTTGGCTTTACCCACGCAATCGCGGCAGCGGTCTTCTACCCGCCAGGAGGCGCCGTAGGACAAGGTCGTATCCAGGGTGCCCCGGAAGTCGCCGTTGCTAAATTCCACCGCCCCGGCTGGGGCTGTTGAAAGAGCGAAGGCCAATGCCACCGGGAGCGCCAATGGCATATGGCGTCTGATCAGTGTCGTAGATTGAGCGCCGGCGGAGCTAGTGCGATTCACATTCTTCATCATTAACTCCTTAGTTGCCCAACAGGACTTGAGGAACCACAACCTGCAACACTGTTCCGTTGCTGCCCACCATACTGGCCGCTTCAGTCTGCATCTGGAATGTCGCCTCCGGCGACGGATCAGGGCTTAGCAACGACCCGTGACCCCCCACCAAATAGCGGGTCACCCCCCGAATCCCATCCGGGTCCTGGACGGTCTGGGTAATGGGCGAAAGGCCCATGGCGGCAATCAGCGGCTCGGTGCCCGACAGCGGGAAACCCACCACCGAGTTGGGAATGACCTGATCCGGCAGACTGCCTGCGCTGCCTACAACTTCCTGCACCAAGATCGGCTGCACGGCGGCGGCAAGAGCGGCCCAGTTAATGGGGTCAGCGGAATCAAGCACTGTCTGGGCGGCCAGCACAAAGGTCTCAAAATCGGCTGTTCCCGGGTTGATGCCACCGGCGGCAAGGCCGCCAATGATCACGCTAGAAAACGTCTCTGAGCCGAGCAGCAGTCCAACGATACCGCCGCCGGGCACCGACAGCACGCCGGTCTGCACCGCGCTGTCAAAGCGTGATCCTTCCACCGCCAGAAAGGGGATTCCCTGGATCGAACCCAGGGATTGGCCCACGAAACGGACCTGGGACGCATCAAGGTCAGGGATCGCGTCACCGTCAAAGTCCATCGTGCCCAGGGTCACTGCCAGCACGCTCAGGTCGGCCTGGGCCTGACGATTGTTGTCCCTGGCGGTCAACAGACTGGGCAGATTGATGAAGTAGCTGCCCGAGGGGTCGATCTGTCCATCGGGCCCCTGGGCGCCGGTCAGATTATTTTGAAAATCCGCGTCAAAGGTGCGTTCGCTGGCCAGCGGCCCAAACGGGGTGTTTTCCACATACAGCGCGTCCAGGGGGCCACCCTCAGGCACTATGCCGTGCAGCGGCTGGTCAATGGACACCACCGCAAAGCCGGTGGCCGCCATGGCTTCAGCGATGGCCAGGGCG
Organism: uncultured Gammaproteobacteria bacterium; assembly: GCA_964351665.1. Lineage (GTDB taxonomy): Bacteria > Pseudomonadota > Gammaproteobacteria > Xanthomonadales > SZUA-38 > JANQOZ01. The sequence goes on along the minus strand of CAYGPO010000006.1, from coordinate 61,448 downwards.
TCGGTCCGATTTCGAGTGATGCCATGTTGATAGATTACCACCGGCCAACCAGAAGCAGGCCGGCTCATGCCGCTGGCCGCGTTGGGTAAGGTGGCCAGCACTGGAATGGTTTGTACCGACTTGACCACGGGAATGGGGTTTAAGTAGGTGACGTTGGTTGAGGTGGGATCAAGCCCCAGTCCGTCAAACGGCGGAACGTAAGCGCCGGGCCCTGCCTCCCAGCTGCCGCGCAAGATGGCGGTGGGGTCGGTGGCGGTGGGCGCATTCAAGTAATACGGCATGGACATGGCGCCGATATAAATATCCGCAATTCCGTTGAGCCCCAGGGCCGCGGTGGTCAATCCACTGAAGCCAAACTGAGAGAACTGCGGGTCTATGGTGCCTCGAACCGCGTTCAACACCGGGGTAATAGACTGGGTGGTAGCGACCCAGCTAACCACGATGTCATCGGAGCTGATGCCGGCGCCAGATGCCAAGGCGGCTTCCTGGGCATTGGTCAGTTGGCGCAGAGGCTCAAGGGCTTGGGCCGTAGAATCGGGCAATAAGGGATCGGTGCTGGCACCGGTGTCGTCAACCAGCGGGCTGGTGCGCTGGGCAATAAAGTAGGTTTGGTCCGGGGTGGCGTTATTGCCGACGTTATCGGTGACGCCCCGGGTAATGACGGCCAGATAGCTGGTCAGCTCCTGCAGCGGCCGAATCGGGACAACCACAATGGACTGAGCCAACGGGTTGGTGGTGGATACGGTGGTGACGTAGTCCACACCTGGCGTTAGCTCATTGAGCAGTCCGGTAACCGGCCCGGCGGGTTGGGCCAGGGACACCTCAAAAAACCTAACGGTTTGGCCTGGCAAAACCGTGCTGGCATCGATGGTGCCGGAAAAGCCTGCCTGCCAGGGCGTGGTGGTTCCCCAGCCGTCCAGCGCGTTGATCGCTACCAGGGGAGAGGCGGCGGGATCTGAGGGATCAGCGATGGGCAGATTCAGCGTCAGGTCTGTGGTGCCGGAAAACAGCAGGTTATTGGGCAGAGGTACCACCCCGTTCGCAGCGTCGAAAACCGCCGTTAAAACACCCGTGGTGGGTTGGCCGTTATCATTGATTACCGGTGGTGCGTCGACGGCTTGGGGCGCATTACTACCGCCGCCACAGCCCGCAAGCACCACCAGCATTACAAGAAGGATCCCTGAAATGCGCATCGCGGTTAGTCCTTTTAGGGGATGGGTCAGAATGACATCATATGGACGGTTTACTGTTTAATGCAAGTTGCCTCTTGTTAATACCCCAGAGCCAGCAAGTTTGGCTAGAAATACAATCCATAGGCCAAGATGGCATGGCAAACCAGCGCAGGAACCGTCAGCTGGGTGCGCAATATGGGATACCAACGGGGTGCCGCTGGCGGTTCGGCCACCAGGCCGAACAGCCAGGCCGCAAGATAGCTGAACCCCAACAGCAGTACACCCGCCTGGGGATCGAGCACCAGAGCCACAAACGCTAACAGCACTGGCACCATGGACAACACCAGTTCGCGGGTCTTGAGGTGGTCCAGAACCATCCCGGCCCCCCAGCGAATGCCGCCCAGAAATGCCAGCACCAGGCCGGAATAAATCATAAAGCCAAGCAGGGCAAAGCCAGGGAAAATTGGGCCTTCGGCAACAAAACTCACCGAAAAAATCAGCAGCGGCAGCGCGCCGATATAACCAATCCAACGCGCATTTTCCGGAATTTCAGCCATGGGTAGCTTTACCGGAAGGAGCCACGACGACCGGGGCCGCGGGCTGCGGCGCCGAAGCCCTGGTCAGCCGCTGCGCGCTATTGGTCACTTTCAAAGCGGAACTTCTGGCCGCCGATGGAGGCCTGGTACATGAGACCGCCCTTGGCCTGGGTGTAGACCGCAACGCCATTGCGGAAGTTAGCGTTGGCAGAAACTCCTTCCTTCAATGCCACCGCCGAGGCCTGCCCGGAAAAGCTAAACTCGCCTGACTTGAACCACTGCATTGCATCATTGGAGTTAAAAAAGATCACTTCGCTGTAAGCCTGCCCCCCCAACTGCACCCCAACACTTGCCTGGGTCATGTCGCAGTAGCCCACAAAGGCGCCGTTTTCATAAACCTGCCCTCGACCATATGCCCCCCCTACCCCGGCAGCACCGGCACCGATGGTGGGAAACACCGCGTAGCCCACGGCAGTTTCAAACAGTCGTTCAATACCAGGGTCAGTCTGCTGAAAGCGATAGATGGTCTCCTGGGTCATGTCGTCCAGCTGACCGGCTCGATAGCCGGCCCGGGGTGATACAGAACACGCTGCCAAGGCGCAAACCATCAGCATTACGGCTGAAACACCCATGAAATTTACAGTCTTCAACATGACACTAGCCCTCATTTAGACGCCTTTTTAGGCAGGTAAAGATCGGTAATGGTGCCCTCAAACGCCTCGGCGGAAAAGGCGACGGTTTCTGACAGCGTTGGGTGTGGATGAATAGTCATGCCAATATCAGCGGCGTCGCAACCCATTTCTATGGCCAGGGAGATTTCAGCAATCAAGTCGCCGGCGTGAGGGCCCACTATACCCCCGCCAAGCACTCTTTCGGTGACTGGATCAAACAACAGCTTGGTCATGCCTTCGCTGCGGGCCAGACCCAGGGCCCTGCCGCTGGCAGCCCAGGGAAACACACCCTTCTCAAAGGCAATGCCCTGAGCTTTAGCATCGATTTCTGTCAGACCTACCCACGCCACCTCCGGATCAGTATAAGCCACCGAGGGAATCACCCGGGCTTCAAAGGCCGATTTCATGCCGGCACAGACCTCTGCTGCCACCTTGGCCTCGTGGGTTGCCTTGTGGGCCAGCATGGGTTGGCCCACGATGTCGCCAACAGCAAAGATATGAGGAACGTTGGTACGCATCTGGTGGTCCACGTGGATGTAGCCCCGGTCCGTGACTTCAACCCCAGCTTTTTCAGCGTCGATCTTGGCGCCATTTGGGCTGCGTCCCACCGCCACCAGCACCCGGTCAAAGGTGTCTTCCGCCGGCGCGCCGGCGCCTTCAAAAGTGGCTTTCAGGCCTTGCTTGTTAGCCACTATGGAGGTGACTTTAGTGCCAAGAAAAATGTTTTCATAGCGCGGCCTAACAAACTTATGGAACGGACCAACCAGATCCAGATCGGCTCCCGGCATCAGCTGATCCATCAGCTCACAAACGGTGATCTTGGAACCCAGCGCCGCGTATACGCTGGCCATTTCCATGCCAATAATCCCGCCACCAATAATCAGCATTCGGCGGGGAATATCCGCCATATCCAGGGCATCGGTGGAATCCATCAGCCGGGGATCATCCCAGGGCATGCCAGGCAGCTTTACCGCCTTCGATCCCGCCGCAATGATGGCCTTGTCAAACCGCACCCGGGTGCTGGTCTCGCCGTTGCTAACCTCAATGGTATTGGCGGAACTGAACCTGCCAGTGCCTTCAATGACTCTAACCTTGCGTTTTTTAGCCAGACCCTTGAGCCCACCGGTGAGCTGTTTGACCACCGAATCTTTAAACCCTCGAAGCTTTTTCAGGTCGATCTTTGGCCTGCCAAAGGTCACCCCATGAGCCTGCATGGCAGCCGCCTCATCGATCACTGCTGAGGTATGCAATAGTGCCTTTGAGGGGATACAGCCAACGTTCAAACAAACTCCACCAAGGGCCGGGTACCGCTCAATCAGGACAGTCTTCAAACCCAGGTCGGCGGCCCGAAAGGCGGCGGTGTAACCGCCAGGCCCGGATCCGAGAACCACCACCTGGGCAACCACCTCGTCCCCGTCAACAGCGGCACCGGCGGGCGCCGCGGAGTCTGCAGGGTGCTGATCTGCGCCGGGCTTATCCTGGCCGGGAGTGCTGGGCTCCGCCGGCAACTGGGCAGCAGCCAGCTCAACGATTGGCGTACCTTCAGAAACCTTGTCGCCGACCTGAATCAGCACCCGCCCGACGGTGCCGGCCTGGGGCGAGGGAATTTCCATCGTCGCCTTGTCACTCTCAAGGCTGAGCAAAGATTGCTCGGCGGCGACCTGGTCGCCTTCGCTGACCAACACCTCGACCACCGGTATCTCAGCAAAGTCTCCAATGTCCGGAACGGTGATTGTGATCGGATTACTCATAGGGGGTTCCTGTAAAAAATACGATTAGCGGTTTTGACGCAGCACCAGCTGCCCCCGGCTCTGCACCAGCTCCAGTTCACGCAGAAAATTCATCCCCAGCAGCACGTCTGGCGACTCCATATTGGGGACGATGGCCGCGGCGATGTCGCGCATTTCTATCGCGCCCAGCCTGATTGAGGTGATCCGGGTTGTATACGCGGTGGCCGAACCGTTGGCGGTGGATACCGTAAACGGCGCTCCCCGGGGTAGACCCAGCCTGCGAGCAACCGAATCGGCGATGGCAACCTGGGTGGCGCCGGTGTCCACCATGATCTCCACTTCCTGGCCGTTGATAAGCGCGCCCGCCACATAATGATCCTGACGGTTGGCGGTGAGAGTCACCTCGGCAAAATCATCACCTTCAACGGTCAACGGCTGCTGATTCGGATTGCGTTGACCTTCAATCAGGTGCTCAAAGGTCACCGTCAGCAAGGCCAGTGCACCCAGTGCTGCCACCAGCATCATGCCCCGCCCCAGCTTGTGCGGTCCGCTCACAGCAGCAGGCGACGAATATCGGTCAGCATATCAGCCAAGTAGACGGCGAAGCGCGCAGCGGTGGCCCCGTCGATAACCCGATGATCATAGGACAGGCTCAAGGGCAAGATCAGCCGCGGCTCAAATTCCTGGCCGTTCCAAACCGGCTGGGTCGCGGACCGGCATACGCCCAAAATGGCCACCTCGGGGGCATTGATGATGGGCGTGAAGGAGGTGCCGCCAATGCCGCCCAGGGATGAGATGGAAAAACAGCCGCCGCTCATGTCCGTTGCTGACAGTTTTTTATCCCTGGCTCTAATACTGGCTTGCACCACCTCGGAGGCCAGCTGAAACAAGGATTTTTGATCACAGTCTCTGATCACCGGCACCACCAGTCCGTCGGGGGTATCCACCGCAACGCCGACGTGAAAGTACTGCTTTAACACCAGGTTCTCGCCGCTGTCGTCCAGGGATGCGTTGAACTGGGGGAAAGCCTTCAGCGCAGCAACCACCGCCTTGATCAAAAAGGCCAGCGGGGTCAGCTTGATGCCCTGAGCCTTGGCCACCTCTGACTGAGACTTACGAAAGGCCTCCATCTCGGTAATATCGGCCTGCTCATTTTGGGTCACGTGGGGAATCATGGCCCAGTTGCGGGCCAAATTAGCGCCGGAAATTTTCTGGATTCGCGACAAGGGCTGGGTTTGCACCGGACCGTACTTGCTGAAATCCACCTTCGGCCAGGGCAATAGACTCAAACCGTTGGCCGCCGCTGCCGTGGCCTGGGCGCCGGAGCCTTTCCGGTTCATTACGCCCTTCACAAATTGGCGCACGTCCTCAGTGGTGATTCGGCCCTTGCGTCCAGTGCCGCTGACCTCCTGCAGGTCCACCCCCAGCTGGCGCGCCTCACGGCGTACCGACGGACTGGCATGGGGCACGTCACCGGGTTTGCGGGTGCTGGCATCAAAGGACACCGGCGGCGCCCGGCGGTCACCATCGTCTGCCGATGCGGCCGCGGCGCTGTTGGCTGACCCTGAAGCTTCGGCCACTTGAGCCGGCGGCGGCGCAGCGCTTTGCGCCGGGGCCTTCGGTACACTTTGATTGCCAGACCCAGAGCTGTCTGACCCCGTAGCCTCGGACTGAAGGGTCACAACCAGAGCGCCGGCGGCGACCTTATCACCAACGCTGATATGCAGGGCGCTGACCGTGCCAGCGTGGCTGCTGGGAATCTCCATGGTGGCTTTGTCGCTCTCAAGGCTGACCAGGGATTGCTCAACCGCCACCACATCCCCCACCGCAACCAGCACTTCCACCACATCAACACTGTCAAAATCGCCGATATCCGGAACCACTACCGCAATCTCTTGCGTTGCCGATGGCTGCGCTGCTGCCGGAGCAGCCGATGATGCCGCGGGCTCAGTCTGGACAACGGGCTCGGCAACGGGCTGCGATGGGACGCTGGCGGCAGGCGCCTGGCCTTGTTCAGGCTTTGGACTGGCCTGCATCACCAATATCGCATCGCCTTCAGAAACCCGATCGCCCACAGCAACGTTCACCTCACTCACAATGCCAGCGCCGGGACTGGGGATTTCCATGGTGGCTTTGTCGCTCTCAAGGGAAATCAGCGACTGTTCAGCGGTGACCTGGTCCCCCGGGGCCACCAGCACTTCCACCACCGCAATGTCAGCAAACTCGCCAATATCCGGGACCTTTACTACCGTTTGTTCTGCCATGTTGTTTGCCTTACACCTTCAGCGGGTTGGGTTTGTCGGCGTCGATGCCGTATTTCTTTTGGGCTGCACTCAACGTGCGCTTGGTCACCTTGCCATCCCGGTACAGGGCATACATGGTGGTGTAAGCAATGTGGTTGCGGTTGACCTCAAAAAACTCTCTCAGCTTAGGCCGGGTGTCTGAGCGGCCGAAGCCGTCGGTGCCAAGCACATGATAGCTACGCGGCACAAATTCCCGGATCTGATCCGCGTAGGCCCGGACATAGTCGGTGGCCGCAATCACCGGCCCTTCGCTGGCGGCCAGGCAGCTTTCCACATAGCTTGGGGTGGGCTTGGCTGAGGGGTTAAGGCGATTAGTACGGGCCACCGCCGCACCCTCACGGCGCAGCTCGTTCATGCTGGTGGCGCTCCACACGTCACACTGGACCTGGAAGTCTGCCGCCAGCATCTCAGCCGCGGCTACCGACTCGCGCAGGATCGTGCCGCTTCCCATCAACTGGGCTCTCAGCTCACCTTTGGCGCCTTTCTGCAGCAAATACAGCCCTTTACGGATGCCTTCCTCAGCGCCCTTGGGCATGGCCGGCTGGTGATAGTTCTCGTTGGTTAAGGTGATGTAATAGAACACGTCCTGCTGCTCTACATACATCCGCTGCATACCGTCGTTAATGATCACCACCACTTCGTAGGCGAAGGTTGGGTCATAGCTCACGCAGTTGGGAATGGCCCCGGCCAGCAGGTGGCTATGGCCATCTTCATGCTGCAGCCCCTCGCCGTTGAGGGTTGTGCGACCCGAGGTGCCGCCGAGCAAAAAGCCCCGGGCCCTGAGGTCGCCGGCGGCCCAGGCCAGATCACCAATGCGCTGGAAGCCGAACATGGAATAGTAAATATAAAACGGGATCATCTGAATCCCGGTGCTGGCGTAGGTGGTGGCTGCGGCAATCCAGGACGACATGGCGCCGGCCTCGGTGATGCCCTCCTGAAGAATTTGACCCTTCACGTCTTCTTTGTAAAACAGCAGCTGGTCAGAATCTTCCGGCTCGTATAGCTGACCTACCGAGGAGTAGATCCCCAGCTGGCGAAACATCCCTTCCATGCCGAAGGTGCGAGCCTCGTCGCAGAGTATCGGCACGATACGCGGCGCCAGGGCTTTGTCCCGCAGCAAGATCGACAGATAGCGGACAAAGGCCATGGTGGTGGACATTTCCCGCTCGCCAGAGTCTTGGGTCAGGGCCTCAAAAGGCGCCATTCCCGGGACTTGCAGCGGCTCGGGGTTAAAGAAATTGCGGCGCGGCAACGAGCCCCCCAGGGCCTCCCGGCGTTTGCGCATGTACTGGATTTCCGGACTGTCTTCCGGCGGCTTGTAGTAAGGCAGCTCCTCCAGCTGTTCGTCGGCTATGGGCACGTTGAAACGATTGCGAAAACCCCGAATTGACTCAATGTCCATCTTCTTCTGCTGGTGAGTGGTGTTCTGCGCTTCACCGGCAAGACCCATTCCGTAGCCTTTCACGGTCTTAGCCAAAATCACCGTTGGCTGACCCTCATGACTGACGGCCTGGGCGTAAGCGGCAAAAATCTTGTGGGGATCGTGGCCACCGCGATTGAGCCGCCAGATGTCCTCGTCAGACATGGTGGAGACCATCTCTTTAAGCTCCGGGTACTTGCCGAAAAAATGCTCCCGGGTGTAGGCGCCGCCGTGGGCCTTGTAGTTCTGATAGTCGCCGTCCAGGGCTTCTTCCATGCGCTGGCGCAGCAGTCCTTTGGTGTCTTTGGCCAGCAGAGGATCCCAGTATGAGCCCCAGATCACTTTGATCACGTTCCAGCCGGCGCCGCGGAACACGCCCTCCAGTTCCTGAATAATCTTGCCGTTGCCCCGCACCGGTCCGTCCAGCCGCTGCAGATTGCAGTTGATCACAAACACCAGGTTATCCAACTTTTCCCGACCCGCCAGGGAGATGGCACCCAGGGATTCCGGCTCGTCCATTTCGCCGTCGCCGCAAAACACCCAGACCTTGCGCTTGGCGGTGTCAGCCAGCTCCCGATTGTGCAAATACCGCAGAAAACGCGCCTGATAGATGCCCATCAGAGGACCCAGGCCCATGGAAACCGTGGGCAACTGCCAATAGTCTGGCATCAGCCAGGGATGGGGGTAGGAGGACAGGCCGTTGCCATCCACCTCGCGCCGGAAATTGTCCATCTGCTCTTCGCTGATCCGGCCCTCAAGAAAGCTGCGGGCGTAAATCCCCGGCGCGCAGTGGCCCTGCACATACAGCAGGTCTCCACCGTGATTTTCGTCCGGACCGTGCCAGAAGTGATTAAACCCCACATCGTAGAGCGTCGCGGCGGAAGCAAAACTGGCGATGTGCCCACCCAAACTGCTGTCTTTGCGGTTGGTCCGAACCACCATCGCCATGGCGTTCCAGCGTATCCAGCAGCGCAGCCGCCATTCCAACTCGGCATCACCGGGACTGCGTTTTTCAAGGTTCGCAGGGATGGTGTTGACGTAGGCGGTAGTGGCGTCGTAGGGCAGATAACCACCGGACCGCCGGGCCAGATCAACCATTTTCTCCAGCAGATAATGGGCCCGCTCGGGTCCATCAGCGTTAATGACCGCAGATAGCGCATCCAGCCACTCCTGGGTTTCCTGGGGGTCCATATCGGAGCTCAGTTTTTCATCGATGGACATCAAATTTCCTTCGCCTGCTGGGGTTTATGGGTCCAGTTTAGTGGCAGGGAGAGGAAAACGCATTACTTAGCTATGCTAAATATCTGACAAGGCTGGTGTCGCAAGCCGCAACAGCGGCCAAACCGGCTAACGACTTAAGGACGATCAAAGCGGTTGCGGGCCAGCTCAGCCATCCGCGCCGGCTCAACCTCAAAAAGACCAAAACCCCACTGATCCAGGGTGATCAATTCAAAATCAGCTCGCAGCGCCGTCACTCGAGGCGTGATCTTGAGCAAATCATCGGCAGAGTTGACCACCACTGTTGGCGTTTTTAGCCCGGCGAGGGCGGCGGCCAGGTCGTGGCGCATGACGGCTCTGGCGCCCCACCACGCCTTGTCGCCGGCCTGCAGTTTCTGCACGAAGGTGCGGATCACCGAAGCGTCGCTTTGTCCCGCGCCGCGCCATTGATGGGAACGTTGCCATTCGGTCACCAGGTGACTGCCGTCTCTGCTGATGGGCCGAGGCCAGGGCTGGGCGAAAAATGCCTGCCGCTCCTGCTCGTGAAACAGGGCTAAGCCCACCAGCATCAGGTGCTCAACCCGGGTATCGTCCCGGCGAGCCAGCTCCACGGCTATAGACGCCCCTGTGTGATAGCCAATAAGGTCCACCTCCTTAAGCCCCATCCGCTGAATAAACTCCGCCATCGCCTGGGCATAATCGCCGATCTCCGGCGGCCTTGGCGGTAAATCAGACTCACCGTGGCCGGGGGTATCGATGGCATAGACCACCCGATCTGTGGCCAGCTGGTCCAGCAGTTCGATGTAGATCTGGGAGGAATTGGGGGTCTGGTGGAAACACAGAACCGGACGATGAACAATGTTCTCATGGAGCACCGGCTGGGCCTTGCGAAAATGCAGCTGCCCGTAGCCAACTCTGGCAAATCCTCGAGAAATCTCCACCGAAGAATTGGTCGCGCGGTCCTGATCAAAGGGCGACGCGGCACAGGGCTGAACCAGCCCCATCAGCGCCAAGGCCGTCGCCAAGGTAGCCGCCAGCCGACTCAAGGCTCTATCACCAGCAGCGCCATGCCGTTGGGTGCTCGCAGCAGCAGGCTTTGGGCAGTTTCCCAGGGACCGGGAAGGCCGCCCCGGGAGAGGGGAACCAGCACCGCGTCATCGGGAGCCCGGCTAACAACAGCCGCCATCTCGTCGGTAATGACGATTACGCCCAGCAGGCCCCGAATCGGCGGAAGCACAGGCTTGATGGTTTCATCCCCCGGCTTGGCCAGACCGTAATCAATCATCCCGATATAGGGCGCGCGCAGATTCCAACCGACGTTTTTCGCCTTGATGTTGACCGGCTCGGTGCTGCCGATCATCTCACCAAAATTTGAGTCATTAACCTCATAGCGATAAATCACCTCAAAGCCAAACAGGCGATGGAAGAAGTCCGCCGACGCTTCCAGCTCGGTGGTAGGCCCGGAAATGCTTTGGGGCTCAGACACCGCCCGCTGCAGGTCGCAGGAGAATTTTTCCATCATCGCCGGTGGCGGATCAATCATGGCGCAGACCACCTCATCCAGGACCCAGGCGTGGGCCTCCCGGACGGTGCCTTCCGGTGACTGATAGGTGGCAATCTCGTCATTGATCTGCAGACCAAAATCCCGCGCTCTGGCCAGCGCCTGTTCCAGGTCCCGGACAAAAAAGTCGATGACTTTGGCGGCTCCGGGCACCAGACCACGGCTGCGGTGGCGAATGGTTTCATTAGCTCCGGGGTCAAATTCAACCACACACACGCCATAGCGCGTTGCCGGCGTGACCAGCGCGGTAAAGGTGGCCGAGCAATGAGTAAGGCCAAAGACCCGGCTAACGGAGTCCGAGTCCATGGCGGCCTGGGAAACGGTTTCCAGCTCAAAAACCTGTTCAAACATACGTTGATGAAAATCGCCGTCGGAACTGGAAATCAGCGGGCCGTAAAGGTAGTTCATGGGGTTCTCCCGTTAGCGTTAACGAATCAGCAGTGGTTTACTATCAGCCTGAGCATTGCACCTGGAGGCCTTTTGAACCAGCCTAGCCACAGCCGTTCCATGGACACATTCTGGCGTCAGGCTCGGGCCAGCTGCAGCCAACTTCCTCAGCATTATTCCAGCCGTCAGATAGGCCTGCAGCCAGAGCTCAATAGCGTCATCTTGAGACTGATTGCCAGCGGCAACAAAACCGGCACGGTCAGCATCCCTGAGGTTGACACTCAAACCGGCAGGGAGCGGCCCGCCGTGGGTGATGGGATCTTGCTGCTGGACGCCAACGCTGAGCCAGCCATTGCCGTGCAGCTGGTCAAGATCGAGCACGTGCCCTACGGAAAAATCACCGAGCAGCACACCAAAATTGATGGCCCCAGGGTGCGCCAGCTGAAGGTCTGGCAGGACAGCCACCTGCCCTGGTTTAACCGCCAGCTTGCGCCCTTTGGTTTGAGCTGCACGGCCTCGACCTTGATTTCCTTTGAGACCTTTGCGGTCCGATACCCAGCCCTTAACCTGGAGCACACACCCAATGCCGACAAGCCCTGAACTAACCATAGACGCTTACTCGGCGGCCTGGAACGCGATGGATTTCGCCGCCCTGAGCAAACTGTGGGACAGCAGCGAATCTGAGATTTACTACGTGGCAGAGGAAATGGAGCAGCCCATGTATCGCTGGCCCCAGGTGAGCGCGTATTTTGAACGAACCGCGGCAACGGTGGAGAAGGTCCAGCTGTGGGTCAGCAACACCCAATACAAAGCCCTCACCGACACCTACACCGTGGCCACCTTTGATATGCACGTGGACGCCAGCATGCGGGGCGCCGCAGCCCAGGGCTTTAAACCCGTAGGCATTGACGTTCGGGTCAGCAGCATTTTGAAACGGCGCAATGGACAGTGGCGATTCATCCACTACGCCGAAGCCCCGCTGGGCCCCCTGCCCTTTGTCCGGCGAGCCTATAACGCCAACGTTAGAAGCCCTTGGTGAGCGCCAGCGGCGGTTAATCACTATGAAACCGTTGGTGGGCCGGTTCCAAGCCGCCGCTACTGGGCGGCCCGAACGCCGCTACTTTTCTCCGGGCTGGCGCCCTGGCGGAAATAAAATTCAAAGGCTTCCTGTCGACGGCCCTGAAAATACGGAACCATGTACAGCGCCGTCATGCCCTCCAGGTAACGAGCGTGACGAATAGGCCCAACGTCAATGGTTTCAAAACCCAAGCTTGTCACCAGCTCAGCAATGCTAGCTTTGGCCTGGGCGCTGTTGCCGGCCAGGGGCACGGTCACCGGTCCGCCGGCGGCAGCGGGATTAGCCATCACGTGGAAGCCCACGGTATTGAAGGCTTTGACCACCTGCAAATCCGGTAACGCTGCCTGCAGCTCCTCGCCGGCGGAGGTCTCAGACGCCATGCCCATCAAGCCATCGTCGGTGGGTGCCAGGGCGTTGCTGATATCCAGGATGATCTTTCCTTCCAGCCCGAACAGGGACTCAATCACCGAGTCAATGGCACGGTAAGGGGTGGCAATAACAATAATATCGGCATCAGCTGCAGCCTCGGCGTTGCTGGCCGCCGCGGCGCCATTGCCGGTTTTTTCAACCAGCGCTACAACATCGTCTCGCTGTGGCTCTCTGGAGCCATAGATCACCGTCATACCCAGGGCCGCAAAGCGCGGCCCCAGGGCATCGCCTACCCGTCCGGTTCCTAACACTGCAATCACGCGATTCTCCTCGGCCTCTGCGGGCTCCTGCGGTAAAAAGACCCCTGCTACCAGCAATAAAACCAGCAGCAGCGTTAGTGCTCCCCTGGAACCCTTGCCTGACTTCCGCCCCAGGAGCGTTGTTCCACGGTCATCTGTCATTTTGGGGACTCGCCTTCGACGCATAATAGCCGGCGCTAACCGCCGAATCAGCCTTGGATGGCCGGGCCGATAGCAACAGCAGGATAATGACGGTCAGACCGCGCAGCATAATAGGATTCCTGAACACCTTGTGCGGGCCGGTGCCGAAGCCGGCTTGGCTTGCAGTGACGCCCCGATTTAATGACATAATGATATAACAAAATAACGTTTGCAGGAAAAATGACCGCCTTTGCAAGCCTCAATCACTGACAGGAACTGACATGTCTGAACAGCCCTATGTTCGTTTTCAACGCGCCAACTACCTGGTCAAGAACATTGATCAGTCGCTGAAATTTTACCGCGACGTGCTGGGATTTGAGATTGCCTTTATTAAGGATTCACCCCAAGACTCCTACTCCTACCCGGTGTTTGAAATTGATCACATCCACGCCATACGCTTTGCCGTTCTCAGCACCAAAGATCAGGTCAGAGTAATGGCCCTGACTGAAGTTCCAGCAGACCTACCTCCGCTGCCGTTTCCCCGCCGGGCCGCCATCGTGCTTGAGGTAGGGAACGTGGAGCAGGTCTGCGCCGGCGCTGAGAAACTGGGGCTTAAGGTTTACCCGGAACAACAGCTGCATACCCACGATGGCCGCATTGGCCAGGAAGTGGGGATTGTTGATGGTGACGGCAACCTGGTGGTGATCTACAAAATCCCCAAGGCGGGCTGAGTCGATGGCAGAACAAATCCAGCGTCAGTATCCCAGCACACGATATGCCTGGTACATGGTGATACTGCTCACCGTTGCCTACGTGCTGTCCTTCATTGATCGATACATACTTGGGCTGCTGATCGAACCCATCAAAGCAGACCTTGGCCTGACTGACACTCAGATCGGCTACCTTTTAGGGCTGGCCTTCTCACTGTTCTACGCCACCATGGGTTTACCCCTTGGCTATCTGGCCGATCGCAAGCGCCGCACGGTAATGGTGGCGGCGGGCATTGCGGTCTGGTCCGCAGCAACCGTTGCATCGGGTATGGCAAAGAATTTTTTGCATATGTTTATTGCACGGATGTCCGTTGGCGCTGGTGAAGCCACCCTCAACCCCTGCACCATGTCTATGATCTCTGACAGCTTCCCCAGAGAAAAGCGCGGCAGGCCCATTGCATTTTATACCGCAGCACTGTCCATCGGAGCCGGCATTGCCTCGCTGCTCAGCGCAGGAATCCTGGTCTGGGCCAAGTCCGTTGATCAGGTCAGCGTGCCGCTGTTTGGAACCATCGCGCCCTGGCAGCTGACCTTTATCATCGTTGGACTACCCGGACTGTTTCTGGCGCCCCTGATTCTGACCCTGCGTGAACCACCCAGGCAGCGCACCACCGGGACCGTGGTCGCGCCAAAATTCTCCGTCATGCTGGCCCACGTGGGTTCGCGTTGGAAAACCTATGCCAGCTTTGTTTATTTTGTTTGCGTGATGACCATCGTTGCTTATAGCCAGGGCTGGTACGCACCGATGTTTCTGCGCACCTGGGGCTGGGAGGCACAAACCTATGCAACGGTTAACGCCTTTGTGCTGCTGGCGGTGGGACCACTCACGGTCAACATTGCCGGTTGGCTGAACGATAAATTTTATGCCCGGGGCAAAAAGGAAACGCCGCTGCTGATCATCATCATAGGCGTGTGTGTGTTAGTGCCAACGGGCATTATTGCGCCGCTGATGCCAAGCCCGGTGTTAGCCTTCGTGGTCATCGTATTTAACACCTGTGGAATCGCCCTGGCGTCGGCCACCGGCGTCACGGCGCTGATCAACATTACCCCCAGTGAAATCCGCGGATCAACGGTAGCGCTGTATTACATGACCATGAGCCTTGCCGGGCTGTTGCTGGGACCCGGTACCGTGGGCTGGCTGTCCGACAATGTGTTTGGGAATGAAAATCTCAACTACGCCGTGGCTGCAGTGCCGGCCATTTTTGGCATACCTGCCCTGCTGCTGATCCCCTATGCCCTGCGCCGTTATCGGGCGGAGGCTGATAAGCAGGAGCGCGAAGGCATTGCTTAGTGGGCCGGGCTCACGGGCTGCGCCCATTACATAAACGGCGTCTCAAAGCGGCTGGACTTCATATGACAATTGACCAGCGCCCACTTCAGATTAATACCCACCCGATCGGCATCGGGAACGGTAAAGGCGTAGCCATGCTCTTTGGTTTCTCCGTCAATACGCTCGCTTAGGTAGACCACCAGAGAATCTCGGGCGAAAAAGCCGTCATAGTTGTTGATCGGCCAGTCCACCAGGAATAGGCTTATGCCCAGTTCACGGCCCGCTTTTGAGGTAAACCATGCCGCACCGCCCTGGTCATGGACCTTAAAACCCTCATACCGCTCGAAGGGCTCGTCCCGGCCGCCACCCACGCCGGGGATATCGGCGTAACAATCAAAATGGCGAACCCGATGCATTTGAAAGTCCTTGCCGCTTTCGACATAGGTGGTCCACAGCTGCTTGTCACTGATGACAATTTCCATGGGCAAATCCTGGCCACAGCTGCCGGCGCCCCGGGCCCGAAACTGAGCGGCTTCCCGACCCCAGAAAAGATCGCAGGGGCTTGCCAGCGCGCCGGCATCAGGCAAATTGGAAGCACTGACCGCCGATGGCACAGACCACATTCGCATGCGAACCGACTCGCTGACCGGATCGGCGCTCAGGGACCATATCTGGGACCCGGTTGCATTACTCGGCTCACTGTCCCAGTAGCCGGAAAGCAAAAAAACCTCACTACCAAGATCGGCAAACTCAAGCTTCTGAACGGTTTGATGGATTCGTCGATGTCGCCGGTTTCGTTTGCCTCTTTGATCAAAATAATTTTGGTTGGCGTTATCGAAACTGCCCTGAAGCATCGTGGCGATAACCATCAGATCCCGTTCGTAAGGCTGACTGTCCTGGCCCTGAGCCCGAGCCATGGAAGCAGGTAACAGGCAGGCTGCCATGCAAAGCCCAACCACTTTAACCACTAAGCGCATCATCGTTCTCCGTTATCCTGAAAAAACATCAAGCCGTAAACCTGTCGGCGTAAAAACCGTCATCACCTCACCATTGCCTGCCAGACTGCGGATCGGCCTTCGGCGCTGAACCGGCACGTTCAACTGCTGCAATCGTTCGGCCAAATTACTGTACATCTGGGGGCTGTCGCAGCGGTAGTTGACATGTAGCACCCCCAGGGCCGGCGGCTTGGCCGCGGGATACAAATTGGCGCCTTTTACGCCGCGATACTCAATCAACTCCATTTGACCAAAGTGGCCACCGGGGGCGCCCCAAATACTCACGTCCAGCTCCGCGCCGGGAGGCAGGCCCACCATTTTCTCAACCTCGGGACCACTGAGCAGATTATCGGCCTGCATACCCATGCCCAGGGCCTGGGCAAAAAAGGCCTTCTCGGCAGCAGCGCTGCTAACGATCGCAATCAGCGGCCCAATCCCGGCAAAACCCTTAAGCGTATAGGGATGGCTGTCCCCCAATACCTGCAGCAAAACCACATTGATGGCGTCATGGGAAGGCAGATGAATTTCGCGAAATACAGTGCCGTCCGGCGCCGTCACTTCGCTGTAATGATCGTTGCGGAATTGATATCCGCGGCGTTTGAGTTGTTCAAACCGCAGCGGCAGATCATCGACGTAAATGTCCAGGTTCTTTGGGCACAGGTCAAACACCTGGGCCTTAGCGCGCACCGGCGCCGCCGGCTGCGCAAACTGCACCAAATGCAATCGCCCAACATCCATGCCGCCAGTTCCTAGCAGAACCTGGCGGCTGATGGCATCAGCGTCTATATCCCATAGTTCAGCGAGATCTGCATCAGGGCCATGGACCTCCCCGCGCTGTTCGAAACCAAAGGTGTCGCGCCACAGCGCCAGTGCATGGTCCAGGTTGGCAACGCCAACGGACACGCATTGCCAGGCAACAAGGCCCGCCCCCTGCTGAGCCATTGCCGCTTACTCACCACCCGTGGCCATTTTCAGGTCCTGCCGGATGTCCTCCACCAGCATGCCCACGTAGTAGTCGCTGGATATCTTGTCTGCCTCATCCAGGTAGGCAGCCAGATCAGCATCACTGATGGTTTTATTACACTGGTCAAAGTCCCCACGGAGATAGTGCCTGGGCAGGGAAACCAGTGCTGCCAGACGTCGGTTACGGGCAGATCGTTGCCACAGCTCAAGGGTCTTGCAGATATCTTGTTCAATGGTCTGACCCAGCAGATACAGGTAACCAATCACAAAGGTGGACTGGGGATAGTTCATGGACAAGGCTTTCAGCCGGTAGGGCATGGCCTCCTCGCCGCGGCCCGAATATCCATAAGCCCTGCCCAGCTGGTAGTTCAGCCGTGGGTTGTCAGGATCGTTTTTCACCGCCATAGTGCAGGCTACGATGGCGGCATCTTTGTCCATGCCGCTGCTACTGACTGGGTCTGCCACATGCCCTGGATCACGTCCATGGGAAGTCAGCCGGTCACACTCGGTGACCTCCTGAGACCAGCGAGAATAATCGTAATCTTCAAACTCCAGGGCCTGACCAGCGGAACTGAACCCCCCGGCGAAAATTATCGTGGTCAATATCAAGGTGGGAATCTGGCTGTGGGTCATGGGCGATTTCCTTAGTCTTTGCGAGGGTGGCAATGATGGCGTTGTTTGCAGCACCAATTAACCACAGCTGTGATGGAAAAACTACGGCGTAATCTAGCATATCAGGCGCCTGAGCCACCTTTTTCGGCAACGGTGGGTGCTCCGATCATCGTCCTTAAGGGTGCAGTTTTTGTCACGTCAGGGCCAAGTCGCTGGCTACATGCAGACCTGCTACGAGATTGCTGACTATCAGCCAATACCCGCCCCTCAATAGCGGCTCGGCTTAAAGACCCAGCGCCCCCGGGTTCATCAGGCCTTTGGGATCCAGCTCCTGTTTCAGCGCTTTGACCAGGCCTGCCGCCTCGGGTTTCAGGGATTCAAAGTAGGGGTAGGTACGCCCTATCTGGGTACTGGCAACACCTTTGGCCTGAAACAGCGCCACAATTTCCTGCCGGATCGTCTCCACCAGCGCCCGCCCCGCTGGATTGGAATCAGGTTCCTGCAGCTTCTTCAAGTGCCCGGGCTCAGGAATACTGCGGTGTAGCGGCAGCCATTGGTCATACCAACGCAGCACGGGTTCATAGCTGAACACGTGGTTGGATATGGCCACAAACAGCTGGCTGAAGGTCACTCGGTTGGCCGCCATAGCCTCAGCATGTCCGGCAAAGATTTTATTTACCTCAGCAATGATCGCCGGCGCATCCCGGTGTGCGATTTTGGAATTGATGGCTGCCCATCGATCACCGCCGGCACCAAGAATGCCGTTGAGCGGCTCAAATAAATTGGCCCGCACGGCTCGCGGCACCGAATCGGCAATGCCAGCGCCGCCGTGATTTTCCGCCAAACGGCGACAGACTGATTGATCTTCGCGCACCGCTGCCTGGCTATTTCCAGCGCACACATAATGCAGGGAAAACACATCAGGGTCTGAGGTCAAATTCCGGCCAGCAATCGCAACCCCAGCCCCGGCCTTAATCCCTTGACTGCGAATCACGTTAACCAGCCGGCGAATATCGGCTTTTAGATCTGCCTCGCTCATGCTGCGACGAGTGGTCTCCGGGTCAAAGACATACACCTCCTCAACAGCGCCGCTGCGGGCGATATCGGACAGCGCCGCTGCCGCCTGTTGGGCACTGGCAAAGACAAACGAACCGTAGTCACTGGCGGCAGGTTTTTTGATCAGACGAAGGGTTACCAGGGTCTTGATGCCCAGAGCGCCGGCGTCGTGCACAAACAGCCCCGTCAAATCAGGACCATAGCTGCGGTAATAGGGCCGGCCGTTATTGAAACCCGCCTGACCGGTGCTGACGATCCTGCCATCAGCGGTCAGCACCTCCATACCCAGGACAATTTCAGCGCCGGTGCCGTAACGGGCGGTGCCCATGAACAGGGCACCGTTGGACAAGCCGCCGCCCACCGTGGCGCGGATGCCGGAAAAGGTGCCGAAAAAGGGTAGCCTAAGCCCCAGGGGATCCAGCGCGTCGTAAATACTTTTCCAGGTTACCCCCGCCTCAACGGTGATGGTCATGTCCTCTGGGCTGATCTCAACTATGGCGTCCATCCCCGCCATGTCCACCAGCACAGCCTTGGGCCGGTCTGGCAAATAGCCGCCGGTATAGCTCATGCCGCCACCCCGGGGGAACACGGCGAAACCGTGGGAGGAAATCAGCGCCAGGGCCTGGGCCAACCGCCGTCGACCGGTGGGTGATATGGCCAGCGCCGCGGTCACGCCTTCGCTGTACACGTCACTGGACAGGGTCCGCAGCTGATCGGTGTCAGACACCACCTGGTCGGCTTCAAGAATCGACTCAAGGCCGAGCTTGAGGGCACGAATTTGCTCACTGGAACAGGCCTCGGATTCGGGCTTTTGCTCAGGACGGCAACTTTCTGTCTTGCTTAACATCTGAATAATCTATCATGGGCCCATGGCAAACGCTGAGCAGAAAATCCCCTCAATCTGGCTGCTGGGCGTTGCCAGTGGACTATCGCCTTTTGGCATGTCCATTGTGGTGCCGGCACTTGGCAGCATGGCCACGGACTTCTCAGCGGATTTCCTGTCAGTACAATTCATCGTTTCTGCCTATATGCTGGGCTTGGCGGTATCCCAACCTGCCTGCGGTTTCCTCTGCGATCGTTACGGCCGCCGGCCGGTGATGCTGATCGGTTTCAGCGTCTTCATTGCCGCCAGCGTACTTTGTGCGCTAGCCCCAACCCTTGAGTGGTTGATCCTCGCCCGTTTCGTCCAGGCCGCTGGGGTCAGCGTAGGCACCGTGGCCAGCCGGGCAGTGCTGCGGGATACTCGTTCTGGTAATCAGGTAGCCCAGGGCATGTCTTACATCGCCGCCACCATGGGCATCGCACCGGTAATCGCGCCTATCATTGGCGGCTGGCTGGACGCCAGCAGCGGATATCGCTGGATATTCATCTCCACCGCGGTCATCGGCGGCTTGGTCTTATTCGGCATGCTCAGGCACATGACTGAGACCCTGGACAGAGACCGTCCGCAACCTCGCTGGAGAGACTGGCTGTCCAGCTACGCCATGCTGGTGCGATCGCGCAGCTTTGTTGGCTACACCCTTGTGTTCGGCTTTGTACAGGGTTCGTTCTTTTCCTTCATGGCCATCGGCGCTGCCTATTTTGCCAGTCAGTACGCCATCAGCTCTTCGGCCTTTGGTACAACCTGGGGGCTGCTGGCGATAGCCTATATAGTCGGGGCTTCTGCCGGAGCCAGGCTAACCCCCATCATCGGCACTGAACGAGTGGTTGCTGGCGGCGTCATCATTGGTATGGGCGCCGGCGCCGCGCTGGTATTTTTCAGCCTTGCCGGCGAACCCTCCATGGTGCAGTTGCTGACGCCGTTGGCAGTCATGATGGTCCTGTCTGGTGCCACCGTCCCCGGCGCCATGGCTGGGGCTATTGCAGAACACCCGGAAATTGCCGGCACCGCCTCAGGCCTGTCCAGCGCTGTTGGGCTGTTGGTTGGCGGCAGTTTTACGGTGCTGGCAGGGGCGATTTATCAAGGCCGCTTTCTGCCCATGGCGCTGGTGATCTTTGTCGCCCTAGTGGCTACCGCCGTTAGCTGCGCGATGGCCCAGGGCGGTCGTCCAGGGGTCGATCGAGGGTCAAAATAATCTTGCCGTAGTGATTTCTGTCGTCAATCATCTGATGGGATTTCACCACCTCAGCAAGGGGCAGCACCGTGTCCACCACCGGGGTAAATTGGCCGCTGGCAAATAGCGGCAGAGCGTATTTGCGAAAGCTTGCCATGGTCTCGGGCATAAACCGCGGGCTGCTGGAAATGCTCATGGACAGCAGCTGAATATTGTTCACACCGATATTCAGGTTGAAAGTAATATCCCGCCCGCCAGTGCTGCCAAACATAACCACTTTCCCATCCATACCCATGGAGTCCATTAGCTCCTGGGAGGTTGCCGTGCCGATGGTCATCAGGCTCACGTTAACCCCCTGGTTGTCGGTGGCGGCGTTGATCAGTTCAGCAATGGACTGGGTTTTATAGTTGATCAGCAGATCCGCACCCTGGGCCCTGGCAGGCTCCAACTTACTGTCCCGGCTGGCGCTGCCTGCCACCCAGCAGCCCTGCTGTTTGGCGATCTGCAGAGCGGCGCTGCCAACGCTGCCGCCGACCGCTTCCACCAACACCCGTTGACCGCTGCTTATCTGGGCCACGGTGTGCAGGGCGTGCCAGGCGGTCAGCCAGCCCACCGGTATCGCAGCACCTTCTTCAAAGGACAAATTTTCGGGCAGATGCATCAAATGGTCGCTGTCAAACAACACCTGCTCGGCGTGAGTCCCTCTGGCTCTGCCAAAAACACGGTCGCCGGGTTTGAAGTCCGTCACGTCGTTAGCAACCTGGACAACGACCCCTGCTCCTTCCATACCCATCACAAAAGGTAAGGGCTGACCTGAGTAGTTGCCGGCTCGCATTCGGGTTTCGGCAAAATTTACGCCGCTGGCATACACGTCCACCAACACCTGGCCGCCTGCCGGCAGCAGATCCGGCAGTGCTTCCCAGACCATTTGTTCTGGTCCACCAAAGGTTTTCACATTAAATCCGAACACTAAAGCTCTCCTCGTATCAGTTGGCCAGGACCCGCTCCACCTCTTCAACCTCCAGCCCCGACGGCACCGGGGTCAGGAACAGATACAGCAGTCCGGCAACAAACAAAGGCACGCCTACCAGCAGTGAATAGCCGTAGGTCCAGCCTATTTTCTCCACCGCCAGGGAGGCTGATAGCGGGCCGGCGGCAGAACCCAGGGTCACCGCCAGCGAACCACAGGTGGCCATGGCGGTGGCCCTCAAGCGGGTCGGAAAAACCTCTGCCAGATAGGCAAATTTGACCGCCGCGCTGCCGTAAAAAAACATACTCATGACCCCGTATGCCAGCAGGATCTGAAAATAGCTGGAGGCAGTCCATACCAGCACCTGAAACATGATGGCGCCCAGCATGGTCCAGATCACCACGGTGTTACGGCGGGTCAAGACAAATTCGCCAACAAAGGCGGCAAGCACATACCCCACTATGCCAATGGCATTGCCGGCGCCGATCAACAGGGAAAACTCCACCGCCGCCATACTGCGGTGTTCTGCCAGGTAGCTGGGAAACAGGAAAATCGAACCGGCATAAGCCCACACAAACAAGAACTGGGCGCAAAACAACAGCGCTGCCCGGCGCCGAATCGCCGGGGCTAGCAGCTCAGTCAGCTTCACCTTCTGCTGATTGCTGCGACGGGCCATACGGGCCCTGGGAGGTTCACGGATGATGCGCCGGACCAACCAGACCAGGGGCAGACTCACCAACCCCGTCAGAAACAGCCAGCGCCAGTTGTAGTGGGTCAGCAGCCAGGCTGCCCACAGCGAAGCCAGGGCCCATCCCAGGGGATAACCAATCTGCATAAAGCCCAGAAACAGGCCCCGATAACGGGCCGGAAATTCCTCCGAAATAATCGCCCCGGTAACCGGATAAGAAAGGCCGCCAGCGGCGATGCTGCTACCGCGCAGCAGGGTCAGGGAGAGGGCATTAAGGGCCAGCCCATGCAGGGCTACCAGCAGCGACGAAGCAACCAGGGAAAACTGAAACAAGGTCTTGCGGCCAATCCTGTCTGCCAGCAGCGCCAGCCAAACAATCATTACCCCACCCAGCACAAAGGCGCTGGAAACAATGGCCATTACGCCAGAGAGGCTCAGATTGAACTCGGCCCGAATAGCGGGAATGGCGAAACCAAACAGCGCCAGATCCATTTGCGCGGTGGTGTAGGCCAGCAGGCATACAATAAACGCCTTTAACGGGTACCCCTTTAGCTCACGCCACATGGGAAATTGCTAACCAGGCATAGCCATCGGGTGCGTGGAAATAGATGCAGTGTTGACCAAATTCATCATGGAATAGCCGTCGGATGTAAAAGTAATATTGTTATACTAATAGATCTATTAGCTTTCTGTCTCACCATGGCCAAAACGTTGTTTGACAAAATCTGGGATGGGCATCGGGTGACCGATCTGGACGACGGCACGTCGCTGATTTACGTGGACCGGGTTTTCCTACACGAAAGAACCGGCGGCGTGGCCTTGACCAGCCTGGCCGAGAGCGGGCGCAAGATTCGCAATCCTGCCCAGGTGTTTGCCACCATGGATCATATCCTCGACACCTATCCGGGGCGTGGTGACGCCACCGAAGTGCCCGGTGGCGAAACTTTCATCAAGACCATGCGACGCACCGCCAATGATGCGGGAATCACGCTATTTGATATCGGTGACAGCCGTCATGGCATTACCCACCTTATATCCGCCGAACAGGCTATTACCCTGCCCGGCCTGGTGGTCGCATGTCCCGACAGCCACACCTGCACCCTGGGCGCCCTGGGCGCCATTGGATGGGGCATAGGCACCAGCAATTGTGAACACGCCCTGGCCACGGAAACCCTGCGAGCACGCAAGCCAAAGCAGCTGAAAGTGGAGTTCACCGGAGAGCTGCCCAATGGCGTAACCGCCAAGGACATGATTCTCCACCTGATCGGCAAATACAGCGCATCCGGGGCCGCCGCCCATGCGATGGAATTCAGCGGTTCCACCATCACGGCGCTGGACATGGAATCGCGATTCACCCTGTGCAACATGGCGGTAGAGTTTTCTGCCTTTACCGGATTGATCGCGCCGGATGAAAAAACCCTCAGCTATTTGGAGGGAAGACCCTATGCGCCCAAGGGAGAGGCCTGGTCGGCAGCGGTGGCGGCATGGAAAAACCTGCGCTCAGACCATGACGCGCAATTTGACAAGATAATCCAGGTAGACGTGGCTGACGTATCGCCAACCATCACCTGGGGCATTAGCCCCCAGCATGCCATTGCGGTGGACGGCCGGGTGCCGTCCCTGGGCCCTGGCGACAGTGACGAACAGCGTGCTGAACTCAACCAGGCCCTGGACTACATGGGTCTTAAACCCGGCCAGCAAATCCTGGGCTTGCCCATTAGCGGCGCCTTTATTGGCTCCTGCACCAACGCCCGTCTCAGTGACCTTGAGTCGGCAGCCAATGTATTGAAGGGCCAGCGGGTGGCAGCGGGAGTTCGGGCCATTTGTACGCCGGCCTCTGAGCAGGTGAAACAGGCCGCCGAGGCCAAAGGCCTGGATCAGATATTTCGGAACGCGGGATTTGAGTGGCGGGAGCCCGGTTGCTCGCTGTGCTTCAACGCGGGCGGTGAAGGTTTTGCCCCTCAGCAGCGGGTGGTGTCCAGCACCAACCGCAATTTCCGCGGCAGACAGGGTCGGCAAACCCGCACCCATCTGGCCAGTCCCGCGTCAGTTGCCGCATCGGCCATTGCCGGACAGATCGCCGATGTACGTACGCTTGAGAGCAGCTGCTGATGGATCCCTTCATACAGCATACGGGGATTGCCGCCCCCATCTTGCAGGACAACGTGGACACCGATCAGATCATCCCCTCCCGGGAGATGACCAGGGTCAGTAAAACCGGGCTGGGCGAGGGTCTTTTTGCCGGCTTGCGCTATCGCTATGACGGCGCCAGCAAAGTCGGCCTGGTGGAGGACTTTGTACTGAATCAGCAGCACTACCAGGGTGCATCGATTTTGTTAAGCGGTCGGAATTTTGGCTGCGGCTCGTCCCGGGAGCATGCGGTTTGGGCTCTGAAAGACTTTGGCATCAGGGCGATTATTGCCGAGAGCTTTGGGGCCATTTTTCGAATGAACTGCGCTCGCAACGGGCTGCTGGCCATCGATCTTCCGCACTCGGCTATCGCCAAGCTGGCAATGTGGTCCGACCGAACGGCGGGTGACAGCGCCCTGGTGATTGACCTTCAGCACTGCACCGTGGGCGTCAGCCCAGAGGACGATGCCAGCCGGACCTTTGAATTTTCCATTGATCCGGCGGATCGCCATATGCTGATCAACGGCCTGGATTTCATTGACTTCACCCTGCAGCAGGAAGACCAGATCAATCAGTTCATTGTTAACTATCGGGCTTCAACGGGCTGGGCATTTCTGCAGCCTAGTTAGCCGTAAACCTGGGGCCTCAGTCTAAGCTTAATTCCATCGCGTAGTTATAGCGATCAGGGTTGTAAAGACAGTCCAGCACATCCACCACTGAACCGCTCTCAACGGTTGCATGGCGTCGAATTGACAACAGCGGCGCGCCTGGATTGATGTTCAGTTCAGCGGCCACCAGCGGTGATGCCAGCTGAGCACTGAGCACCTGATTGACCTTTACTACCCGCATGCCGTTATCCCTGAAAATTTCAAGCCGCGGGGTTTTCTCCAGCTTCGTGCGGGTATATCCCTTTCCAATACCCGCAGTCCAGCTGACGTAGTAGGCAAAGGGTTCCTTGTGCTCGTTGCTGCGCACCCGGATCAGTTCGTGGACCAGCTCATCGCCAGCCAGCTTCAGCTGCTCACGGATTTCAGGGGGTGGCAGCTTTTTTTCCAGGGACAGCACCCGCACGCTGGTGTGCTTACCCATTTCGATCAGGTTTTCCAACATGCCCACCAGCGGCGCTCGCACCGGCGCCGGGGCGTATTGGTAAATCACGTGAGAACCTTTGCCGCGGAACCGGGCGATCAGCCCTTCCTCCGCCAGTTCATCCATGGCCCGCTTGGCAGTTATCCGGGAAATATCGAAGGCCTCGGCCAGCTTCTGTTCGCTGGGCATCTGACATTCAAATTGAAGTTTGCCATCAACAATAGCGTTACGAAGCACGGTATAAAGCTGGAAATACAAAGGCGAGCGAGACATGACGCCATTGCTGACCAGATCCCACTCCGGTTGCAGCACGGTTAAGGTTTGTTCAACGGTGGATCTATGCATCACCTTCAGACTTGACCCTTTCAAGGCTTGTTACAGCTGATATCCGCCGGGCCGCGCCCGGCGGATATCAGGGGTTTTAGAACATAAGAGTGGCGCGTAGGCCAAACTCCTGGCGATCATTAGGAGCAACGTTCACCCCTTGCTGAACAAAGAAGTTGCCAAAGTCTACCGGAAACGCGGTGTCGGAGAACCGTGCGCCGCTGGCCCAGGCGTCCTCGTCAAACAGGTTAGATACAAAAAGCTCTATCCGATACAGGTCGGTTTCGATGCCTGCCCGCACGTTGGTGATGAAGTAGTCCGCCGTATAAGCCAGGTTTCGCTCGTCGGTGAAGGTTTCACCGAAGTAGTTCACGTCCCCGCGCAGGAAGCCCTGCATGCCGCCGGTAATATCAAAGGTGTAGGTTGAGCTCAGATTACCGCTCCACTTGGGAACCCGGGGAACCGACAAACCTGCCACGTCCGAGAAACCAAAGATGGCTTCACCGAAGTTGAAGACGTAACGGGTGTACTCGGTATCCACGTAAGCCATGCTGGCGTCAACGGTCCAGCCGTCCTGGATCTGTCCACCCACTTCAAGCTCAAAGCCCTTGATGTCGGCATCACCGTCTAGCAGCACGTTTCTGGAGTTAAAGAACATCTCCAGCACGCCGGTTTCCGGGTTCGGCAGCATCCGGGTGCTGACATCGCCAACCACACCATCGAAGGTGCAGCCGGGAGCGCCGATAGCCACATCGTTGCTGGTGCAGGTCTCATTGATTAAGCCCGTTGAGCGGCCCTTTACACCGGTCCACTCATTCCAGTAAGCGGAGAAGTTCAAATAGCCGGCGCCGTCAAACAGGGTCTGCTTGAGGCCAATTTCAAAGGCATCCAATTCTTCCTGGGGCAATGATTCGCTCAGGGTTGGGAACTGGGCTACAAACTGGGCACGCTCCTGGGCGTCAGCGTTCAGGAACTGATCGTTGACGTCGCCAGGTACAACTCCCAGCGCATAGCTTGCATAAAGCGTGGTGCTTTCAAAGGGCTGATAGCGAACGATAAAACGGGGCAGGAACTCGTTAAACTCAAATTCCGGGGCTGCGGCGCTCAGTCCGCCCTCACCCGTCACCCCGCCTTTGATCACCGTGTCCTGCTGATAGCGACCCTCAGCGGTTAAGGTAATCTGATCGGTCAAGTCGAAATCAAAGGAGGCGAAAATACCCAGCACCTCCGCTTCGTCAGACTGGCCAAAGCCATTGGGAAAGGGCCCCAGCAGTGCATTGTTTCCATCTGCTCCCATGACACAGGGCGCCTGATCATTGCCCGGTATGGTGCCAATGCAGCCGAACAGGAAGGTACCGCCGGACAGGGAGGAAATAAACTCCTGCTCATAGTAGTTAATACCCGCAGACCAACGGTAGCGCTTGTCGCTACCTGAGGTGATGCGGATCTCATAACTGGTGTCTTCCAGGCTCTGGGGGTCGCTGGAGAATCCGCCGGGAAATCCTGACAGGTCAAAGTCACGGATAAAGTTGGTTTTCTGGTCATTGACGCCGACTACAAAATCCAGCGAATAGTCATTGGGCAGCGCGTAGCTGGCAGAGGCTGTTAATCGCAGGGTTTCCCGCAACAGGCCAATGTCATCCAGAAACGGGACATCTGCTGGCAGTGCCTGGGCGCCAAACACTTCCCGCATGGTTAGGCCCGCGCCGTTGAGACCTGCTGGCAGGCGGGTGTTGCCGTCGATAACCCGACTGCCGAGCACCGCTATGGTGCTATCGTTATCAGGCACCTGGCCACAAATGAAGTTTGTTGGGTTGACCGTTTCCCCGGCCGGGGTAGTGATCGAGCGACCGGCGCAGGTGTCATTGGTACGGCCGGCGATATAGGCCTGAGCCGGCGCACCGTCGTCATCTTCTGAATAGGATGCGCGAAATTTCACGGTCAGGTTATCGCTCACGTTCCAGAGCAGTTTACCGGTGAAGGTTTCGGTACTCTCATCCCCCAGTCGGCCGCCGTCACTGGCGGTAAAATGGCCTTCCTTATCGTAAACCCGCACCGCCAGGCTACCTGACAGCACATCCTGAATCAGCGGCCCTTCAACAAAGGCATTGACGTCAAATTTACTGCGGTGGGTGCCGCTGACGGTCACCTCTCCACCCCATTCATCCATCCGAGGATCACGGGTAATAAAGTTCACCGCGCCGCCGAAGGTGTTGCGTCCAAAGTACGCCGATTGCGGCCCCTTGATGACCTCTACCCGTTCGATGTCCATCAGTGATAGTGAGGTGCCGCCGTTGAGGACGTAGACGCCGTCAATGAACAACGCGCCGGTTTCAAAGCTGGGGGAGAACTGGGCCTGGTTCAAACCGCGAAAACGCAGCTGGGTGTTATATCGACCGGGCTGATTCTGGCCCTGGTTGAAGAAGTAAAATCCCGAAGAAAGGCTGGAGATATCTTCCAGGCCCGTCAATCCACCCTCTAAAATATCGGCGGCGGAAACGGTGTTGATGGCAATAGGAATGTCTTGCAGGCTCTCTTCCCGCTTCCGTGCCGTCACCAAGATCTCTTCTAGACTGTTTGAGTCGCTGCCAGCTTGGGCCAATGCTGACTGTGCTGGCAAACCAAGGCTGGCCGTGATCAACGTTGACAACAGTAACTTTCGGTTCATCGTCTTACCCCTCAAATATTGGGAACATCGCGTTGATGACCAAAGCCCTGATCGTCCGATCTGTCGCCCTCGCAGCGCGGCTTTAATCACTAAGTTTTATGTTGCAAACACTGGCGGCAACGTCTAACCGCCCCCAGAACTCGACGAAACTTTAACATTGCCTTAACGTTATATCAATATAACAACCATCCATCTCAGAAACAGATAGCGATAGGGCCTGCAGGGCAAATAGCGCAGGTTGGTATCAGAGGATTGACCCTTGCTGCCCCCCTCGCTGTTGCCGTGTCAGAGTTGCTGGGTACGCAATGCAGGGACTCGGATACCCCGGCCCCTGCCAGGCGGACCATGCTCGGGATGGACTAGCTTGGGGACATCTTCTGGGCATCCACCACAGCAATTGCAGTCACGTTGACCACCCGCCGCACCGTTGCCGTGGGGGTAAGTACATGGGCCGGTTTGGCGCAGCCCAGCAGCAGGGGGCCCACCGCCACCGCGTCGGCCAGCACTTTGGTCATGAAAAATGCGATGTGGGCAGAGGCCTGGTCAGGCATGATCAGCAAATTGGGCATGCCCTTAAGGGGTGAATGAGGGGCAATACGCTGGCGCAGTTCCGGTTCCAGAGCCGTGTCCACTTTCATCTCTCCATCCACTTCCAGATCCGGATCCAGCTGCTTAATCAGGCCCAGCGCCTGGCGCATTTTTTCACTGGAGGCATCCTGGTGACTACCGAAGTCTGAATGGCTCACCAACGCGACCTTGGGCTGAAGGCCAAACTCCCTGACCCGCTCTGCGGCCAGCAAGGTTGCGTGGGCGATATCTTCGGGACTGGGATCGGGGTTAACGTGGGTATCGCAAACAAACACCTTGTGTTGGGCAGTGCCCATAACCGACAGGGAGGAGGCTTGCCTGACCCCCTCACGCAGCCCCAAAACACCCAGCACGTGGGCCAGCTTTTTGTTGTACCTGCCAACCACGCCGGTAATCATGGCGTCAGCCTCGCCCCGTTCTACCATTAGCGCTGCAATAACGGTGTTGCGGGTTCGGACCACGTATTTGGCCGTAGCCGGGGTGATCCCTTTGCGCTGCATCTTTTCGTAATAGAGCATCCAGTAGTCGCGAAATCGGGGATCGTCTTCAGGATTTACCACCTTAAGATCACGCTCCGGATCCATCCGCAGCCCAAGCTGCTGAATCCGCATTGCCAGAACGCTGGGGCGAGCCACAAGAATTGGCCGAGCCAGTCCGTCATCCAGCACGTTCTGCACCGCTCGCAACACCACGGCTTCTTCTCCCTCGGCGTAAACCACCCGGCGCGGATCAGCCTTGGCCCGCTCAAAAATGGGCTTCATCAGCATGGTGCTGCGAAACACCATCTGATTCAGTTTTTCCCGGTACTCGGCCATATTGCTAAGGGGCCTGGTAGCCACCCCTGAATCCATCGCGGCCTGGGCCACCGCCGGTGCAACGTGAACGATAAGACGTGGGTCAAAGGGTTGGGGAATCAAATACTCTCGACCAAAGGTGGGCAGTTCGCCACCATAGGCCTGGGCGCTGATGTCGCTGGCCTCGATACGGGCCAAACCGGCAATCGCCTTGACCGCCGCCATTTTCATTTGCTCGGTAATACTGGTAGCCCCAACGTCCAGTGCGCCGCGAAAAATATACGGAAAACACAGCACGTTATTGACCTGGTTGGGGTAATCCGAGCGGCCAGTAGCCATAATCACATCATCCCGGGCGCTGTGGGCCTCTTCGGGCATGATTTCCGGTACCGGATTGGCCAGGGCCAGGATAATAGGCTGAGCCGCCATGCTTCGGACCATGTCCTGATTCACCACACCCGGCGCAGATACTCCCAGGAAAACATCGGCACCCACCATCGCTTCTTCCAGGGTTCTTGCGCTGTCGGTGGTGGCATAGCGGGATTTGGAATCGCCCTCAATCAGGTCATCCCTGCCCTGATGTACGACGCCAGAGCGGTCGGTGACAAGCACGTTTTCAGGCTTCAGCCCCAGGTTAACCAGCAGATCCAGACAGGCAATGCCAGCGGCACCAGCGCCGGACGCCGCCAGGCGCACCTTATCAATGGACTTGCCCACCATTTCCAAGGCGTTGAGCAGTGCCGCCGCGGTAATTATGGCGGTGCCGTGTTGATCATCGTGGAACACCGGAATGTTGACCCGCTGGCGAAGCTTTTGCTCCACCAAAAAGCACTCCGGTGCCTTAATGTCTTCAAGATTAATTCCGCCAAAGGTGGGTTCCAATGACGCAATGATGTCGACAAGTTTGTCCGGGTCATTTTCGTTGATTTCAATATCGAATACGTCAATACCGGCGAACTTCTTGAACAACACCGCTTTGCCTTCCATCACCGGCTTGGCTGCCAGCGGACCGATGGCGCCAAGGCCCAGCACAGCCGTGCCGTTGGTCACCACCGCCACCAGATTAGCTCTGGAAGTGACCTCGGAAACCGTGGCCGGGTCGTCGACGATCAGCTCACAGGCGGCCGCCACACCCGGCGAGTAGGCCAGGGCCAGCTCATTCTGGGTGGTCAGGGTTTTGGTTGCGGTAACTTCGATTTTGCCCGGGGTGGGCAGGCGATGATATTCCAGCGCCCGTTCTTTCAAATCTTTGCTCATGAAAGGGATTCCGTGGTTTCGGGGCTAAAGCAGCAGGTGCTTGCTTTAAAGCTGGCACCTTACACCCTGAATGGAATTCTGTAACGGGGTCAATACAATCCCCGGGCTGCGCGGCCAGGCGCAGCCCGGGGACTGATTTCAGCAAACTCAGCCGGCTTCGACAGACTCGTCGTACTGGCCAACCGCAGCCAATCCGTTGCAGCGCGCCCGGTGAGCCAAAATGGCCTGGCCCGCCCCAACGTTGTTAGCGATATCCTCACCCCATTTCATCAGCGCACCATGCTGCAGTGCGCGACCGTAGGAGAAGGTCAGCGGCCAGGGATGGGGTCCAATCCGGTTCATCATATCCAGGTGCTGGGTGGCAACAATTTCGCTCTGCCCGCCGGACAGAAAAACCACCCCAGCGGTGGAGGCCGGCACCGAGTTGTAAAGACATTGCAGGGTAGCCTCAGCCACCTCCTGAACGCTGGCCTGTTCGCCGCATTGATCGCCGGAAACCACCATAGAGGCCTTCAAAATTGTGCCCTCAAGCAATACGCCCTGTTCATACAACGAAGAGAACAGACTCTTCAGGGTGGCTTCGGTTACCTCATAACAGGTGTCCAGATCATGGTCACCGTTCATGATCACTTCCGGCTCCACGATGGGCACGATATCGGCTTCCTGGCAAAGAGCGGCGTAGCGCGCCAGTCCATGGGCGTTGGCTTCAACGCAGGCACTGGTAGGCATGGCCTCGCCGATGGTGATCACCGACCGCCATTTGGCAAAGCCAGCGCCAAGATCCGCGTACTCAGCCAGCCGGGCGCGCAGTCCATCCAGACCTTCTGTGACCTTCTCGCCGGGATGACCCGCCAGATCCTGAGCGCCTTTATCGACTTTGATACCCGGGATCACGCCGGCAGCCTTCATCATCTCAACAAACGTCTGGCCAGTACTGGCGCTCTGGCGCAAGGTCTCGTCAAACAAGATAGCGCCGGACACGTGCTTTCCCAGCTCCGGCGTGGACAGCAGCATTTCCCGGTAGGCGCGCCGATTGTCTTCGGTGCTTTCAAGGCCGATTAAATCAAAACGCTTTTTGATCGTGCCGGTGGATTCGTCGATGGCCAAAATACCCTTCCCTTCAGCCACCATGGCCTGGGCGGTTTGGGTGAGTTTTTCTACGTTCATGATTTACCTCAATAGTAGTGCAGGGAGTCGCCCCGGGTATCGCCTCGCCTATCGCCGGGATTGTCGCCTTGACAATCGCCAGTGCAGCGGATGGTTTAACGTCAAAAAATCAGTGGCCAAAACGCGCCTTCAGCATCGCCACCGCCGGCAGTTCACGGCCCTGGAGAAACTCAAGAAAGGCGCCGCCGCCGGTGGAGATATAAGAAATTTGCTCTGCCACCTGAAACTGCTCAATGGCCGCCAGGGTGTCGCCACCGCCGGCGATGGAGAAGGCCTCAGAACTGGCCACCGCCTGGGCCACAGAGCGGGTACCCTGGCTGAACGGTTCAAATTCAAAAACCCCTACCGGGCCATTCCAGACCACCGTGCCCGCGCGGCGGATAATTTCGCTATAGCGCTGGGCGGTGCGGGGCCCGATATCCAGAATCATTTCGTGCTCAGCCACCTCAGCCACATCGCAGGTTCGAAAGGCTGCGGTGGCGCTGAAACTGTCAGCCACCACCACGTCATCGGGTAACGGAATCTCAGCGCCGGCCGCCTTGGCCTGGGCCATCAGGGTTTGGGCCTGCTCGACCAGATCAGCCTCATACAGGGACTGGCCAACACTGTGGCCGCTGGCTGCGATAAAGGTATTGGCAATACCGCCGCCAACAATTAGCTGATCGACCCGCGTGGCCAATGACTCCAGCACCGTCAACTTGGTGGAAACTTTAGACCCACCAACGATGGCCAGCACCGGCTTTTTCGGGGTCAGGGTGGCTTTGGTCAGAGCTTCAAGCTCCCTGGCCAGCAGCGGACCAGCGCAGGCCACGGGGGCGAACTGCCCGACCCCGTGGGTGGAGGCATGGGCCCGATGGGCCGTGCCAAAGGCATCCATGGCGAACACGTCACACAAGCTCGCCATTGCCTGGCTCAGCTGCTTGTCATTGCATTTTTCGCCGACGTTAAAACGCACGTTCTCACACAACACGGCCTGGCCAGGTTCACAGGAAACCCCGTTCAGCCAATCGCTGATCAGCGGCACAGGTTTACCCAACAGCTTAGTCAGGTGCCTTGCCACCGGCGCCAGGGAAAACTGTGGATCAAACTCACCTTCCACCGGTCGGCCAAGATGAGAAAGAATCATGACCCGGGCTCCGGCCTCCATGGCCATGGTAATGGCCGGAATAGCGGCCCGAATCCGGGTGTCGCTGCTGACCTCACCATCGTCCCCCAGGGGCACGTTCAGGTCCTCGCGAATCAGCAGTCGCTTGCCGTTAAGGTTCACATCACTAAGGCGCAGAAAATCCATTTTCAGCCTCCCGGTCGGGTTCTGGTTGCAAAGGGCAAAACCGTCAGGCGTTAACCACCGCCAGGGTGGTGTCCAGCATCCGGTTAGAAAAGCCCCACTCGTTGTCATACCAGGCCAACACTTTCACCAACTTGCCGCCAATCACCTTGGTCAGGCCCGCATCAAAGGTCGATGACATCGGGTTGTGGTTAAAGTCGATGGATACCAAGGGTGCTTCATTGTAGCCAAGGATCGCGCTCATGGGACCTTCAGCAGCCGCCTTCATGATTTGATTGACTTCTTCCACCGAGGTATCGCGGCTGGCGATGAAGGTCAGATCAACCACCGACACGTTGATGGTTGGCACACGCATGGAAAAGCCGTCCAGCTTGCCATTGAGTTCTGGCAGAATTTTGCCCACCGCACCGGCCGCACCGGTCTTGGTAGGAATCTGGGACATGGTGGCAGAACGTGCCCGACGCAGATCTTTGTGGAACACGTCGGTGAGCACCTGATCGTTGGTATAGGCGTGAATGGTCGTCATCAGGCCGGACTCAACGCCTATGGCGTCATGCAGGGGTTTTACCACCGGTGACAGGCAGTTGGTGGTGCATGAGGCGTTGGATACAATCTGGTGTTCCGGCTTCAAGATATCGTGGTTGACGCCATAAACCACCATGGCATCGGCATCCGCGGAGGGCGCTGAGATGATGACCTTTTTGGCGCCGCCCTGCAGGTGCAGGCTGGCCTTATCACGGCTGCTGAAAATCCCGGTACATTCCAGCACCGCGTCAACACCCAGCTCGCCCCAGGGTAATTTGGCCGGATCACGCTCGGCCAGCACTCGAACCCGATCCCCATTAATTACCAGATCACTGCCCTGCACCTCCACGGTTCCGGGAAAACGGCCATGGGCCGTATCGTATTGGGTCAAGTGAGCATTGGTTTGGGGATCACCAAGGTCGTTAATGGCGACCACATCAAACTCACTGGCACGACCGGACTCATGAATGGCCCGCAACACGTTGCGTCCGATACGTCCGTATCCGTTGATGGCAATTTTCACGGCCATGATTAGTTCTCCGTTATCTCAGGTTTTATCAGGTTGTATCAGGGGGTGGATCAGGGCCCGGCCGCGGACGACAACGTTGTCCACGGTAAAGCCAAAATGGGTAAACAGCTCCGAGGCCGGCGCTGAGGCGCCGTAGCTGGTCATACCGATGATGTCGCCGTCCAGCCCGGTGTACTTAAACCAGTAGTCAGCGCTGCCTGCCTCTACTGCCAGGCGGGCGCGCACTGAGGGCGGCAGCACCGAGTCTTTATAGTCCTGGGGCTGACGGTCAAATAGCGAGGTGCAGGGCAATGACACCACCCGGGTGGCGATGCCTTCAGCTTCCAGCACCGTCGCAGCGGACATCACCAAAGCCACCTCAGAACCGGTGGCCAGCATGATCAACTCGGGCTCCCCTTCGCAGTCCCGCAGCACATAACCGCCGCGGCCAACGGACGCCAGGGTGTCGGCGTCGCGCTCCTGATGGGGTAGTCCCTGACGGGTCAACACCAGCGCGGTGGGACCATCCCGACGTTCGACGGCGTTTTTCCATGCCCAGGCGGTTTCCACCGTATCGCAGGGTCGCCATAGCTCGAGATTGGGTATCAGGCGCAGACTGGCCACGTGCTCCACCGGCTGGTGGGTTGGGCCGTCTTCACCCAGACCAATGGAATCATGGGTATAGACATGGATAGCGCCGGTGGGAATCAGGGCGGACATTCGCACCGCGTTGCGGGCGTAGTCTGAAAACACCAAAAATGTGCCGGTGTACGGAATAAAGCCACCATGCAGCGCCAAACCGTTGGCCATGGCTGTCATTCCAAACTCACGCACACCGTAGTTCACGTAGTTGGCGTCCATTTGACTGGCGGTGACATCGGTGCTGGCACCGTGGCGGGTATTGTTGGAACCCGTCAGGTCCGCTGATCCACCAATCATCTCCGGCAGGCTCGCACCTATTGCCTCCAGCGCCATACCAGAAGCCTTTCGGGTAGCCACGTTGGCAGCTCCTGCCTGGCAGTCCTGAATGTAGTTATCAATCAGCGCCCCCCAGCCTTGCGGAAGCTCACCACTGATTCGGCGGCTGAGTTCGGCTGCAGCTTCGGGATGCTCCCGGCTGTAGTCGGCCAGCCGCTGCTCCCATTGGCTCTGGGCCTTGCTACCTTTGTCGCGGGCGTTCCAGCCAGCATAGATATCTTCGGGAATCACAAACGGTGGGTGTTCCCACTGCAGCTGAACCCGAGTCGCCGCAATCTCTTCATCGCCAAGGGGCGCTCCATGGGTGGCCGATGTGCCCTCTTTATTGGGCGATCCATAACCGATCAGGGTTTTGCAGCAGATCAGGGTCGGCTGATCACGGTTTTGCCGAGCGTTTTTGATCGCGCTGGCCAGGGCAGCGGCGTCGTGACCATCAACGGCGTCGATGACCTGCCAGCCGTAGGAACGAAACCTGGCCGGGGTATCGTCGGTGAACCAACCATCCACTTCACCGTCGATGGAGATACCGTTGTCGTCATACAGGCAGATCAGCTTGCCAAGTTTAAGGGTACCCGCCAGGGAACAGACCTCGTGGGAAATGCCCTCCATCAGGCAACCATCCCCGGCCAGCACGTAGGTGTGGTGATCCACAATCGGGTGACCATCGCGATTAAAACGCGCTGCCAGCACGCTTTCGGCCAACGCCATGCCCACGGCATTGGCCAGGCCCTGCCCCAGGGGCCCGGTGGTGGTCTCAACCCCGGGGGTTTCCCCGAACTCAGGGTGGCCCGCGGTTTTTGAATCCATCTGGCGGAAATTACGCAGCTGATCCATGTCCAGATCATAGCCAGCAAGGTGCAAAACTGAGTAAATCAGCATTGAACCATGACCGTTGGACACCACCACCCGGTCTCGATTGAACCAGTTTGGGTTCGCCGGATTGTGGCTCACATAGTCATTCCACAGCACTTCAGCGATATCCGCCATACCCATAGGCATACCGGGATGGCCACTGTTGGCGGCCTGAACTGCATCCATACTGAGCGCGCGGACGGCATCAGCCAGCTTCTTTCTATCGGGCATTAGTTCTTATTCACGGCTCTGTTAGCGGTGGCGGGGCCCGTGCTTCTCCCAAACAGCAGGCACCACCTGAAGCCGTGAATTGTCCCCCAGCCACCGGTGCGCCGCAAGGGCAGAAAACCCCTGGCCCTGGGAGGACCGTCATTCTCATCAACGCCAGTGGGCCGACAGGGCGGCGGCTCAATCAGCCTGGGTCAGCAAATCCAGCACCCGCTGGCGCAATGTTTCCGCAGAGGCATCTGCCGCGGCCACCAGTTTTCCCGTACGCAGTCGTACCCGACTGAATAGACGCCGCCAGGGTCCACGAAACGCGCCACCGTCGGAATGGCTGAAGTAGCTGCCCCAAAGCCCGTCCAAAGCCATTGGCACCACCGGCACCGGTCTGCGCTGAAGAATTCGTTCCACTCCCCGTTTGAAGGTGGCTACGTTGCCGTCACCGGTCAACGCCCCCTCCGGGAAAATGCATACCACCTCATCATCAGCAAGCTCCGCATCAATCTTGTCGAAGGCAGCATCCATCAGCGCAGGATCTTCTTTGCTGCCGGCAATGGGAATGGTTTTGGCGGCGCGAAACAGCCAGCCAATAATGGGCCAGCGAAAAATCTTGTAGTACATAACAAACCTAACCGGCCGGCTGACGCTGCCGCCAATGACCAGCGCATCCATATAGCTGACATGATTGCAGACGATGAGCACCGGCCCCTCCGACGGGATCCGGTCCAGATCTTTGACCTTTACGCGATACAGCGTCCGCACCAGCACCCAGGCGGCAAAGCGCAGCAGAAACTCCGGCACCAGGGAAAAGATGTAAATTGCCACCAGCATATTGAGCACGGCGGTAATACCAATCAGCTGAACAACGCTCAGCCCCAGGCTCAGCAGGGCAATGGAAAACAGCCCGGCCAGCACCATAAACATGGCATTTAAGACGTTGCCGCCGGCAATCACTCGAGAGCGCTTTTCCGGATCACTGCGATGCTGAATCAATGACAGCAGGGGAACAATATAAAAACCACCGGACAGGCCAATCAACAGCACGTCGGCCATGAAACGCCAGGAACCCGGCCGGTCCAGAAAGGACGCCAAACCCGCCGGCTCTAGTGCAACACCGGCAGCGGCGAGGCCGCCAGCTGAGAAATACAGGTCCAGCCCGAAAGCTGATAGACCAAAGGCACCCATGGGCACCAGGCCAATCTCTACCCTGCCGGCTGACAGCTTGTCACACAGGATCGAGCCGACCCCGATGCCCAAAGAAAACAAGGTAAATACCCCAATGGCCACCGCCTCATTGCCAGCCAGAACATCCTTCACCAAAGGCGGCAGCTGGGCCAACATGACTGAACCGAAAAACCAAAACCAGGACACGCCCAGGATAGACCGAAAGACCACCCGGTTATGCCTTGCGTGGCCCAGCATTTTGGCCGTCTGACGAAAAAGATTAGGGTCAATTTTCAGGTTAGCATCGGCCACCGGTACATCGGGGATCGCGCGGGCAAAGCCGTAGCCCAGAAACGCCACAATCAACAGCACAGCCACCACCAGCTGCCAGCCCGTGTCGGGAATGGCGATCAAGGCGCCGCCGGTCAAGCTGCCCAGTAAAATGGCAACAAAGGTCCCCATGCTGACCTGACCATTGCCTTTCACCAACTCCTGGGTGGATAACACCTCAGGCAATATGGCGTATTTGACCGGACCAAAAAACGCCGACTGGGCGCCGGCCAGAAACAGCACCAGCAGCAAAAAAGACACCGACCCCGTCCACAGCGCCATTGCGGCCAGGCACATCACACCGATTTCAAAGGCTTTGATATACCGGATCAGGGCGGCTTTCTGGTAGCGGTCAGCCAGCTGTCCGGCGGTGGCTGAGAGCAAGAAAAACGGCAGGATAAATACCACCGCAGCCAGGTTGACCAGGCGGCCGGAATCCAACCCCCACAGGCTTAGCCCCTGGAAGGTAATGAGAATAATCAGCGCCTGCTTGAAGACGTTGTCGTTAAACGCACCCAGCGCCTGGGTGGCAAAAAAGGGTCCGAACCGACGTTGGCGGATTAGTGAGGCTTGCTGAGACATACTTGAGTCGTCCATTGATCCATCCGCTCAGACTATCTTCGCGACCTTTGGTCGGCAGAAAATCGTTGCAGGGCCGACTCACACACCCCCCGGAGTATCAGCATACGATACTCAGAACGAGTGCAGCACGCCGGCAATGGTGGCCGTCATCATCGACACCAGGGTGCCGGCCAGCACCGCTCGTAGCCCCAGGGAAGCGATTTCACTGCGCCGCTCAGGTGCCAGCGGTCCGATCCCGCCAATCTGGATGGCAATGGAGGAAAAGTTAGCGAATCCACACAATACATAGGTGGTAATCAACCGAGCCTTGTCGGTCATTTCCCCCTGCACCTCGTTAAACGCGACATAGGCAATGAACTCGTTGGTCACCAACTTTTGACCAATCAGGCCTCCCACCGTGACCACATCGGCACTGGGCACCCCAATCAGCCAGGCCAGCGGCGCCAGCAGATAGCCCAGGATCAATGCCAGATTCAACGGCTTGCCCAGCCAGACGCTGATGCCAGTTACCTCACCCAGCCACTCAAGGGGCCAGTTAATCAGCGCGATCAACGCGACAAAGGCCAGCAGCATGGCGCCTACATTCATTGCCAGGCGCCAGCCATCGCCGGCGCCGTTGGCAGCGGCTTCGATGGCGTTGAAGGCGGTTTTTTCCACCGTCATATCCACCTGACCCAGGGTTCGAGACTGGCCGATCTCCGGAATCAGTAACTTGGCAATTACGACGGTTGCCGGGGCGGCCATGATGGATGCGGACAGCAGGTGTTTGGCGAAAAACAGTTTTTGCTCTGGGCTGTCGCCACCCAGCAGGCCAATGTAGGCTGCCAGCACAGCACCGGCGATGGTCGCCATACCCGCGACCATCATGGTGAACAGTTCTGAGCGGGTCATCTGGGCAATGTAGGGTCTGACCACCAGCGGCGCCTCGGTCTGTCCCACAAACACGTTGGCCGCCACCGCCAGGGATTCAGCGCCGCTGATGCGCATGAATCGACGCATCACAAAGGCCACGGCACCAACAATTTTCTGCATCACGCCCAGGTGATAAAGCACCGCCATCAGCGATGCGAAAAAGATAATGGTGGGCAGCACCTGAAAGGCGAATATATAGCCGAAGTTGCTGTTCTCTGCCGACAGAGGGCCAAAGATAAACGTCGCCCCGGGCCTGAAAAACCCGATTAAAGTAACAAAGAAATTTGCCAGAACGTCGAATAACTTACCGCCCCAGGGGGTCAGAATAACGAAGGCGCCAAACAGGATCTGCAGGCATACCCCGGTCAATACCGTCCGCCAGTCCACCTGCTTGCGATGGCTGGAGAAAGCCAGGGCGATTAACATCAGGCCTGCCAGCCCCATCAAACCGGATGCGATAGTTCCTATCATGCTAACGCCCCATCGAGCCGGCCTTAGCCGCTAATGCCGAAACTACTTGAATGACTGAATTTCGCCGCTGCGAATCCGGGCCATATAGCTCTTGAGTTCCCGTTTCACCACCCCACCGAGCAGGTACAGGCCGATGATGTTGGGAAATGCCATGCCCAAAATCATCGCGTCTGAGAAGTCGGTCACGGCACTTAAGTTCATCGAAGCACCGATCACCACAAATACGCAGAAGATCAGTTTATAGGTGACCTCCTTACCGGCGCTTTCGCCAAGCAAGTAAGTCCAGCATTTCATCCCGTAGTAGGACCACGCCAACATGGTGGAGAAGGCAAACAGCACCGCCGCCAGCGCCAGCACGTAGGGGAACCAGCTAATGGTGTCAGCAAAGGCGCGGTTGGTTTTTGCCACACCCTGGATCAGCTCCAGATTAGATTCCTGCACCCACAGGTTGTCGCTGTCTTCCTTCCATACTTCATGCCAGCCCTCAGCACTGCTGAGCAAACGTAGCTCGGTCCCTCGGTCAACCTGCTCAACCACCATGGCGCTGTCGTTGGCGCTGGCGTAAAGAGCCGCAGTATCCACCGCAACGGTGGCGTCTACCCGCCAGTTGCCGGAGATCACCAGCACCAGGGCCGTCATGGTGCAGATCACCACGGTGTCAATAAACGGTTCCCAAAGGGCGACCAGGCCCTCGGTAACAGGTTCGTTGGTTTTTACCGCCGAGTGAGCAATGGCAGCAGATCCGGTGCCCGCCTCGTTGGAAAACGCGGCTCGCCGGAAGCCCTGTATCAGCACTCCTATGGCACCGCCAACCACCGCGGTTGGGGCAAAAGCGCCGGTCACAATGGCGCCGAAAGCCGCCGGAATCTGGCCCGCGTTCATCACCAGGATAACCAGAGCAGCGAGGATATAAACCGCTGCCATAAAGGGCACCAGCTTGCCCGTCACCCTGGCGATGGACTTGATTCCACCGATGATGACCACCGCCACCATGGCGGCCATGACCAGTCCGAACAACCACCCTTTGTCAGCCAGATAGCTTTCGTTGCCGCCGGTCACCGACACCACCATGGCGTGGGCCTGGTTGGCCTGGAACATGTTGCCGCCGCCAAACGAACCACCAATGCAGAGCAGTGCAAACATGACGGCCAGGATCTTGCCCAGGGGCGCCAGCGCCGGCGAGCGTTCGGCCAGCCCCCTGGACAGATAATGCATGGGCCCACCGGAAATACTGCCGTCAGTATTTACCCTTCGGTACTTAACCCCCAGGGTGCACTCACAAAATTTAGTGGACATGCCCAGCAAACCCGCCAGGATCATCCAAAAGGTGGCGCCAGGACCACCCAGGGTCACCGCCACGGCGACTCCAGCGATATTGCCCAAACCTACAGTGCCGGACACCGCCGTGGCCAGGGCCTGGAAGTGAGAGACTTCGCCAGGGGAATTGGGGTCTGAAAAATCCCCCCGGATTAAGCGAAACCCCTGCAGGAATCCACGGATATTGATAAAGCCAAAATACACGGTGAAGAAGCTGGCGCCCACAACCAGCCATATCACAATAAAGGGAACCGCCGATCCAAACATGCTGATGGGGTAAAAAATTACAGAGAAAACCGCGTCGGTGATCGGCTGCACCAGACTGTTGATCCGTGCATCAATCCCTTCGCCCTGAGCCAGCGCGGCAAAAGGCGCCAGTAACAGCAGACCAAGAAGCTTTTTCATCAGCAACGTTCCCTTATTGGTTGTATTGGGGATTATTGATCAGCAGCGGCGTGAGTGTCCGGTCGCTGCAATCCGGCGTCCCTAGCACGCCTGGCCCCGCTCAGGGCGCTCATGGTACACAAATTTTTATCCACTGGTGGGCAAATTGTACTGCCTGTCTCTGTTCAATCCGCCAATCCGATGGCCAATACAACAGGGGCCGGCTGAAAATATCGGCTACTGTGAGCATCAGACCAAAACACCGATGGGGCGTCACGGATGTCAACCAGTAGCCATACCAACTGTAGCCTGGAGAAGTCCTGCGTGGGAAAAACCGCCGGTTTGGGTGTTCTTTGCCCACTGCGCCCTGGCGGACACATTGAACAGCCTGCTACTGACCCGCAGCCAATTCGATCACCACGATGTCGCTGACCTGGCCTAACAAATCCGCGGCGCGCAGCCCAAGCAGACTCGCCTTTTGGCCTATTGTTTGGTTTTGAGTTGGCAATATGGCGGTGTTGTCTGGGACCCGCTGCCACGGCCCATCACCCCAGCGGTATTCCAGAAAATCCAGCCCAATGCCTGCATCAAAGGCGGTCAAAATCAGCGGCGTATC
This sequence comes from uncultured Gammaproteobacteria bacterium, assembly GCA_964351665.1. Classification (GTDB taxonomy): domain Bacteria; phylum Pseudomonadota; class Gammaproteobacteria; order Xanthomonadales; family SZUA-38; genus JANQOZ01. The sequence continues at coordinate 19,019 of CAYGPO010000006.1, read as the reverse complement.
CGGTTTGATCACCAGCTGTTGATTCCGCCACAGGTGAGGGCCGGCGGGATAAACCGCAACACTGGGCGGCCGGCTATCAATCCGCAGGGTTTCCAGGGTCAATCGGACCGGCGCGCTGGCATAGCCGTCAAGGCCGCTGGCGCTAACCCCTCTCACCCGCCAGTAGAAGTCGCCGGTGTCGCTCAGGGTTGGCTGCCAGCGGGTCGTATTGAGAGCTTCGCTGCGCAGCAGCAGCGAACCGCAGTCTGGATCGCGACAGACCTCAACCCGGTAGTGATGGGCCCCAGCTACCGGCTGCCAGGACACCTGCATATTGGCTACCTTCCACACCGAATCGGTTAATGGCAGCAAACCCCGGGGCGAATTTAGCAGGGTCTCCGGCGGCGATGGAGGCCCGTTGGCCGGCACTTTCGAACCGGTGCCACGGCGCAGCGAGACCTGAGCCCCCGCCGCTTCAACCACAGAACTACCCTCGTAAACCATTACCCTGGAGGTTCCATCTGTCTCATCGGCTCCTGCAGCGATCTGGCCTCGGCCCGAGGCGTCAGGTTTAGGCCGACTAAGGGCTGATCCTGCCACCAGCTCAATCTCGGTCTTGCGCCGACTCATGGGCGCAAAGACCAATTCAGCGGCCCCCCGTCGTACTTCAATCCGGCCTTTGTCTACGCCTCTTAAGGTGGTGGTTTTTTGTTGCAGGAAAATTTGTGAAAACTCCCCCACTCGAAGCAGAGAGTTGTCGGTGAACTGCAGCTCAGCGGAGGAACTGGCTCGGGTCCGAACGCCGTCGCGCTCTGCCAGCTCATCGCCAGGCTGAGCCGTTTCCCAGGCGCTGCGCTGAATATTTTTGTCCACTTCATTGGCAACGCTTTTGACCAGCGCGCTGTCAGCAGTGATCTTACGTTCTTTAATCACCGTCAGCTGTTGGCCGATGCGCAGCCGGTTCGGGTCTTTGATGTCGGGGTTGAGACGCCAGTTTTCTTTCCACAGAAAATCTTCCCCCAGATACTGCCGAGTGATGGTCCAAAGGCTTTCTCCAGGCTTCACGATGTGAATGCCCAGGGTGTCGTCAACGCTCTCCTGGGACTGGACCATGGCGCTAACCGACACTAACAGCGCAGCAATCAGGCGCTTCACCACTGCACTCCCACCGGCGGTGCACCTGCCCGTCGCGGCCGATAGGCCCTGGGCGAGGTGCGTATATCGATATGCCTAACCCGTAGGTTACCGAGTTTGTCCTGGGCCCGAATCTCCATTTGATACCAGCCTCTATCAACAAATCGAATGGTCTCGGGCAGGGCCTTTGGCGGCCGTCGATTGTATTGGTAGGTGGCGCTGTCCACACCCACGCCGTCGTCCATCACGTTGATCTCAATAACCCCGCCCACCGGCAACACTATCTCATTATCCTGGGCCACGTCCTGACCTTCTACGGTGATAACGATTTGTGGCGCCTCCAGATCGTATTGCCAGCTCGCCTCAGCGGTGGCGGTGTTCCCCAGCCCGTCAACGCCGCGTAGTCGCAGTCCGCTGGCCGCAAGGCTGATCACTGCCTGATCGCTCACCCCCTGCCAGCCGTCGCCACTATCGACCTCCAGCAGGGACAATCCGGCGGGATCTGAAGCGCTCAGACGCACCGAAACCGGCGGGGCATAAATGGGTCCAGCGCGCCCCTGGGCCTGGCTGTCGGACAGGATTTGCCAGCTCATATCAGGTCCGCTGGCATCAACTTCAAACTCCAGTCGTCCAGCGGTTCCCTGATTGCCAAGGCCGTCAGCAGCCCGAACAAGCAACCGATGAGCACCCTCGGCCCATTGATTGCCCGTCGAAGAAACCCGGTGAGAATCGGTAAGCACCCAGTCCCGCAATCCCGCCGGGTCCTGGAAGCTCAGCATCACCTTTGCGTCGGCTGCCGCCAGCGTTGAACCAGCAGCGGTCTCAATCCATTGGCCATTGAGCTTAAGTTCCGCTTGCGGCGGCTCGCTGTCCAGGGTGAGCTGGCCAGGGCTTGTGCCCGCATTGGCCAAATCGGTTTCGGAGACCTCATACCAACCCACCGGCTGCAGCCCACCTTCGGCCAAGCGCAGCAACAGAACTTCATTGATTTGACTGTCTGGCACGGCAAATTCGGCCAGCGGCAAGGCCACCCCGTTACTGGCAACCCAGTAGTCACCGTCGGCCAGACCTAGCTTTTCCAGCAGGCTGTAAGACTGGGCTTCAGCGCTGAATACGACGAGTATCAGCAACAGCGCCGTCCATTTTAATGGTCGGCTGTTGATTGCCACGCTCATTGCCTTGTTCATGGGAAGGCTCCTGTAAAATTGCACTGTCCAACTCAGCGGCGTCGTCCGGTGTATTGGCCAACAGGGTGATGATGGGCGCCAGCAGCTGCAGCGCATCATCAGCGCTGGCAGGTCGTTTGGCTGGCTTTTTCTCCAGCAGACTGGTGATCAGCTCCTGCATGGGCCGGGGCACATGGGCCGCAATTTCCGGCGGCAGACTGACATCCTTGGACGAGGTCCGGGTAATAATCTGGGCCGTATTGCGACCGGCAAAAACCATCGTTCCGGTCAGACACTCCACCATCACAACCCCCACCGCAAACAGGTCAGTGGCCACGCCAAACTCTGCCGTCAGATAGGTTTCCGGCGCCAAATAGCCCGGCGTGCCCATGATAACCCGTTCACCTTCACCGCTGCGACTAAGCAGTCCGGCAATGCCAAAGTCCGATACCTTTATCGAACCATCGCTGGCCACCAGAATATTGGCCGGCTTGATGTCCCGATGGATGACACCCTGATTGTGGGCGGCTCGCAGGCCGCGCAAAATGGCGTCAGCAGCGTCAGCCACCACCTTCGGTGACAGCCGGACTTCGCGCCTAATTCGTTGATCCAGCCCCTCTCCGTCAACAAACTCCATGGCAATGAAGGCGAAGTCGTCATTGCCCATGACGTCGTATACCGTCACGATGTTGGGGTGGGTGAGACCGGCACTGGTGATGCCTTCGCGCAGCAGCGCGGCGGTCAACTCTTCGCGCTCTTTGGCCGGCAGCTGGGCGTCCAGTTTGATGGTTTTCAGGGCAACCTGACGCTGCAGTTTCGGATCCCAGCCCAGATACACCGTGCCCATGGCGCCGGAGCCTACGCGGCGGGTAATCTGATAGCGATCGAGAAAAACCTCACTAAGGCTGTCCCGCTCCACCATGGCTTGTTCCAGCTGTTCAAAGGACGCCTTCAGCTGGGCTATTTCGCTGCCGCCGCTGGCGCCGCTGCCCAGCAGCCTGCGCTGGGCCGCAATCATCTGGCGCACCGGTTTGACCACCAGCCGATGGGCGCCCAGCATCAGCATCGCCATCACCGCAGCCAGTACGGCAAAGGCCTGCCAAGCGGTGCGCTGCATGGCGGTTGTCGCCCGCTCCGCCTGGCGCGCAGGTTGGACCGAAACCACCGACCAGTCAGCGCCGGTGATGCGGGCAAAGGCAGCAACGCCAAACCCTCCATCCAGGGAGAAACGATGGGCGTCAGATCGCACCGGCGCCTCTCGCGTCTGAATCAGTAAATCCTGGGGCAGCAGCACCAGAGCGTCCTGGTCTCCCGCCACGAACTCGCCGCCACCGTTTATCACCGCCAGCCGCGCGGCATCACCCAATTCCGGCGGCGCTGAGCGTTCATTGATCTGGCGATTGGTCAGCAGCGCCATCAGGTACACGCCGGGCCGGGCGGTCTCCCGGCCCAGCACCAAATAATTGTCTAATCCGCGATCAACGCTAATCGGCCCTTGGGTTTCAATGAGCTGCTCAAGCAGCGATTGGGCAACCGGCTCATAGCCCGCCTTGGCCAACAAAAAAATCTCCTGAGTGATGAATGGGTTGCTGCTACCAGCTCCGTCGTTGGCGCTCTGGTTTCCGGCGCTATCGGTAGCAGGGGACCGAGAGTACAACCCCAGAGATTTGATCTCTTCCCGGGCAGCCAGGGTTTGTTTGAGAATTTCCAGCGCTGAGTCAGAGGCTGGCTCAAGGTATACGTCTGGATGGTCGCCGGCGGTGGCCAACAAACCATCGAGCAGATTCAAATAGTCCGCGATGCTGTCAGCATTGGCCCGGGCCACCAACAGATGGGTCAACTGGGTCTGATCCACCATGGCTTCCCGGGAGCTGTGGATTTGATACCAGGAAAGGGCAAAGGGCAATGCGCCAACAATCCCAAGGCCTATGGCCACCCAGCCCAGAATAGGAATGGAAAATCTTTTGCTCAACTCGGCCCCTTATTCGATTCGCGCTGACCACCGGACGTCGCCCAATAGCATCACAAGAGCGATATAGAGCACCGATCATAAGGTAAGAGAGGGGCTCAGGCGAGGCGAGCGCTGCATAAGCAGATTCGCGCCCTGGGCTGCGGACGAGCCTTACGCCAGGATCTGCTGGTCTTTCGACGGTCCGCCTGTGGGCTAATGAACGGCCTCCAGCCTGGTGCAGGACATTCGGCTGAACGGCGCCCAGCCAATATCGGTGCCGACTGCCGTCGCCTCATAGCTCCAGTCGAAGTGAGATGGGGTCATATTGAAGAACGTGATTTTCGCGAAATACGCGGGATAGTCTACCAGCTGCCGTCGGCTTGACGGGACGATGAGTCGCAGCTCCAATCACCCTGCAAAGTGCCATATTGTTTCACCTCTGCCGGAGCATCGGGATGTGGGCCCTCGGCGATCAGCTGAGCGCCCCTTGTCGTGGCCGTGCTGACAGCGCTAAAGCTGATAAGTACCGCAAACAGGTTAATAACGATTGCTTTGGCTTTGGTCATTGCAAGCTCCCCAGGTAAAGTTGGTCCTTAAACATCAATTTCAGCAGAACCGGGTGGAAATAGCGGGTGAAAAACTGATGAATCGTAAAAACCACAGCAACTGCAACCTGGGCGCCTTGCTTACTGGGGTATCTGTGCTGGTTGAAGACTACGACCAGGCCATCGAGTTTTACGTTGACAAGATGGGCTTTGAACTGCGGGAAGATACCGTCATCAGTGAAACCAAGCGGTGGGTGCGGGTGGCCGCTGCTGATGATAGCGTCTCGATAATTTTGGCCAAAGCGGCCAGCCCCAGACAGCGACAGGCCGTGGGCGATCAGGGTGCCGGCAGGGTCTGGTTGTTTTTATCCACACCCGACTTCTGGGCCAGCCATCGCAGCATGTCTGAGCGAGGTGTGAATTTCCTCCAGCAGCCGCGCAGCGAACCTTATGGCATGGTCTGCGTATTTGAAGACCTTTACGGTAATCGCTGGGATCTACTGGAATCCAGAGACAAGGCCTGACAGCCCGCTGACGCCATATCCTGCCTGACACCGGTCAACTCAAAGACCACCTCAAACTCATCTTTTACTGCGATGGCGCCGCCCAGGATAGAAAAAGGCTGGAGACCAAAGTCTCCATGACTCAAGGTCAGCTCGCCGGCGTAACGCGGATTACAGGGGTCATCTTCCAGAGTTTGGATTTCCAGCTCCCGGGTGAACTGTTTGCCGGCCAGTTCAAAGGTTACCGCAGTGAATCCAGACCCAGTAACAGCGCTATCGATGCTGGCTCGAATAAAGGGGTGCTGCAGAGGGTTGAGAACATTTTCCGACAATAAATTGCCCCGGGTGCCCTCAACGTCTGCGGCTTTTACCGGCTTAGCGAAGTCTTCGCCCTGGGATGTACGGGTTTCCTGACGGTCCACCACCAGCTCGGCGGGTCTTACAAAAAGTTCAGCGGTCACGGCACTTCCCAGCAGTGAAAACACGCCGTGTATAGGCGCCTCTATGGTGTGGTTATGACCCAACCTCGCCATCGAGCCGCTGCGATAAACCCTGACCAGCAGCCGCCCCTGCCCCACTTCAAAACGGCGGCCTTCAGCGCCAGCTTGAGGCGTTGCCGTTTCATCGTACTCAGGGCGTTGCGGCAGGCCATCGAGTTCCGGCACCGGCTGTCGAAAACATCCGCCCGCCGTGGCCGCCATAAGTAACACAGCGGCGGTTTGAAAGACCCGTGGCAAAAATCTGAACAAACCTGTTTTCATGGCTAATTTTGACCCCTTGGATCGGTTAACACACTCACTCCAATCACACATTCGTTGACAATAAGCCGCCCTGGCCGACCGTATACTCTATCCCTACAGGCTGAAACAGACCTGGGACAACAAGCCCACAGTAGCGTCAATGGATGCAGCAGTGTTTCAGGCCAAAGGATAGGCCATTGAAGAAGGAATATCAGTCAAAATGAAAATGAGCACGGAATCACACACGGAACTACGCTGGGATGATACCGATCCCTACCTGCAGGATGAAAACACCATTGACCCTGCAAGCATCGCCGAACTGGGGTTGGGCCTGATAGACGTGAGCCCCTGGGACCCGGCGTCAACGGACGTTGATGATCACCGCTATGTAAGCCAATGGATGGCGGCACGACACTATCTCTGAAGGTCGATGAGAGCGCTGCTGGAACTACATGCACGCGGTGGCAGTGGCCCGTTCGGTAAGAAAGGTCACATCAGCCAGGGTCAGGTGCCCAATCCCAACCGACGGATTAGTGCGGTGGTACTAACAGCCCGATTGAGGGTATAGATATGCAGAGCCGGGGCGCCTCCGGCGAGCAGTCGCTCGCACATATCTGACACTACATCGAGCCCAAATTCACCCAGGGCCGTTTTATCATCACCAAAATCTCTCAGCCTGGCCTCCAGCCAACGCGGGATCTGTGCACCACAAACATCGGAAAACCGTTTCAGCTGCGCATAGTTAGTAATGGGCATGATGCCGGGCACGATGGGCACGTTGATTCCAGCCGCCGACGCCGAGTCAACGAATCGAAAGTAGGCATCAGCGTTAAAAAAATACTGGGTAATTGCGTCACTGGCGCCCGCATCCACCTTGGCCTTGAAATGGCTAAGATCAGCGGCTGCGCCCTGAGCCTCCGGGTGAACTTCCGGATAGCAGGCCACCGACAGGTTGAACTGATCCGGGTAATTTTTCTGGATGAATCTCACCAGGTCACAGGCGTAGGGAAACTCGTCGCCGCCAACGCTGCCTGAGGTCGGGTCTCCCCTCAATACCACCAACCTGCGGACACCTTCCTGCTGGTAATGGTCAAGCAGTTGCCGAATGCTTTGCTGGCTGCCACCGCGGCAGGAAATGTGCGGAGCAACCAGATCGGTGGCGCCAATTTCCTTCACTGCCAGAGCGGTTTCATCCCGGGTCGAGCCGCCGGCGCCAAAGGTGACGGAGAAATATTCTGGATTTAGTCGTCGCAGCGCCTGGTGGGTCGTGCGAAACCGTTCCAGTTGCGCATCATTGCGCGGGGGGAAATATTCAAAACTGATTTTTGTCATGGTCTGATGAAGCCAATGATCGCTGGACATCAGCGCTGAATGCCAGGATTGATTCCCCCGGGCAAGCGCCCGGGGGAACAGACTACGCCGAATTAGTAGCGGTAATGATCCGGCTTGTACGGACCTTCTACCTGCAGACCAAGGTACTCGGCCTGCTCAGCAGAAAGCTCGGTCAGGCGGGCGCCGATACGTCCCAGGTGCAGCCGGGCGACTTTCTCGTCCAGATGCTTAGGCAGCACATACACTTCGTTTTTGTACTCATCAGGCTTGTTGAACAACTCCATCTGAGCCAGGGTCTGGTTGGTGAAGGAGTTGGACATGACAAAGCTCGGATGTCCTGTGCCACAGCCCAGGTTAACCAATCGACCACCGGCCAGCAGAATGATGCGCTTGCCGTCGGGGAAAACGATATGGTCTACCTGATCTTTGATCGGCTCCCAGGTCAGGTTTTCCAGACCCGCGACGTCGATTTCATTATCGAAGTGACCGATGTTGCAGACAATGGCTTCGTTCTTCATCCGCGCCATGTGATCTTGCCGCAGCACGTCAAAGTTACCGGTGGCGGTGACAAAGATATCCGCCTGCTCAACAATGCCGTCGTCTTCCATATTGACTACTCGATAGCCTTCCATGGCAGCCTGCAGTGCACAGATTGGGTCAATTTCGGTGATCCACACATTGGCACCCAAACCACGCAGAGACTGGGCCGAGCCTTTACCCACGTCACCGTAACCGGCAACGATGGCGATCTTACCGGCGATCATCACGTCAGTAGCGCGCTTGATGCCGTCTACCAGAGACTCACGGCAGCCATAAAGGTTGTCGAACTTCGACTTGGTCACTGAGTCATTAACGTTGATGGCCGGAAACGGCAGCTCACCTTTTTCGGCCAGGCGATACAAACGGCTGACACCGGTGGTGGTTTCTTCCGTCACACCCTTGATGTTTTTCAGGATGTTGCTGTAAAAGCCGTGTTGAGTTTCCAAACGCTGACGGATGGAGGCGAACAGGCAACGTTCCTCTTCACTGCCAGGGTTGTCCAGCACTGATGGATCTTTCTCAGCCGCTGAACCCAGGGTGATAAGCATGGTCGCGTCACCACCGTCATCCAGGATCATATTGGGGGTACCACCATCGTGCCATTGCATAATGCGGTGGGTGTATTCCCAATACTCATCCAAGCTTTCACCCTTGAACGCGAACACAGGAATGCCGGTGGCAGCCATGGCCGCCGCTGCGTGATCCTGAGTTGAATAGATGTTGCAAGATGCCCAGCGAACTTCAGCGCCCAGGGCGGTGAGTGTTTCGATCAGCATTGCGGTCTGGATGGTCATGTGCAGAGACCCGGCGATACGGGCTCCGGTCAGCGGCTTTGACTCGCCATACTCTTCCCGAAGGGCCATAAGACCCGGCATTTCGGAAGCGGCAATATCCAGTTCCTTTCGGCCCCAAGCTGCCAGCTCAATATCTTTCACCAGATAGTCTTGTCCTACCTGAGGTTCCATTACTGCGCTCATTTTACATATGCTCCTGATAAGTCTTGTTAGCGCCGTTGAAACGATATGACATGGTGAGCCTGGGCCCTAAGGGCTTGCAGCGCTTCTCACCAGCCAGAATTTAAAAGGTTAATCCGTGAAGTTCGTGTTTTGTTTAGCTAAGTTCCAACTCAGCCGGCGGCGGCCCGGAGGTCAGCAGCCTTGTCGGTGCTCTCCCAGCTGAAGGCACCGCTGGCCTCGTCATAGGTTCTGCCAAAATGCCCGTAGGCAGCTGTTTGCCGGTAAATGGGGCGAATCAAATTGAGCATCTGCATCAGCCCGTAGGGACGCAGGTCAAAGTGCTCTGCCACCAGCGCCTCGATGCGCTCGGCGGGCACGGTTTCAGTACCAAAGGTTTCCACCGTCACCGAGGTAGGTTGGGCAACGCCGATGGCGTAGGAAACCTGTATCTCGCAACGCTTAGCCAGACCAGCCGCCACCAGATTCTTGGCGACATAGCGCGCAGCGTAAGCTGCAGAGCGATCCACTTTGGAAGGGTCTTTGCCAGAAAATGCACCGCCGCCGTGACGAGCCATGCCGCCATAGGTATCAACAATGATTTTCCGCCCAGTCAAACCACAGTCGCCAACCGGACCGCCAATCTCAAATTTGCCGGTGGGGTTGATGTGATACTTGGTATCTGCAGAAAGCCACTGATGGGGCAGAACCGGCTTAACAATCTGCTCCATAACCAGTTCATGCAGATTGCTCTGGGAAATTTCCGGGCTGTGCTGGGTTGAAAGCACCACCGCGTCGATGGCCACCGGCTGGCCATTTTCGTAGCGAAACGTCACCTGGGATTTGGCGTCGGGTCGCAGGAACTGCTGGCCGTCGCTGAGTTCGCGCCGCACCTGGGCCTGTCGCCGGACCAGCTCATGGGAGAAGTGGATCGGCGCTGGCATCAGCGCATCGGTCTCATCGGTGGCGTATCCGAACATCAGACCCTGATCACCAGCGCCCTGCTCTTCAGGCGCCGCCCGGTCTACTCCCTGGGCAATGTCCGGAGACTGCTTGCCAATGATATTCACCACGGCGCAGGTGGATCCGTCAAATCCCACCTCGGACGAGTTGTAGCCGATGTCGTTGATCACACCGCGGATCAATTCTTCCAGGTCAACCCAGGCAGTGGTGGTAATTTCACCACCAACAATTGCCACGCCGGTCTTGACCATGGTCTCGCAGGCCACCCGTGCCGCCGGGTCCTGGGAGATGATCTCGTCCAAGATGGCATCAGAAATCTGGTCGGCAACTTTATCAGGATGCCCCTCAGAGACAGACTCCGAGGTAAACAGGTGGCTTCTGTGGTCGCTGCTCATGTCAAATATCTCTTCAATCGAATAAAGAGATATATTGTATCGGCCCCGTCACCGGATGTCACGGGGTGGGCGTGGCAAAGTGTATCGCTTTGTCACTGCTTGCGCCGATCAACCGCCGCCCATTGGGCCGTTGGGTAAAAAAGGTTACCTCAACGAGGGGCTCACGCCCCACGCCGACGTTGTTGAGGCTCAGCCGTGAACGACGGCAGAAAACGCCTTCACACCCTCGCCCAGCTCGCACAGGGTGTAGGTGCAGTCAAATTCCACGATGACCTGCCCTGTGGCCGTCTCAAAACGCCAGCGAACCGTCACTATGGACAGATTTTCCGTCAAGGTAGAGCGCTCGCTGCTTAGCAGCTGGGCTCTGTGATAGCTCATGCGACGGTGAGAATCACACACCCGGGCAAAATATTTAACCGCGTCGTCACGGCTAAGGAGAGCCTGGCTTTGATCCATCGAGGCGATCAGACTGGGATAGTGATAAAGATCAGCAATAGCCTGGGGATCAAAGGCGTCAAAGGCCTTCTGATAGGACTGAATAAATTGTTTAACTTTCATCTTTCCGAGAATACCCCAGTGCTGAGTCGGTGTCCCGTTACCAAATGTTTCAGCTTGGGATCATGACTTTTGTCAATACCCTGCTGGCCCCTGAAATGGCATAGTAGGGTACTAATAAATCTTGTGTAGGAGTGATAATTCATGGCAAGCGCCCTTCAATGGTTTCTGTTTGGATTATTCGTCTGGGCCTGCTGCCTGGTGATGAATGCCCTGGAGTCCAGGGTCTCCGCCGGCAATGAAGCTCGTAAGGCCCGCAGGCCCAGTACTGACGACCGCGTCCGGCGCCCGGGCCACTGGTGGCGAAGCCTGTGGGTTGACGAAGAACAGGACAGCGAGCAGCAGCCCAGTCAGCGAGAGCAGGCTATGGCTAGCGAAATCATCGATTTGAAAGATCGGATTGCCACCTTGGAAGCGATTGTGACGGATCGGAAGTTCCAGTGGGAAGAAGAACTTAATAAAGGCAGCTGACACACCCAGCCAGTGGGCCAAAGGCGTGCCCAATGGGAACCAAGCCATGTAAAGACGTGGCTCAACGCACGAAGATGCTGTAAACCCGAATCGCCAGGTACCACAAAGCGCCTGCGGCCATGGTGGCCGTTGGCCAGAAACCCGGGGTGGTTTGCAGGTAATCCGACGATACATACATCCAGCTGGCACCGCTCACCATAATCAAAATGGACAGGTAACCCTGCATCTCAAGTTTTCCACGGCGAAGCTGGCGCTGGCGCCGCCGGGCCTCGTCCACTGGCAGACCCGGCACGTCGGGGCCTGCCATGGACGCTCCACACTTGGGACAGGCCGGATGTTTATTGGACACTCGCTGGGAACATGCGGGGCAATTAATAATCAACGGCTGGCTCCTGAACTGACAAATCGGCTGGCTAAATCGATAATAGTGTTGCTGCTCCCAGTCACCCTGACCACCCGCCATAGACCCCAACGCACAGCCACAACAACATCAACGATTTTTCTGTAATATTCGCTGCAGAAAATACCGACTCCCTTCTTCCCAGGCAAGCTATGAAAACTAATGCAAAAACCTCCATCATCGCCACCGTAGGTCCTGCCTGTTCCGATCAGGCAACCATCGAGGAGCTGATCGACGCAGGGGTTAACGTATTTCGACTGAACTTTTCCCACGGCGATCCGGAAGACCACGCGGCGGTGGTGGAGCGTATCCGAGCCGCCGAGCGGCGCACGGTGCGGGCAATTGGGATATTGCAGGATCTGCAGGGGCCTAAAATTCGCACGCGGCGGTTTGCTGATGGCCCTATTACCCTTGTCAACGGCGAGACCTTCAGGCTGACCTGCGACGACGATTCTCCCGGTGACGTGAACCGGGTTGGCGTTACCTACCCGGGACTAGCCCAAGATCTCAAGGTGGGCGAGCCGCTGCTGCTGGCGGACGGACGGCTGGAGCTGGTGGTCACAGCCATTGAAGGTCAGACCATTGTCACCCGGGTTGTGCGCGGCGGGCCATTGTCCAATAACAAGGGCATTAACGTGCCGGGCTGCGATTTGAAAATCCCCGCTCTGTCAGAACAAGATGCGGCCCACATCAAAGTCGGCGCTGACCTTAAGGTTGATTGGGTTGCGATGAGCTTCGTCCGCAGCAGAGACGATATTCTGCTGGCTCGTCACTACCTGGACAAACACGGCAGCAAAGCCAAGCTGATGGCTAAAATCGAAAAACCCAGCGCTGTAGAACGCTTTCCCGACATTCTGAAAGTGGTGGACGGAATTATGATCGCCCGAGGCGACCTGGGAGTGGAGCTATCGCCGGACCAGGTGCCCATTGTGCAGAAAAAGCTGATCCGACTGTCCAGGGAAGCTGGTAAGCCGGTGGTAACAGCCACCCAAATGCTGGAAAGCATGACCAACTCGCCAACCCCAACCCGGGCTGAAGCCTCAGACGTTGCCAACGCGATTTTTGACGGCACCGATGGGGTGATGCTGTCCGGCGAGACCGCGGTGGGTGAATACCCGGTGGAAGCGGTCAAAATGATGAATCGGATCGCCCGGGCTGTGGAGGCAGACGACAGCTATCGTTCAGCCATGAATGACAGCAGCATCACCGGGGATGCGTCGGTGGCCGACAGTGTGGCCGCGGCCGCCTGTCAAATGGCTAGCGCCATCAACGCCCAGGTCATTGTTACCTTCAGTTCCACCGGCAGCACTGCGCTCAGGGTGGCGCGACATCGAGTGTCCCAGTACGTGCTGGCCATCACTCCCAACCCCACCTCATATAACCAGCTGTCCATGTCCTGGGGCATTGATGCGGTGCTGGCGGAGGACATTCACGACTCCGACGAAATGGTTTCTCGAGCCAATGAAGTCATTACTCGAACCGGTATTGCCAAACCCGGTGATTACTACGTCATCACCGCCGGTGTGCCCTTCGGAGTGTCCGGCACGACGAACCTGATCCGGGCCGAAATCGTCACCTGAGGTTCAGAGGCGCAGACGCCTGCCAATGAACAACACAAATATCGTTCAGACCGCATGGCCGCTGTCTGCCCTGAATGCCTGCCAGACGTTCAGCTCACCAGCGTCCATAGCACACTAGCGGTCCACTCCTGCGCCGACCAGGCGCCGCTGAAACACTGATTGACTCAGGTCGACCGACCTGGGCCTGGGAATTGAATAGTGCCTGCACCTCAAGATGGCCTAACCGAGCCAAAATCCGGTCTGTTGTCTCGTTGCTGGACACTTTGGAAACAAGCCATTCGCGGCGAAACCGAAGACTTCACCGTAGGACCCATCGGAACCGCGGTTTTTCTGCTGTCAGTGCCCATGGTATTGGAGATGGCGCTGGAGTCGGTGTTTGCGGTTACCGACATTTTCTTTGTCGCTAAACTTGGCGCTGATGCGGTAAGCGCCGTTGGCCTGACAGAAGCGGCAATCACCATTCTGTACGCCGTTGCCATCGGTTTGAGCATGGGCACAACGGCCATGGTGGCCCGTCGGGTGGGTGAAAAACGTTTTTCTGAAGCATCGGTGGTAGCCGGACAGGCGCTCTGGGTAGGCCTGGCAACCAGCGTTATTGTCGGCACCACGGGGGCTTTGTATGCCGAGGACATCCTGCGCCTGATGGGCGCCAGTGACCAGGTAGTTGCCATCGGCAGTGGCTACACCGTATGGCTGATGGGAGGCTCCCTGACCATCACCTGGCTGTTTATTATTAACGCCATTTTTCGTGGTGCCGGCGACGCCGGTATAGCCATGCGTAGCCTGTGGTTGGCCAACGGCATCAATATTGTGCTGGACCCGCTGCTGATATTTGGCCTGGGGCCAGTTCCAGAAATGGGTGTAACGGGCGCTGCGATGGCCACCACCATCGGCCGCGGCTGCGGCGTGGCCTATCAGCTCTGGATGCTGATGGGGGTCACCGAGCGAGTCCGCGTTAGCTGGCGCGATCTGCGCTTATCGCTGCCAGTCATGGCTAGGTTAATGAACGTCAGCGCCGGCGGCATCGGTCAGTTCATCATCGGCACTACCAGCTGGATTTTTCTGGCCCGACTGGTAGCCGTTCATGGCAGTGCAGCGGTGGCCGGTTACACCATTGGCCTGCGGATCATTATCTTCACCATCATGCCGGCCTGGGGGCTGTCCAACGCGGCCGCCACCCTGGTTGGCCAAAACCTGGGTGCCGGCCAACCCCAGCGAGCAGAAAAATCGGCCTGGATGTGTGTGCGCTACAACGTCACGTTTATGCTGATTATCGCCCTGACCTTTTTGCTGTTTGCACCCTACCTGGTGGCGATTTTCACCGATGACCCCGCCGTCAGCGGCTATGCCGTCATGTGTCTTCGGACCTTGAGCTATGGCTACTGCGTCTACGGGCTAGGTATGGTTTTGATGCAGGGCCTCAACGGTGCCGGTGACACCCGAACTCCCACCATGCTGAACTTTTTCGCTTTTTGGATGCTGCAAATACCCGTGGCCTGGTGGCTGTCTAGCGAGCTGGCCATGGGGCCCCAGGGCGTGTTTCTGGCGGTCCCCATTTCTGAGACCTTTCTCGCCGCCGGCGCAGTCTGGGCCTTTCGCCGTGGCCGCTGGAAAAACCAGCTGGTTTAAGCAGCAGGTTCTGTCACGGCACCAGCTCCACTAGCAGGTGCAGCAGCAGGCCAACCAGCCCACCGACCAAGGTGCCATTGACCCGAATAAACTGCAGGTCCGAACCGATCTGCAGTTCAATCCGGCGCGCGGTGTCCCTGGCGTCCCAGCTACGGACCGTGCTGCTGATCAGGTTAGAGGCTTCGTCTCCCAGCTCTGCCACCGCAAACCTGGCGCCCTCATACAGCCACTGGTCAAAGGTCTCAATGAGTTCCGGGTTTTCCAAGGCATCCAGGGCGGTGCGTCTAATCAGGTCAGCGGCAAAAGCATGGGACGCACCCCGCCCCTGCTCCAAGGCCTCACCCAGCATCACCGCCAGTTCCCGCCACAGCTCCTCGGAATACCCT
This sequence comes from uncultured Gammaproteobacteria bacterium, assembly GCA_964351665.1. GTDB lineage: Bacteria > Pseudomonadota > Gammaproteobacteria > Xanthomonadales > SZUA-38 > JANQOZ01. Next base: position 3,797 of record CAYGPO010000006.1, on the reverse strand, counting down.
CGAACGCTGGAGTCGGATAGAAAATCGCTCTTGGCCGATTCAAACCGTCTTGCGGCAAGGCTGTCCGGATCGCTCAGGTTGCTCGCCAGCTCACGATAAGCTGAATCAAACTGCTGGCGTACCGGGTGATCCGGCGTCAACACCATTTCCAGCAGCCGTTGCTGAACTCTGTCGATAATTGCGTTGTAGATTTTTTCATCGACAAACTCCGGCAGCCACCAGCGATTGCCGGTTTTCATTTGTCCCCGCAGGCTGTCTCGGTGGTCTTCTAAAAACGCCGCAAGCACTCTCATCAGTTCCGTCAACAGCGCCTGGTGATGACTGTTCCTGGCCATCAACCCCAACAGCCGGCCTGCGGCCCCAGCGGTGGGCAGCTGCTCCATTCGAGCCAGCACGTTGCGAGCGAAAAACTGCCGGTACTTTTCCTGCTGGAAGACCTCGGAGGTCCAGGCCAGAAAGCGAATCAGCCCGTCAGCCAGGGAGTCGGCGTGCAGGATGGACCAGCGGCAAACCGCAGCCGCCGTTGAACCCCGCGCCATCTGCTCCGTCACCGCCTCAGGGGTCAGAAAATGACTGACCACAAAACTACCCAGGGCGTCGCCGATCTCATCCTTGCGCCGGGGCACGATGGCGGTGTGGGGAATAGGCAGGCCCATGGGGTGGCGAAACAGCGCGACCACGGCAAACCAGTCGGCCAGCGCGCCAATCATCGCCGCTTCAGCAAATGCTTTCAGGTATCCCACCCAGGAGGCCGAGCCCGCAAACCACTGGGTCCAGATAAATACCAGCGCCATTGCCAACAACAGAAACAACGGCAGCCGTCGCATCTGCTTCAGGCGCAGGGCCAGCGCCGCTTCCGATGGGTCGATGGGCGAGTCGACGCTCAACGGCAGCTGACGATGGCCGTGCTCAGAACTTGATTCGTCCCGTCAGCATATCGCGGTACATGACAAAATCCCCGATCAGGCTGTAGACCGGATGCCTGAAGGTTGCTGGCCTGTTGCATTCAAAGAAAAAATGACCGACCCAGGCAAAACCGTAGCCTGCCACAGGGGCAGCAATGAGCCAGCCAGGTTGACCAGTGACCAGCGCTAATAAGATCACCACCAGCAACATGCTGGTGCCCACAAAATGTAAACGCCTGCACACGCTATTGCGATGCTCTGCCAGATACCAGGGATAAAATTCGGCGAAACTGTTGAAACCACCTTCCATTATTCGGAACCGTCTTCCTTTTCTGTCCGCTTGTCCAATGCCTCGCGCAGGCAGTGGGCCAACTGATCTATCCGAAAGGGTTTCTGGATGCAGCCGTCAATTAACCCTCTACTCAATTCTTGCTGGGTAATGAGCTGTCCAAAGCCTGACATGATCACCACCGGCAGCTCCGGGTTTTCCCGCCGGCACTGCCAGCCCAGATCGATGCCGCTCATATAAGGCATGGTGAAATCGGTCAGGACAATATCAAAGGCCTCAGGGTCTGCGCGCAGCGCGGCCAGCGCCTCGTTGGCTGAATTTCTTACCGTGACCGAATAGCCTAACTTCTCCAGACCCTCACCCACCAGACCGCCAATGGCAGGGTCGTCATCCACCACCAGCACGCTCTCAGTACCGTAAAAAACCCGGCCACGATCCGCCGCCACGGTTTCTTCTACCGGAACATTCTGATTGGGCAGCAGCACTACAAAAGCGGCGCCATTGCCGGAATCTGTGGCCAGATCAACCTGGCCTCCAATCTCATCCACCAGGCCACGCACCACTGACAGGCCCAGTCCAGTCCCCTTGCCTTTCGGTTTGGTGGTCCAAAATGGATCGAATATATAGGGCCGGTCCTCTTCCTTAACCCCCGGACCGTCGTCTTTTACAATCAGCTGCAGCCACTCATGTCCATCACGTTCAATTTGGCTTGCGTTCACCACCAGCCGCCCACCCGCCGGCATCGCCTGAATCGCATTGGCGCAAAGATTGGAAAGAATCTGGAAAATATCCGACGGGTTGGCCTTTATTACACCACAGTAGGTGTCCACCTGACTCTGGATGTCCACGTTGGACGGGGTGGAGGCGCGGACAAATTCTAAGGTCTCGCGGATAAACGGCGACGCCAGCAGGGGCTCGCGATCCTCGGAACTGTCGCGGCGGGAAAACACCAGTAGCTGGCTGACCAGGCCGCTGGCTCTTTCCGCTGCCCTCATCACCGAGCGCAGCGACTCAACGTGAGCAGAATTGGGCTCAAGTTCGGACAACACCATTTCCGTACAGGCCATAATCGGGGTCAGCAGATTGTTGAAATCGTGGGCAATGCCGCCGGACAGCACGGCCAGGGATTCCAGCCGCTCGGCTTCACGCAGGCGCAGCTCCTGGGCTCGGGCCAGGGTAATGTCCTGGCCGATGCCCTGGTAACCCATCAGCTGCCCATCAGCATCATAAAAACCACGCAGAGTCCAACCTACGCTGGCTCTGCGGCCATCGGGTTTTGAGATTTGGCTTTCATAGCTTTCTACCGGATTGTCCGCGGTAATTCGATTGACCGCCCGGCGCACAATCTCAACTTCGTCGTCGGGCAGAAAATCATGAATGGTGCGCTCATCAATGGACGCCGGATCCGTGCCTAGAAAATCGCACAGGGCCTGGTTGGCGAACTTCAGCCTGCCTTTCGGGTTGGTGCGCATAATAAACCCGGTGTGGTCTTCCACCACAGCCCGAAACTTGGCTTCGGATTGACGCAGCTGCGACTCCATTTGCAGCCGCTCTGATACGTCGTTGACCAGCACTACCAAAAAGTCCTGGCCAGACTGGGAAATTTTACTCATCGAAAGTGATACCGAAAACCGCCTCCCGGTGCTGGCAACCCCGTGCAAAAGGTGTTCCTCAGCGGCGCCAGGAGGACCAACATCGCCTCGCAGCCCGCGACTTATCACCCCTCGTTCAGGCTCCATGGCCTTGGGCAGAATGTCCGCCAGCGGCCTGCCCACCAACCACTGATCATCGGCTTCAAACAGTTCTTTGGAACGCGCGTTGGCCCGCACGACTTTGGCGTCCTGGCTCACCACCAGCACCCCCACCGGCGCAATTTCCAGCAGCGATTCAATATGGCTTAGCGCCTCAGCCCGCTCCCGGGTAACCAGCGCCAGGGCGACAAGGTCTGCCACCGAGCTAACAAAGGCCTTTTCATCCTCGGTCCATTCACGGGGGCGACCCACGTGTTCTGCGCAGACCACACCCCGCACCGTTTCACCGCTGAAGATAGGGCCATCGAGCATTGCGCTGATGCCCTGGGGGCCAAGGTAATCCGGAGCAAACTCACGGGTTCTAGGATCAGTCGCCGCGTCGCTGGCATCAATGACCCGGGACGAGGCGCAGGCGGAAAAGTAATTGGGGAAATCGCTGCGGCGCAGCGCTGGCGATTGCTGATGCTGCTGATCTTGAACCAGGTCAACGCAAACCAGTTCACTGTTGTCGGTGTTAAAAAACCACACGCTGGCCCGCTCCACTGCCAGGTAGCGCGCGGTTGCTTCGGTGATTTGCTTTAGGGCATCGTTAAAGTCGGGGTCGGGGTGGCGCAAGGATATGGCCAAATCCAGCAGTACCTGGTTTTGGGTCTTGAGACTTCCAACACTGCGTTTGGTTTCTATGGTCACGATCGGCCCTCTGACTCAAGTATACCCATTTTCAGAGCGAGCAATTGTGGACTTTAATAACGTCCGATTGCCTGAAGCCTGGACTCGGTAAAAGGGTGTGCCAATAACTAGCGTTTTTCCCCAAGCTGCAGCTTGGCTTGCTCCCAAAGGGTATCCATGGTT
>CAYGPO010000005.1:56745-71895 GCA_964351665.1 uncultured Gammaproteobacteria bacterium | reverse complement strand
GTGTGGGTGGTGGCGGTGGGTATTGCCTATCGTCGTAGGGCTCGTCGGGGATTTCTGATTTCCCCGGCTGGCGGCATTTTTTTCATTGCTTTGGTCGCCGCCCTGGCGCTGGATGTGCGCAGCCAGGGCGCTCATATTCTGGCTGTTGCGTTCCCTCCCGCTGCGCTGGTTAAGGTGTCCCAGCAACAGTGGATGGACCCCAAGCCGCTGTTGCCCGTTGATGAGGAGATCAGCTTTCTACTGGCGGGTAACCCTGAGTCCCTGCTGGCCCTGGTTGACGCCGCCGGCTGGGATCTGATGCCTCCGGCCAACTGGCAGGCACCCATTGCGATGCTTCAGCCCAACCCGACCAGTGCCAGTTTGCCGCTGCTGCCTGCCACAGTAGGCAATTATCGTGAGTTTACGACCCGGGTAAAGCCCACCGGGCAGCGGGAAATGGTGGCCCTGCGGCTGTGGCCGACGGCTCTTCAGCGGGTATCCCCGGATGACAGCGTCCAGCCGGTGTGGGCGGGTAGGGTGGCCCGTTATGAAGTGACCCAGGTGCTGTATTTTTTCCACTACTGGCGGCGGGTTGAGCTGTTGCCTCTGCCGCCGGAGGCGGCGCCACTGCTGCAGACTGACCGGCTTTGGTCAGTTTCCAATAGAGACGACGGTTTAGATCCAACTGACCCTGGTCCGTAATCTCGGCATCTGTCGTCTCTAAGGTTCAATCCCAGGGCGGTGGCTCCTTGCTGGTGATAGGGCGCCGCGACCGACCGGCGGAGGGCTTCAAATCTTAAGGTGTTTTTGCCAATAAAATAGCAATTTGGGCAACAAACAGCGCAGCCTCATCAACGGGCATACCCTAATCGTCTATGATCGGCCGCCTATAATGGAGCCACTCGCAGGACGCGGACCCACACTGATCTGAAGGGGAAAATGATGAAATATACATTGACTGCTATCGCCGCTGGCCTCGGGCTGGCCTTTGCGGCTGCCAACGCGAAAGACCCGGTTGGCGCTGAGTCCAACGCAGAAATGGTCCGGGAAGTCGCGCTGGCCAACAAGACCGGCAAACTCGCTAAACTCGATTTTCATCTGCGTCACCACGTTCTTTCCGGCAGTAGCCAAAAAGGCGCTAATGTAGCCCAATCGGGGCTCAATGGTATTGAGCCGTTTGTGCCGGCGGTCGGAGATTTTGTCACCATTGACGTGGTCGCTGCCGGTGACCCAAAGGTGCTGCTGGCTGAACTCAGTGCCATGGGACTGACCAACGGCGCTGCCTATGGCCGAATGGTGTCTGGACGTTTCCCGGTTGCTGATCTATCCCAGCTGGCCGATGTTCAAGGCGTGCAGTTCGCCCGCCAGTCGCTGATGGTTAACAGCGCGGGTAGCGTCACCAGTCAGGGGGCGGCGGCGATGAATTCTGATGTGATTTCTGCGCTTTCCGGTATCACCGGTGCCGGGATACGGATTGGTTCATTGTCCGACAGTTTCAACACTCGCTTTGCGCCACTGACAACGGCGGAAGACGATGTTGCCAGCAACGATTTGCCCAGCGATATCATCGTTCTCGATGACACCTTTTTGGGCGGCAGCGATGAGGGGCGTGGCATGATGCAGCTGATCCACGACGTTGCTCCGGGTTCATCTCAGGCTTTCCACACCGCCTTCAACGGCGTGGCGGGGTTTGCTGAAGGTATTGAGGAGCTGGATCTGATTGCCGGTTCAGACATCATCGTTGACGACATTATCTACCTGGCAGAACCCATGTACCAAGATGGCCCCATTGCCCAGGCGGTTGACGCGGTTAACAGCCGCGGCGTTGCCTACTTCTCTTCTGCCGGTAACAACGGCAGGGACGGCTGGGAAGCCGATTCCGGCGGCTTTGAAGACAGTGGTGAGGTTGGCATATTCGGCGGAGCCCGACACGACTTTGATCGATCACGTCGTGGGGTTGATGGCTTGCAAAACATGCTGCTATTTCCCAATACCGAGGTGCAACTGGTGGTGCAGTGGGCCGATCCGGCGTTTTCTGTCAGCGGCGCGCCGGGAGCGGCTTCGGATTTGGACGCGCTGCTGTACCTGGGAGATGGCACCTTCACAGGGCTATCCAGTGCCTCCTTCAACGTTGGCGGAGACCCGGTGGAGATCCTGGGCTTCACTTACGGCGGCGCTGAGCCCATTGAAATAGCCCTTGGGCTTGAGCTGTTTGAAGGGCCTGCACCCCGAGCGATGAAGTGGGTGGCTTTCATTAGCGGCGGCGGTCTGGAAGTGATTGACGATGCCACCAATAGTGGCACGGTGTACGGCCACGCCAACGCGGCTGGAGCCATCGCCGTGGGGGCCAGCGCCTGGTTCAATACGCCGAACTTCAATGCCAACGTGAGCCAGGCCATCGTCAATGGTTTTTCATCGGCAGGACCCACCACAGTGCTCTATGACCTGGCGGGCAACTACAAAAAGCAACAGAGGAAACGACCGCAGTTCGTGGGCCCTGATGGGGGCAACACCACCTTTTTTGGCGGTTTTATCGGCTTCCCCGTACCAGGCTCCACTGAGCCCGACGAGTTCCCCAACTTCTTCGGCACTTCAGCCTCAGCTCCCCACGCGGCGGCGGTGGGTGCATTGATGCTGGAACTGGATCCCAGTCTGACGCCGGTCAATATGGTCAACAAGATGAAGGATACGGCGGATGACATGGATGACCCGTCCACGCCCGAGTTTGACGTCGGCTACGATTTCGGCACCGGTGCCGGATTCCTGCGTGCCGATCTGGCGGTGCTGGAAGTGGTCAAGAAAAATGGCCTCTACCAGATTTGTGACCAGGGCACGGACACCAGCGTTGAGCTGGACGACGTATTTGCTGCCCTGGGTGCAGGAGCCACCTTGGGTAAGTGCAACTAAAAGCGGTTTTTTTAGCAGTATTTCAGCGGCGGCCCCTCGGGTCCGCCGCTTTTTTGTGGGGCTTAACTCTGATCCGACTGAAGCTGGGGCACAATTTCCAGCAGGCGGTCCAGTCGCCGGGCCGGTTCGTTGATTTCCAGCAGCCGCTGCCGGGTGGCGCTGTCCAGGGGTAGTAACTCGGCCAGTCTGCAGCCCACCCACTCGGCGTCATCAAGCTGCAGGGGCTGCGGGTCGTAGTGTTCCCTGACGCTGTCCAGAAGGCGCTCCAGCAGGGTTTGAAGCAGCAGGTGTTCGGTGGCCAGGCGGTGGCCGGTTGCCGGCGCAACCAAAGCCACCGACGCGGTCAGCAGTCCGTTGTCTCGGACCGAGGTTTTCACAATCCGGTAACGCTGCACCCCCACCGCCGTGATGCCCAGCAGGCCGTCGTCCATTTTGTAGAAATCCTGGATCTTGGCGGTAGTTCCCATCACAACGGTTGTGGGGGTTTGCCCGGTATCTTTCCCGTCGACAATTAAATTGACCCCAAATTCGCTGTCCGCCGCTGCGCAGTCCCGAATCATGTCCAGATAACGGGGCTCAAAAATGCGCAGGGACAAGGGACCACCGGGAAACAAAACGGTGTTGAGGGGGAAAATGGGGATATGTTGGATGGGCGTTTCTGTGTTCATGATTCTGTTTTGCCGGTTAACCAGAGGTCTGCGGTTTTCCGGGCTACGCCGCCGAAACCGCCGTTACTCATAAATACTAGCTGATCGCCGGCTTTCATACCGGCGCAAAGTTGACCCGGCAGCGCGGCAAGGTCTCTGACCACCTGGCAACGCCCGTCCAACTCCGACTCCAGAGAACCGGTATCCCAGGCCAGGTCCTCCGGAGCGAACAGCCAGATCTGGTCGGCCAGGGCCAGGGCGCCGGGCAGGCGGTGGGCGTGGACCCCGCGCTTCATGGTGTTGCTGCGGGGTTCCAGAACCACCAGCAGTCGGCCACCGGTGGACTTGGCGGCCAACCCTTCAAGGGTGGCGGCGATAGCCGTGGGATGGTGGGCAAAATCGTCAATGATTCTGACCCCGCGATGGCGGGTCAGCTCCTGCTGGCGGCGACGGGGCAGTAAGAAGGTGCTGAGAGCGCTGACCCCATCAGCAACTGGCACTCCGGCCGCGGCCGCCGCGCAGACCGCGGCCAGGGCGTTATGAAGATTGTGCTGTCCGCTCAGGGACCAGCGGCAGTGGTAAATCCCCTCGGGGCTGGTGACCTGCAGCGCCTGTTGGTCGCTGGTGGTGAACTGAGCTTGCCAGGGGGTGTCCGGTCCAAAGGCCACATGCTCGCTCCACAAACCGCCGTCGACAACCCGCTTTAAGGCATCGTCGCCAGCGGCTGTGAGGACCTGTCCGGTGGACGGGACAAGCCGCAGCAGATGGCGAAATTGAGTAATAATGGCTTCCAGATCGGCGAAGATGTCCGCGTGATCGAACTCAAGGTTGTTCAATAGCGCGATCTGCGGATGGTAGTGCAAGAACTTTGAGCGTTTATCAAAAAAGGCCGTGTCATATTCATCGGCTTCCACCACAAACCAGTCGCCGCCGCCGAGTCTGGCTGACTGGGGGAAATTTCCAGGCACGCCGCCAATCAGAAAGCCCGGCGCTTTGCCGGCCTGTTCCAGGATGTGGGCCAGCATACAAGCGGTGGTGGTTTTGCCGTGGGTGCCGGCCACCGCAATAACGGCGCGCTGGCGCAGCAGATTATCCCCCAGCCATTGAGGGCCAGAGGTATAGGGCAGACCCTGGGACAGCACGTGCTCAACCGCCGGATTGCCCCGGGACAGGGCATTGCCAATGATCACACAGTCGCAGTCCGGTGGAATGTCCTGGGCCTTCCAGCCGCTGGAAAGTTCGATTCCGGCTTCCGCCAGCTGGGTGCTCATGGGTGGGTAGACGTTTTGGTCACTGCCGCTGACCCGGTGGCCCATGTCCCGGGCCAGCAGCGCCAGGGAGCCCATAAAGGTCCCACAGATTCCCAGAATATGCAGGTTCATGGGAACAGCGCCGTGCGCACCAGCAGCAGCGCAGTAAAGGTCAGCGCCGAGATGGCAATGCCGACATACAGGGGCACGTGAATGGCGTGGCGATAAATATGGGCGTCCACCACGATGCTCCAGACCAGCAGGAACAATATGGCCAGAGCGGTTAGCGGAAATGTCGCGGTGGGTTCATCGCCCCTGGGAGACATGGACAGGGCCAAGGGAAACACCACCATGGAGATCAGCGCGCCGCAGCCGGTGAAGGCAATCCAGGTTTGTTTTATCCGCTCCCGGTATCCCGCAAACTGAAGCACCGCTGCCACCAGCGCAAAGGAGGTGACCAGGCTCAGTGCAGGCCGGGCAGGGAAATGGCTGGGCTCCGGGGTCAGCCATTCACTGGCGCAGCTGAGCAGCGCAAACAGTGCCGTGGTGATGATTGCCAGGGTGCTGGAGGCGGGTAGGTCGGCGGGTGACCGACGTAGCGTGCAGACTTCAACAAAGGCACTGAGCAGAGTCCAAAGCATGCTTAATCCCGCCTGGCTTGTGATCGGGTTATCATTTGCTGATGAGAGAACCGGCTAGCCAGTTTTGGCCACGCACAGTGCCATCAAGATGACCAGCGAGGAGTTGGTCCACGTGGATGCCTGTGGGGTCATCTGCCCTGAGCCGGTGATTCGCGCCAAATTGGCGCTGATGTATATGCAATCTGGTCAGACCCTGGAGCTGCTGGCCACCGATGACCATGCGGAGCTGGATCTGACGGTCTTTTGCACCACCGCTGGGCATCATCTTCGGTCTGCCGATAAGCAGGGCCAGCAGTGGCGGTTTGTGATCACAAAGGGCTGACTACGCGACGCCCAGGTCCGCGAGGACCGGGCGGGCAAGGGGCTTAGCTGGGATTGGAATCGGACATTCGGGTTCAGATCGAGGTTGGCAATGGTTCCCCCAGAAGTCATTGAGGGGTCATCGAGGGGGGTCACCGATCGGTAAGCGCAGCCACAATTCTGGCGTTGACTTCCTCCACCGTTCCAACCCCAAAAACCTGCGACAGCTTTTCCTGATCGCCAAAGTATCCCACCACCGGGGCAGTTTGCTCTTCGTAGACCCGGATGCGATTGCGTACCGTTTCTTCGGAATCGTCGCTGCGGCCTTCCTGTTCGGCGCGTTTGGCCAGCCGACTGACGATAATTTCCGGGTCAATTTCGATCTGAACCGCTTCGTCCACCGGCTGCTCCATATCACTGAGCAGCTGCTCCAAGGCCTCGGCCTGAGCCAGATTGCGGGGGAAACCGTCGAGAATAAAGCCGCTGGATGCGTCATCGTGTTGCAAGCGCTCCCGCAGCATGCCCAGCACCAGGTCGTCGGACACCAGTTCACCGGCGTCCATCACCGACTTGGCTTGCAGCCCAAGGGGCGTCTGAGCCTTCACCGCTGCTCGCAGCAGGTCGCCAGTGGAGATGTGAGGAATGTTATAGCGTTCGGCCAGGATCGTTGCCTGGGTTCCTTTACCTGACCCGGGGGCACCCAGGAGCACAATGCGCATCAGCGTCTTCCCGCCAAATATAAAGGCCGGTAAGCTAACAGCCTTGCCGCAGCTACGTCAACGAAGGAACCGCTTCTCCCATGCCCGCTAAAAACGCCCTTTACGCCCAGTCCGGTGGTGTGACCGCCGTTATCAACGCCACTGCCAGCGGTGTGATCACTGCCTGCCGTGAGCACCCGGAGCAGATCGGTACGGTGTTTGCCGCCCGCAACGGCATCCTGGGCGCCCTGCGCGAGGAACTGGTAGACACCGCCGCATTCAGCCAGCAGCAGATTGCCGGCCTGGCCCACACCCCCGGCGGAGCGTTCGGCTCATGCCGATTCAAGCTGAAGGGGCTGGAGGACAATCAGGCGGAGTACCAGCGTTTGATCCAGGTCCTTAAGGCCCACAACATTGGCTATTTGTTTTACAACGGCGGCGGGGATTCTGCTGATACGGCCTACAAAGTTTCAAAAATCGGCGATCAGCTGGGTTACCCGGTGGCCTGTATAGGGGTACCGAAAACCATCGACAACGATTTGCCGGTGACCGATTGCTGCCCCGGCTTTGGCTCGGTGGCAAAATACGTTGCAGTATCGATGATGGAAGCCAGTCTGGACGTGGAGTCCATGGCTGAGACTTCCACCAAGGTCTTTGTGATGGAGGTGATGGGCCGCCACGCCGGTTGGATTGCCGCCGCCGGTGGCTTGGCCGGAGCAAACCCTGATGAGCCGCCGCAAATTATCCTGTTTCCGGAAATCCCCTTTGATCAGGAGGCCTTCCTGGCCCGGGTCAAAGCCTGCGTCCAGCGCAGCGGATACTGCTCCATTGTGGTTTCTGAGGGCGTGCGCTGGCCCGACGGACGCTTTCTGGCCGACTCTGGGGCCAAGGATGCTTTTGGCCATGCTCAGCTAGGCGGCTGCGCGCCGGTGGTGGCTGGGCTGGTGAAAGCGGAGCTGGGTTATAAATACCATTGGGCGGTGCTGGATTACCTGCAGCGGTCAGCTCGCCACCTGGCCTCCCAGGTGGACCTGGATCAGGCGATCGCGGTGGGTCGCGAGGCGGTGGCGCTGGCTCTGGCGGGGAAAAACTCTGTTATTCCCGTCATTGAGCGATTGTCAGACCAGCCCTACCGCTGGCGGGTGAAAGAGGCGCAGCTGTCAGAAATGGCCAACGTGGAAAAAATGATGCCCCGGTCTTTCATCACCGAGGATGGCTTTGGCATCACCGAGGAGTGCCGGCGCTACCTGGCTCCGCTGATTGTCGGCGAGGCGTATCCTCCCTACGAAAACGGCCTGCCGGTCTACCTGCGCCTGGCGCTGGATCTGGTGCAGAAAAAACTTGAAGCGTTCAGTCCCTGATTCGCGGCATCTTCCGATTTTTCTTTAAGGGGCTCGTCGGCCTGATACTGATCGGGTTGGCTGGGGCTGGCCTGTGGAAGCTGTGGCCCGCCGACGGGTCGGTGGCGGCTAATTTGCCTGACGATGGCTATCTGGACGTCCATGTGCACCTGGCGGGTTTGGGCAACGGTTGCGCCGACTGCTACGTCCATCCTGACCTGAAAAACAATTTGCGGTTTCCCTTTTTCCTGCGGGCCATGGACGTCACGGCCGATGAGCTGGTAACCGTTGGCGATGGGATAGTGGTTGAGCGCCTGGCGGAGAAACTCAGGAGCTCCAGGGCGGTCAGGGGAGCGGTGGTTTTAGCCATGGACGGTGTCATCGATGAGGCAGGTCAGTTGGACCTGTCATCCACCCAGCTGTTTGTCCCGAACCATTATGTCGCTGCCCAGGCGGCGGCCCATCCGGAGCTGCTGTTTGGCGCCAGCGTCAATCCCTATCGGACCGATGCGCTGGCTATGTTGGAGCAGGTGGCGGCCCAGGGCGCAGTGCTGATCAAGTGGATCCCGGCGATCCAGTACATCAACCCGTCAGACCCGGCGCTAACGCCATTTTATGAAAAAATGCGCGCGCTTGATCTGCCGCTGCTCAGTCATGCGGGGCAGGAGAAGTCCTTTGCCCATGCTCGCGATGAGTTCAGTGATCCGCTGCACCTAATCGCGCCGCTGGAGCTTGGCCTGACGGTGATTGCCGCCCACATCGGCACCACTGGCGTGTATGAACAGCAGTCGAGCTATGAGCGGCTGTTACCGCTGTTTGAGCGCTACCCCAATCTGTATGCCGATATTTCATCCCTGACTCAGATCAACAAATTGGGTTATCTGACCGATGCCCTGGAACGAGGACAATTATCCCGTCAGCTGATTTATGGCAGCGACTGGCCGCTGCAGATGTTTCCCCTGGTTCATCCGCTTTATCACTGGCCGTCAATCAGCCTGGGTCAGGCCAGAGGCATTGCTGATCTTGCCAATCCGTGGGATCGGGATGTGGCCCTTAAGCAGGCGCTGGGGGTTGGCGAGGACATCTTTCAGCGTGGTGAAGGGCTGCTAAAGTTATCCTTGTTCCAGCAGGTTCCGCAGGTCGATTAACGCGGCATTGGCCTGGGAAATATAAGAGGCCATCACCAGAGAATGGTTGGCAGTAAAGCCGAAGCCGGTGCCGTTAAGCACCATCGGGCTCCAGATCGTTGCCTGGGTGGCCTCCAGGTCGCTGATAATCTGACGCAGGCTGGCGCCGGCGTTCTTTTTTTCCAACACCGAGGCAAAATCTACCTCCGCCGCCTTCAGCAGATGAATCAGTGCCCAGCAGGAACCGCGGGCCTCATGGAACACATCGTCAATTTCCAGCCAGGAATTTTTGACCCGCATTTCTGAAGGCCCACGGGTGGCCTGTTCAGCGCTGGGGTCGCCGCTGAGATCGGTATCAATGCGGTTGGTTCCAGCGCTGGCATTGAGCCGGGTGGCCAACGAGCCCAGCTGCTTCTCAACCACCGACAGCCACTCTCGCAGGTTGTCGGCGCGGGCGTAAAACTGCGCGCCTGTCTGCTCGGAGTCCACCAGATTGATCAGGTAGCGATCCAGCGCCGCAACGGCCCCGGCGTATTCCTTTTCGGCTTTGGGAAACAGCCAGTTCTCCGAATCGATGGTGAGCTTGTTCTGGGCGCTGGCCAGATCCAGGTCTTCCAGGGACTGGCTCTGGGATCGGCTCATCTCGTTGCGCAATATCAGCACCAGGTCTCTGGATTGACGCAGCACTCCGTACTCCCAGCTGGGCACGTTGTCCATAAAAATACTGGGTGGAGTAACGTCGTTGGTCAGGTAACCGCCGCGCTTTTCCCACAGCCCGCTGATGACTTTCTGCAAGGTCACCACAGTGATGTAGCCGGTCACCGGCGTCAGTCCGCGTTCGGCTGCGGTGGCCGCCGCGTGGCGCTGCACGTTAAACGGTTTGGCCGCAGAATCGTAATAAAACATCAGCCCCAGCAGGATTACCGTTAGAACCAAAGGCAGGGTCATTAAAACGCTTCGTTTGAAGTCTGCGAGCAGGAAGAATTCGCGGAGACGTTGGCCAAAATTCATGGGCTATTTTTCACTCTAAGGGGCGTGGTTGAGACATTGGGGTGGTAATTCAGGTGGCAATCGGGGCAACGATGTTGGCGCTTGCCGTCGGCCCCAAAAGGACTGCCTGTCTGCTGCCGCCGGAGCCCAAGTTTAGCACTACCCCGGAATCAGCGGCATGGGCCATCCGGCAGGCCCGCAGATTGATCGCGCTTGGACAGGTGTTCAACGCCGCTGGGCTCAGGAGTTGCTGGATTCCAGCAGAGTCGTTTTTAGCTTTTCCCGGGCTCGAAAGAGCTGGGTCATCACGGCGCTGCGGCTCAGATTCAGTTCCGTGGCAATTTCTTCGCAGCTCATTCCGACCACAACCTGCAGCACGATGGGCTCGCGATACTTGGCGTCCAATGCCATCATGGCGCTACGCAGCAGGCGCACTTCAGAATTTTCTTCCGGCGTGCCGGTGCCGGTGTCAGGGATCTCCAGGCCGTCGATATCGGTAATTTCCGGCACTTTGCGCTCGAATGTGCGGGCGAACTCCCTGCGCAAGATGGTAATCAGCCAGCTCTTGGCGGCCTTGCGGTCGCGTAATTTGTCAAATGACCGCCAGGCCCGCAGGTACGTTTCCTGGACCAGATCCCCCGCCAGGGTTGGATCTTTGCATAGCCAGATGGAGTATCGCTTGAGATCATCAGCGTACTCGCGCACCAGCGCTTCGAATTGGGATGGGGTTGAGGGCATTCACAGACCGAGTGAGAGACAGGGGATTTAAGTCCAGTGCTGGAGCTGCGTCAAGTCGGATTGGCTGGTTATTGCCAGTGACCAATGGCACTCGCTAGGCCGATGGGGCCTGAGCCACGATGCTGTCGGTCTTGTCACCCCCCGGTAATCTGCTTACTCTTTGGCTCCTTTTCTCATCTTGACCTAGTACGGTGGTGCTTATGGGCATGAATTTTGAAGTCGCGCGAAGAAACATGGTCGAGCAGCAGGTGCGAACCTGGGAGGTGCTGGAACCACGGGTGCTGGAAGTGCTTGGGCGAGTGCCCCGGGAGGATTTCGTCAATCCTCGCTATCGCAAGATGGCTTACGCCGATACCTCTTTGCCGCTGGATTTCGGCGAGAAAATGATGAAACCCGTGGTGGAAGGTCGGGTGCTGCAGGCGCTTAATCCCCAGCCCACCGATCAGGTGCTGGAAATTGGCACCGGCAGTGGTTACCTGGCGGCCTGCCTGGCGGAACTCTCCGGATCGGTGGTTTCCGTTGATCATCACGAAAGTTTTGTGCAGTCTGCCCGGCGCAGAATGGAAAGCGCTGGCCACGGCAATGTAACCGTTCACCTGGCTGATGCGTTAGATTCACAGGGGATGACGGACACTCTGGCGGGTAAGACCTTTGACGCCATCGCTGTGACGGGCTCGGCGATGGAAATTCCCCAGGCCTTCCTGCAATGGTTGAAGCCTGGGGGAAGACTGTTCATGGTGAAAGGCGCTGAGCCGGCCATGGAAGCGGTACTGGTGCGCCAGCTGGAAAGCGGCAGCACTGCTGAGGAAAGCTTGTTCGAAACCGACCTGGGTCGCCTGCATGGGGCTGAGGATCTGGCCAAATTTGAATGGTAAGGCATGCCCTGGGGTAACCCCGGTGGCTGCAAAGGGCAAAAGGCAAAGCGGGATGAAAAAAACGATCTTGGTGGTTGCAACCTGTATGGGGCTCAGCGGCATGGCTGCCCAGGCGGAAGATCTGATGGACGTGTATCGACTGGCGCTGGAAAGCGATCCCCAGCTGTCGGCGGCGGCTAATCGCCTGCTAAGCACTGGCGAGGTCAAACGTCAGGCATGGGCGGGATTTCTTCCCACCCTGACCGGTTCGGCCGGATTCAGCGATGTAACCGGCGGATTTACCACCCTGGACGGGCGTTCCGGGGACATTGCGCAACAGCAGGAGCAGCTGCGCCTGCAGCTCAGTCAACCCCTTTACCAGCGAGAGAATTACACTCGGCTGGATGCTTCCCGAGCCCAATTGGCCCAGTCAGAGGCCGACTACGCCCTGGCGCTTAACGGCCTGATGGTGCGGGTGGCTGAGGGCTACTTTGGGGTTCTGACCGCTGAAGACGCGCTGAAATTCGCCAGCGCTGAAGAAACCGCCAACTCCCGACAGCTGGAGCAGGCAGAGCAACGCTATGAGGTGGGGCTGACGGCTATCACCGATGTGCATGAAGCTCGAGCCTCTTACGACCGGGCCAGGGCCAATGTGATTGTGGCGCAGAACACCCTGGATGACGCCCGGGAGGCGCTGCGTGAGCTGACCGGACAGGAAATCAACAGCGTGCGCCCGTTACGCGAAGACTATTCTCTGGCGCCGCCCCAGCCGGCGGTGATGACCGACTGGGTGGATTCTGCCCTCAGTGCCAACCCCAGCGTCATGAGCCGCAAATTTGCCGCTGACGCGGCTTATCACAACATCCGCACCCAGCGGGCGGGTCACTACCCAACCCTGAGCGCCGACATGACCTACCAGGACACCACCAACAGTGGTGACCTCAACCCCTTTGCGACCGAGACCCAGGATTTTACCTCCATCGGAATCACCCTCAACGTGCCGATCTACGCGGGCGGTGCGGTGTCCTCACGCAGCCGCCAGGCGGCAGCGGACTACGACGCGGCCCTGGACCAGCTGGAACAGGAAAAGCGCGGCATCACCCGCACCACCCGCAACAGCTACCGAGCGGTGTTGGCGGGCATTAGCCAGGTTCAGGCATTCCGACAGGCGGTGGTCTCTGCGCAAAGCGCTCTGGAGGCCACCGAGGCCGGTTTTGAGGTGGGGACCCGGACCATTGTCGACGTGCTGCTGTCCCAGCGAACCCTGTTTCAAGCCCAGCGCGACTACTCCCAGGCCCGCCATGATCTGGTGCTCAACCGGCTGCGTTTGCGTTCCGGGGCCGGAACCATTGAGGTGACAGATCTAGAGGCGGTTAATCAGGACCTGCGCTAACGTCCTGTTCAATCACCGGGTGGGCGCGATCAACCTCGCGCCAGCGATGTTCGGCGGCCTGCTCAACCAGCTCCAGGGTGCGGGCCAGGGCTCCCCGATTTTCCTGCACCAGGTCAAATCCTCGTTGGCCCATTTCCCGGCGTAGATCACTGTCTCCGGCCAGCTCGATTAAGCGCCTGGCCAGGGACTGCTGGTCGTCCACCTGCAGCGCGCCGTTACGACTGAGCAGCATTTCGGTGATTTCCGCAAAATTGAAGGTGTGAGGGCCTACCAGCACCGCCACCCCGAGGGCTGCTGGCTCCAGCACGTTGTGTCCGCCAACCTGGGCAATGCTGCCGCCGACAAAGGCAATGTCCGCTGCGGCAAAGTAATTCAACAGCTCTCCCATGGTATCGAGCACAAACACCTGAGTATTGACGTTGGCTTCCCGGTCCTCGCTGCGGCAGGCCGTGTTCAGCCCAAAAGATCGGCAGTTCGCAATCACCCGGCTGAACCGCTCCGGATGCCTGGGGGCGATAACGAGCAGTGCCGTTGGGTGTTCGCTGAGCAGCTCAATAAAGGCCGGCAGCAGGGCATTGTCGTCGTCCTCGTGGGTGCTGGCCGCTACCACCACCAGTCGGTCACGTCCCCAGTCATTGCGCATGTCCTGTCCAAACTCTGCCACCCCTGGCGGCAGCTGTAAGTCAAACTTCAGGCTGCCCACCACATGCAGAAGATCCGGGTGACCGCCGAGTTTTCGCAGTCGTTGACGATCGGTTTCCGTTTGTGCCGCCACCGCCGCGGCGCAGTTAAGAGCCTTTGAAACCAGCGGTTTAACCGGCCCGTAACCTTTAAGGGATTTTTCCGACAATCGTGCATTGGCCACCACCACAGGAATGTTTCGGGCAGCGCAAACGAAGAAAAGGTTGGGCCAGATTTCCGTTTCCATGACCACGCTGAATAGCGGTTTGGTCCGGTCAAGGAAGCGGTTAATGGCGGCGGGAAGGTCGTAGGGGAGGTAAACATGAAAGACCTTATCACCCAAATTGCGAATCACCTGTTCGGAGCCCGTGGGGGTTACGGTGGTCACTACCAGGGCCTGATCCGGATAGCGTTTGGTCAGTTCTCGTATCAACGGCAAAGCGGCGTGAAATTCCCCCACGGACACGGCATGTACCCATATACTGCTGGCGAAATCCGGCTCCGGAAAGAACCCGAAGCGTTCCCGCCAGCGCCAGAAGTAGGCCCGGGCACGCAGCCCACGCACCGCCAGTCGGTAAACAATCACCGGGGTCAAAAGGTACATCACGAGGGTATAAAGACGTGTCACGCTATTGTGTAGTGCGGGCCGGAAATCGCCGGCATTTGAGTATATCATCGCGCCATGGGTGAGCTATGGAAACCCCGCTACTGGCCAGTGTTTATAGGTTTCGCGATCTTGTATCTGTGGCAGCTGCTGCCCTGGCGCTGGTCAATGTGGATGGGAAGACGTCTGGGCGGACTGTTGCAGCGGGTGCTCAAATCCCGGGTAAGCGTAGCCCGGCGCAACCTTGAACTGTGTTTCCCTGAGCGTGACGCTTCGGTGCGGGAACAGATGCTCAAATCATGTTTCCAGTCGCTGGGCTGTATGGTTCCCGAGGCGGGCATTGCCTGGTTCGGATCGCCCCGGCGAATTGAGCGCTTAAGCACCCTGATTGGCACCGAACACCTGGACGAGGCGCTGGCAGCGGGCCAGGGGGTGCTGCTGCTGGCGGCACATTTCACCACCTTGGAAATTGTTGCCCGAATGATTTGCCAGCACGACCGGCCTTCCAAGGCCTGTTTGTATCGGGAACATCGCAATCTGGCCCTTGAATATCTGGTAAAAAAGTGTCGCGGCGGTTTTGTTGGCGACAGCTTCAGCCGCAATCAGACCCGGGGGGCGGTTCGTCATCTGCGTAAAGGGGGGCTGCTGTGGTACGCGCCGGACCAGGACTACGAACGGGGTCAGAGCGTATTCGCGCCGTTTTTTGGGCTGCAAGCCTCCACCTCCTGTTCAGCCCATCAGCTGGCAATCATGGGCCGGGCTCGAGTGCTCACCATGCAACAGCAGCGGGATAAAAATGGCTATCAGGTGGTGATCAGCCCGGCAATTGATGGTCTGCCCGGGGACGATCAGTTGGAGGACGCCACCCGAATCAACGCCGCCATGGAAAAAATTATCCGTCAGGCGCCGGAGCAGTACCTGTGGCTGCATCGCCGGTTTAAGAACCGGCCCCCGGGTGAATCCTCGCCTTATCACTAGACAGACGGCTAGACAGACGGCTA
>CAYGPO010000005.1:0-56645 GCA_964351665.1 uncultured Gammaproteobacteria bacterium | reverse complement strand
GGCCCCCGGGTGAATCCTCGCCTTATCACTAGACAGACGGCTAGACAGACGGCTAGATCCTTCCATGCTCAGCGAAGGAATACACCCTTGAGCCGGCAATGATCAAATGATCCAGCAGCCGAATGTCTAGCAGGCTGAGTGCGTCTTTTAGTCGAGTGGTGATGGTGATGTCGGCGTGACTTGGATGGGGGTCTCCCGACGGATGGTTATGACCCACCACTACAGCGCTGGCGTCCCGTTCCAGGCAATGTCTGAGCACTTCCCGGGGGTACACTGCGGCGCTGTCTACGGTGCCCTGGAACAGGATCTGAAAATCGATGGGGCGGTGCCGGGTGTCCAGATACAGGCAGCCAAAGCTTTCTCGCCGGAAATTGGCCAGCCTGGCTGCAAAGTATCGATGGCTATGCCCTGGGCTGGCAATGGGGTCGGCCGCCACCGTATCCCTTTGACGCCGGGCAGCCAGCTCCATGGCGCACAGCACCCGAGTTGCCCGGCCATCGCCAATTCCCGTCTGCCGCCGCAGCTGCCAGGCGCTGGCCTTGCTCAGCCCCTCCAGTCCACCCAGGGCCTCCAGGGTGCCCGCCGCAACGCCCCAGGGGTTGCCGCCGGGGCCCAGCAGCAGGCCCAGCAGCTCGGTGGTGGTGAGGGATTGGGGGCCGTATTGCAACAGATGCCGTTTTAGGCGAATCAGTAGGCCCGGACCGGCGGCGGGGAGAAGCAGGGGTTTTTCTTCGGCGGCGGCTGACATCATGGCGCTCATGGTAAGCCGAGTCGGCGCCGGGCTGACACGGACAATCAGCCCGTTTGCCTGTAATATATAGTATCTGCGAACAGGGATGATCGATTGGAAGCCGCGCTTGAAGGACGCCGGATATTACTTGGGGTAAGCGCCGGCATCGCTGCCTACAAGGTTCCGTATTTGGTCAGACGCCTTGTTGAGCGCGGTGCCACCGTGCGCGTTGTGCTGACTCCCGCAGCAAAAGAGTTTGTTACGCCCCTGAGTCTGCAGGCAGTATCTGGACTGCCCGTTGCGATGAATATGCTTGATCCTGCTGCCGAAGCCGCCATGGGCCACATTGAACTGGCTCGCTGGGCTGACCTTGTGTTGATTGCACCGGCGACGGCTGACCTGTTGGCCAGGCTGCGCGCTGGGGTAGCAGATGATCTGCTGACCACCGCGGTGCTGGCCAGCCGCGCTCCGCTGGCCTTAGCGCCGGCCATGAACCAACAGATGTGGGCCAATTCGGCGACCCAGGAAAACACCCAGGTGCTGGCGGCTCGTGGAGCAAAAATCTGGGGTCCGGCAGAGGGCCAGCAAGCCTGTGGCGATGAGGGCGTTGGCCGAATGCTGGAGCCCGATCAGTTGGCTGAGTGTGTGACCCATCTGTTTCACTGTCCGTCGCCAAGACTGATGGGCGCAAAAGTGCTGGTATCTGCGGGGCCCACCTTCGAAGATCTGGACCCGGTCCGGTTCCTGGGCAACCGAAGTTCCGGGCGCATGGGATTTGCTCTGGCGGGCGCGGCGCGGGCCCACGGGGCAGAGGTGACTATGGTGGCCGGTCCGGTTAATCTGATGACGCCGCCGGGGGTCAAGCGGGTGGATGTACGCTCAGCGCAGCAGATGCATCAGGCTGTGTTGGAACACGCGTCATCTGGCTGTGATTTATACATCGCCGCCGCCGCCGTCGCCGACTACCGTCCGCAGAGCGAAGCGATGACAAAAATAAAAAAGCGCGACGGCCAGGACTTATCCCTGGAATTGACTCAGAATCCGGATATTCTGGCAGCAGTGGCCGCCCTTGAGCCTGGCCCCTTCACGCTGGGATTTGCCGCCGAGACCGACCAGGTAGAAACGTTCGCCATGAAAAAGCTAAAAAACAAGGGCGTGGATCTGATCGCTGCCAATCGAGTGGGGCAGAAAAACTCCGGTTTTGATGCCGACTGCAACGCCCTAACCGTGCTTGGCCCAGACACGCGGGTAGAGCTACCCAGACAGTCAAAGGTTTCTCTGGCCCATCGGTTGCTGGAGCATGTTGCCGACCAGATGAACAAAGCCGACAGGCTGTGAGCATGTCTGATATTTCTGTAAAGGTGAAAATTCTGGATCCGCGGGTGGGTGACTCCATAGCGCTGCCCCAGTACGCCACCGACGGCTCTGCCGGTATGGATCTGCGGGTGGTTCTCGATCAGCCCTTGAGCATTGACCCGGGGCAAACCGAATTGCTAAATACCGGTATTGCCCTGCATTTGGCTGACCCCTCGCTGGCGGCAGTGTTGCTGCCCCGGTCAGGGTTGGGACACAAAAATGGCATCGTGCTGGGCAATCTGGTGGGGCTGATTGACTCTGACTATCAGGGGCCGCTGATGATTTCCTGCTGGAATCGGTCAACAGAAACCTTTACCGTTAACCCGGGAGAACGCATAGCACAGCTGGTCATTGTGCCGGTTGTACGAGTCCAGTTTGAGATCGTTGACGATTTTCAGACGAGTCAGAGGGGCGCGGGTGGTTTTGGCCACTCGGGTCTGGGATAGGTCTGTGGGAGACGTTTTGTGCTGAAACAGCACCCGACAAGCGTGCCCAGTGGCGGGTAAACCTACCGCGCTGGAGCGCGCACAGCGAGAACGTGAGCGAAGCAAAAGTCAATCGCTGGATTGGCGAATGCTGATGTTTCCTGTGGTTCTCACACTGCTGTTTGCGGCCACTGCCTGGTGGCTATACCAGGCAGGAAGCCATCTGTGGTTTGAGCGCGAAAGCGCAAGCCTTGAGGCCCAGGCAAACGCTATTCGTGCCACCATGGTGCGGGATTTTCGAGAAAAGGAATCCCAGATCTTGCTCGCTGCCGAGTCGGAGCAGGCCTTGTTGGCGGTGGAAGATGGTGGCAGCGGACTGATGGCCAGTGCAGCGTTAGACCTGCGCGGTCGCCTCGGAGGCGCTGAGTGGGTTCGGATTTTCTCGCCGGCGGTTGAAGGCCTGCAGCCTGAGCCACATCCTGGGCTGGGCTGGGCGGGGATTTATCTGCTGCTCAAATCCAAAGACTCCGGCGTTCCCGCCGGCCCCGGTGGCGGCCTGCTGCGAACCGAAAACTCTCATTACAGCTGGGCGGCGCCCATCACCCAGCGCGTCTCCAATAGCGATAGAAGGCTGTTTGGATTTTTGCTGGTGCGTTATCCCATGGACAGCATTATCGAGATGGTGCAATCGGCCACCGTGGGTGGCGGCTACCTGGATCTTCGGGTCTATTCCCAGCTGGGTTCTGGCCTGATAGCTGCCAGCAGCGGCCGACAAAAAACCACCAATGAATACCTGCAGCTGGTGGACGTGGGAAACAGTGAGTTCAAGCTGGCTTTTCATTATCCGGAAGCGCCGTTGCAAAACCAGTTCAGCTGGCTGGTCAATTTAGTCGCGGCCCTGCTGACGGCTGCCCTTCTGCTTTGGTCGTTGAAACAACGAAAGCGCGTTCTGTTGGGGCTTAATAGCGCCGCCACTGCCAGCGCCCTTGAGCCGGTGGTTCTGGAAGACGAGGGTGATGAGGACAGCGCCCAGGGCTCTGCCCAGCAGCCAACTGACGCGGCTGCAGCTGCCAGCGTCAGCAAGCAACCAGCAGCGTCGCCATCTGCCTCTGCTGACTACCCGCCAGCAAGCATCTTCCGCGCCTACGATATTCGCGGCGTTATTGGCGACACCCTGACACCGGCCTTCGCCTCATTGATTGGTCGGGCCATAGGTAGTGAAGCCAGGGCGCGTTCTCAGGCTCAGGTTGTGGTGGCCCGTGATGGTCGCTTATCTGGGCCCGAAATTACCGAAGCGTTAATCGCCGGTCTGCTGAAGTCCGGGGTCGATGTGATCGACATTGGCGCTGTGCCCACGGGGGTGCTGTATTACGCCACTCACAGCCTGGGTACCGGCTCCGGGGTGATGGTTACAGGCAGCCACAATCCCCCAGACTACAACGGCTTCAAGGTTATGTTGGGTACCGATACCCTGTCGGGATCTGACATTACCGATTTGCACCGGCGAATCGTGGAGAAGGATTTCACTGACGGGGAAGGCGGCGTGCAGGAGATGGACATCCTGGACGACTACGTGGAACGGATCGCCTCCGATGTACAGATGGAAGAGCCCCTGAAGGTGGTGGTGGACTGTGGCAACGGGATCCCAGGCCGAGTGGCGCCTTGGGTTCTGGAAGAGATCGGCTGCGAGGTGATACCGCTGTTTTGTGATGTGGACGGCGAATTCCCCAACCATCACCCAGATCCCTCAGATATGAAAAATCTGAAGGATTTAATCTTGACCGTGAAGCAATTGGATGCGGACCTGGGCGTTGCTTTTGATGGCGACGGCGATCGTCTGGGAGTGGTTACCCGGGCGGGCGAAGTGGTCTTCCCGGACCGCATCATGATGCTGTTTGCCGAAGATGTGCTGACCCGCAATCCCGGCGCCGCTATAATCTACGACGTTAAATGCACCGGCCATCTGGCTAAGGTTATTTTGGCCCACGGCGGTAGTCCCATCATGTGGAAAACCGGGCATTCACTGATCAAAGGCAAGATGAAAGAAACCAATGCAGCCCTTGCTGGCGAGATGAGCGGGCACTTTTTCTTCAAGGAACGCTGGTTTGGGTTTGATGACGGGATTTATGCCTGTGCCCGCCTGCTGGAGATTCTGGCGGCAAACCCGGATGGGGCCAACGCCATGCTGGAAGCCTTGCCAAGCTCAGTGAGTACCCCGGAAATCAAGGTAGAGATGCCAGAGGGTGAGCACTATGCGTTTATGGAATCCTTTGCATCCCAGGCCACCTTTGAGGGCGCTCGACTGACCACCATCGACGGCATACGCGCTGACTATGATGATGGATGGGGACTGGTGCGCTGTTCTAACACCACGCCATGTCTGGTGATGCGATTTGATTCAGTCAGCGAACCAGGACTTGCCAGAATACAGGGCGCGTTCAAGGAACAGCTGCTCAAGCTCAAGCCCGACCTGGATCTGCCTTTTTAACCCAACGGCGCAGACTCCTAGCCCGCATTATTCATCAAGGCCGCTGATGACCTGGCAAATCCCAGCGCTTTCAGGCCCTTGAGTGATCAGCCTAAATGGCGGTGGCTGACGGTGTGTCGCTGTCGGTGTCTCGCCTCATCGGGCGGCCCATCTTGAACCATCGGCCTAAAACCATAGCGATGGCTATAGCTATGGCTATGGGTTTTCCCCCGATGGTCCAATCTGGACTCGCCAGCTGAGGCCAGTCATCCGACCTTCATGAATATGCGGGCTAGCGCCCCCGGCGCTGCTGAACTTTTCTAAATTGCTCCAGTTCTTCTTCAAATTCGGCGGCTAAAGCAAGTTTTCCAGCCTCCCGTTCCGCAATCTTTGATTCCTGCTGGGCAATTTGTTCCTGCAGCAGCGCAATGGTTTCTTCCAGGTCGGTGCCCACCTCGATGCCCTGGCTCTCCTGTTCTGAGGCCCGTTTGGTTAGGCCTGCAAGGGAGCCAGAATGGCTGTCAATCATGGTCTGGGCAGACTTGATTTGACGATTCATAGCGTCGATTCGCTGGTCGCGCATGGCAATGATGTCTTCCTCTGAGGCGTACTGGCGCAGCATTCGTCGTTCTTCCCTAAGCCGCTTTTCCTCCGCTTCTTCAATCGCTTGCTGTTTGGCCAGCTTTTCAGCCTCAATGGCCAGTTCCTGCGGTGTCTTGGCCCGGGCGACGCGATCAACAACAACGCCTTGGTCATTAAGCTGTTCGCGTCCGCGTTTGACTTGCTCTGGAGGAACCTGGTCGCTGTAGAACACGTTTCCGTCGGCGTCGACCCACTTATATAGCTTTTGAGCGCTGGCCGGTGTTAGCACAAAGGCAGCCAGGACCACGATCATCAGTGATCGGGTTTTCAGCGAGGGGAAGCGATATTTCATGGAATCTCTCATCAATTTTAATGTCCCGGGACAACACCCAATATTATGCACGTTAGCCCGCAACTAAACCCGCGAGCAGGGCACTGATGCCCCTTAATAAATGTGAATTTTTGTGCCATAACGACACAACTACTGCTGCTTGATAGGACCGGGATGTGCGGGTTGGGTTCGCCCCAGGGGATAAACGGCCGATTACAGCGGTTGGGCGTTGGTGCCGTACAGCGCCCGATATTGAACTATTTGTTTGCGCCGTTTTTCATGGTTTGGATCCTCGGACAGGTATTCGATCAGGGTATCGAGGCTGAGGATGCTGAACACTGGTACTTTGTAGCGGCGCTGAATCTCGGCGCTGGCTGACTCTTCGGTAAAGCCGCGCTCCTGCCGGTCCAGGGCCAGCACAACGCCCACTAAGGTGGCGCCAGCGGCATCCAGCTGCTCAGCTGCCAGCCTGATGGAGGTGCCCGAGGAGATCACGTCATCAATGATCACCACTCGCTTACCCCGCACCGGTGCGCCAACCATCTGGCCGCCTTCGCCGTGGTCTTTTGCCTCTTTTCGATCGTAAGCAATGGGCAGGTCTTTGTCGAAATGCCGGGAGCAGGCGATGGCGGTTGCGCAGGCTAAGGTGATGCCCTTGTAGGCTGGCCCAAATAACAGATCAAAGTCCAGCTCTGAGTCTGCCAGGGTATGGGCATAAGCATTGCCAAGGGCGTCCAGAGAAAGGCCAGAATAAAACAGTCCAGCGTTAAAAAAGTAGGGGCTTTCACGCCCTGATTTCAGGGTGAACTCGCCAAATTTAAGGATGTCGAGCTCGATGCACAGTTCGAGAAACGCGGCCTGATAATGATTCACGGTGACCCCCGGGTCCAACTTAAACGCCATTGTACCGTCTGGCAGGCAACACAGAAGGGGTCCAGTTCCCAATCAGGCGGCCCGACGGCTGGTGCCGGGCCGCATCCGTGGATGGGTTTTGTGGCGGGGCCGTTAGCTGGCCGGCGGTGGGTTTTGGGCCATTTTGGCCAGGCCTTCCAGGGACTCCCCGGACAGTCCTACTTCACCCAGTATGGACTCAATCAGCGGCGCCTGGGCTCGATAGCGCAGGGCGCTGTTGACCACCTGGTCAGCCAGACCTGCCTGGCTTCCGGCGCCAGTGCCATGATCGGCTGACGAGCTGCCAACATCCCCGGCGATCCCGGATCCGTTCAATCCTGCTACCTGAATGATCTTGATGCCATCAATGTTTTCCATCGGTTTGACGCTTTGTCGAATGATCTCCGGCAGCTGCTCGATAATGGCGAGCTTCACCTGCATAGCTATTTGCTCGGCAGACAACACGTTGGACGATTCGTTGATGGCCTTTTTGCCCTCGGCATCAACCCGATACCGTTCCGCTGCGCCATCAGCGCGCAGGCGCTCTGATTCCGCCGCGGCTGTTGCTTCGATGCGGATGCGGTCGGCTTCTGCCTGAGCCCGGGTGCGGATTGCCGCGGCATCATCCTCAGCTGCCTCACTGGCGGCCAGAGCCCTGACGGTGAGGTCAATTTTTTCGCGTTCTGCCTCTTTGCTGGCTTCCACAAGTTCAATGGATTTTTCCCGTTCCGCGACCTCTACCAATCTGACCGTGGCCACCCGCTCAGCGGCTCGAACCGCTTCTGCCCGAGCTTCGTCAGCCAGTTTCTGGGCCAGGGACTGATCTCGCGATTTTTCTGCCACGGCAATTTCCCGATCCTGTTCTGATAGCTCGATAGCTCTTTGGCGTTCGATATCGGCGGTTTGGATCGCCTTTTCCCGGGCCACATCCCGTTCTCTAATTTCCTGTTCTTTGGCGATACGCAGCTGTTCAAGATGTCGGTCCGACTCAATTCGGGATTGTTCTACCTGCTGCGCGGAGACAATGTCAGCACTTTCCGCCTGCTGGCGTTTGGCCGCTCTTTCCAGGGCAATTTCCGCCTGTTGGCTGGCGCGCCGGACTTCCACCTCTCTTTCCTGAGCCAGCCGCGCGTATTCCTCTTCCCGGCCAATTTCCAGCTGCTGCTGTGCCGCTTCGAGGTTTTTGCGCCGAATTTGAACCTGGGTGTCCTGTTCAATGTCGTTGCGCTTTTTACGCCGCATCTCAATGGCTTCGGTGAGCTTGGTCAGGCCTTCTGCGTCAAAGGCGTTGTCCGGGTTGAAGAACTCTTTGCTGGTCTGATCAAGGCCGGTCAGGGATACCGTTTCCAGCTCCAGGCCGTTTTTCAATAGATCTTCCGACACAACCTGCTGCACCTTCTGGACAAAATCGGTGCGCTGCTCATGCAGTTCTTCCATCGCCATCTCCGCCGCCACCGATCGCAGCGCGTCGACAAACTTTCCTTCCACCAGTTGTTTCAGTGCGTCGGGTTGCATGGTCCGTTGACCCAGGGTCTGGGCGGCGTTGGCTATGGCGTCTGCGGTGGGTTGAACCCGTACGTAGAATTCCGCAGCCACGTCTACCCGCATACGGTCTCGGGTGATCAGGGCCTGGTCATTGGCCCGCAGTACGTCCAGTCTGAGGGTATTCATGTTGACCGGTATCACCTCGTGAAACACCGGCAGCACCAGGGCGCCACCATTCATGATGACCTTCTGGCCGCCGGCGCCGGTGCGGACAAAGGAGATTTCCTTGGACGCGCGGGTGTAGAGGCGAGCGACAACAAATACCAGCAGTATGATGGCTACCAACATGGTGCCCGCCACCAGGGCGATGTCGAGATAATTGCTTAGTTGAGACATAAAAACTCCTTTCAGGTCAGGTTGATAAGGCTAAATTTTCGCCCGTTTGTGTGCTATCGGCAGGCTGTTTGAAATAGGCTTTTTTGAATGGGCCGACAGTCGCTGCAGGCCGGTCAGTTAACAGGACGCACCAGGAAGCTGTTGCCGGCAGCTTCAACAAGGACAACGTTGCTGCCGCTTGCTATGTCTGGCTGGCCGGCGGCTGGTTCCACCATCACGTAGTGGGTTTGTCCATGATCATCGGACAGTCGGGCCTGGGCCGGCGAGCCAGGGCTGGCGGTGCCCAGGGTGATGGTGGCGATGGCGCCGATAAATGATTCCCTGAACACCGCTTCGGTTTCGTCCTGGGGCATAACCTTGGCCAGGCCGCTGAGCAGCGGCCCCATCACTGGGATGGTCAGGGGCAGGGTGATAATGGCGGCGATGGATGCGCGCATGGGCTGGCCAACCTGGCCGGCGATCACGCTCTGCAGGGTCAGACCAAGCAGCCCAAAACTGGCCAAAAATACGATCAGCACCACCAGGGTCGGCAGCTTGTCCAGTTTCAGCCAGGCCAGGAATGCACCTAATGACAGCTGTCCCCCTGACTGCAGATCCAGATCAGCATCCATATCAGCGCCGGCAGCAAGATCAGGCAGAGCGCCATCGACCAGCGACGACAGCGCCGTGCCGAAGGCCAGGGTGATCAGTTCCAGTACCAGCAGCAAAGCCATCAGGGCCAGGGAAACGGCAAATGGCAGGGCTCTTTCGTGGGTAATCAGTTCAATCATTATTTTGCTCCCTTAGGTGGCGGCGCAACGGTTTCCAGCAGTCTGGCCAAGGCCAGAGTTGAAGCCAGCCGGCGACTTATCGCGTCGGATTCAAAGCAGGGGTTGGGGCAGGTAAGGGCCAGTCTAAGCACCGCTTCAATGAGCCGAAATACCCGCTCCGCGATACCCGATTCCAGCTGTGCCAGCTCGATGACCTCATCGGAGTCGGGCTCCTGATCAACTCCTGCCAGCAGGTAGCCGAGCATGTCCGGCAACCATTCATAAACTCTGGCCAGCAGCTCGGAGTGCACCTGTTCTCGCCGTTCCTGATCCAGCAGGCCTAAGCGCACTGGGTCCAATAGCTCATCGACCATCCTCAGGGCAGCAGGGTAACTATGGGCACCTTCCTCACGGCGTCTGGCGCGATCAATGATCATGCGCAGTTTTTCGCTGACGGTTTCAGCGTTGGGGATGCTCAGGCGCTTGAGAAAACGCGCATCTTCGCTGCTCAGGCGTACGCTGAGATTGACACTTTTTTCCGACATGGAGGCGGCTCCCCTAATCTAAGGACTAAAGTATACATATGTAGCACATTTGTAATACAGTGCTGGAAGTCATGTCCCCCCAGCAGCCTGCTAAACTGCGCGGCTGCCGCCACAAAGGACAATGCAATGCGGATCATCTCGCTGAACGCCAACGGTATTCGGGCCGCCGAACGCAAAGGGGTGTTTGCCTGGTTAAAACGACAAAAAGCCGACGTGGTGTGCATTCAGGAGACCAAGGCTCAGGTTCATCAGCTGGAAGAAAACAAGGCCTTTTTCCCAATGGCTCACTGTTTCTATCACGATGCGGTGAAAAAGGGCTACAGCGGCACCGCGCTGTATTGCCGCCAGCCGCCGGACCGGGTCCAGGTAGGTCTGGAGGAATCCGCGTTTGACGCGGAGGGTCGTTGGCTGCAGGCAGATTTTGGCAATCTGTCAGTGGTTTCCCTCTATCTGCCGTCGGGATCTTCCGGCGATGAGCGTCAGCAATTCAAGTTTTCTGTGATGGACTGGCTGATGCCCAAACTAAAGGCCATGGCCCAGGATGGGCGTGAATACATTATCTGCGGTGACTGGAATATCGCGCACAAAGAGCAGGACCTGAAAAACTGGCGGGGTAACCGCAAGAACTCCGGTTTCCTGCCAGAGGAGCGGGCCTGGCTGGACCAGCTGTTCAATGAGGCAGGCTGGGTCGATACCTTCCGTGCTTTGGATCAGCGTGATGAGCAGTACACCTGGTGGTCAAACCGCGGTCAGGCCTGGGCCAACAACGTGGGTTGGCGGATCGATTACCAGATCGCGACCCCTGCTGTGGCAGCGGCTGCCACCGGCTGCAGCATCTACAAGCGCAAGCGTTTTTCTGACCATGCGCCGCTGATTATCGACTACGACTGGTGAGCCGCTGGCTGGAAAAGCTGCCGGCAACGGTCAGACCGTATTTTGAGGCAGCTCCCCTGGCGGCCTTTTTTCTAGGCCTGTCCTCGGGATTTCCTTACGCCATGATTGGCGCCACCCTGACCACCCGGCTGGCTCAGGAGGGCATCGACAAACGTTCGGTGACGGCATTTCTGCTGGCTTTTTTAGTCTATAACTTCAAATGGTTGTGGGCCTGGATGGTGGATAGCGTTGAGCTGCCGCTGCTTGGTCGATTGGGTCAGCGGGTTTCCTGGATGATCTTTTCCGGATTGTTGGTGATTGCGGCGGTGATCAATCTAGCCCTGGTTGACCCCTCGGCCAACCTGCTCACCACTGCTTACGCCGCCGTCGCTGTAGGGGTGGCTGGCGCCACCTTCGATATCGTTATCGACGGTTACCGCATCGAGCTGCTGAGCGCCAGACAGCTGGGGGTTGGTTCGGGTATGTCGCAATATGGCTGGCGTATCGGCTCCGCCGGGGCAGGTGCTGGTGCGCTGGTGCTTGCCGGCGACTTTGGCTGGACTATTGCTTATGCCGCCTGCGCCGCGCTGGCGCTGCCGGCCATGATCACAGCATTGATCATGGGCGAGCCCCAGCGACAGCTACAGGTGCAGCAACGCACCGGCATCGGAGCGGCGGTTGGGCTGGTGTTTAACCCGATATTGGAGTTCCTGCGACGGCGCGGTGCATTTTTGGTTCTGCTGTTTATTCTGCTGCATAAGATCGGCGACACCCTGGCCAATTTGACCTTCCGCCTGTTGTTCGACGATCTGGGATTCAGCAACGCAGAAATCGCCCTATACGATGTGGGTGTCGGATTCTGGGCCTATCTGATTGGGATTTTCCTCGGCGGGGCAATGTATACCCGGCTCGGCATGGCTCGCTCAGTGCTGATCAGCCTGATCCTCATGGCGGTGTCCAATTTCAGTTTTGCGGCGCTGGCCGTAGTGGGCCATAGCAACCTGGGGCTGGCGGCGGCGATTGGATTTGAAAACACCGCCAGTGGTATCGGCGGGGTGGTGGTGGTGGCCTATTTTTCTGCCCTGTGTGATCTGCGCTTCACCGCATCTCAGTACGCATTGATTTCAGCTGCCGCCAGTATTGTCGGCCGATTGTTAACCGGCACCACCGCTGGAGCGCTGATTGAATCAACTGGATACGTCAATTTTTATCTGCTGACCACGGGCGCAGCGCTACCCGGAATCGTGTTGTTTGCGGTGATGATTAAAGCCGGAATGGTGGATGAAGCCGCGTTAATGGCCAGTCGGTCTAAGGATCAGGCGCCTGAGGCGGGAAACACCACGCCATAAACATGGGGGGCTGCACCGGTCACGGCCTGCAGGTCGATGATTTCAGAACTGAGTGCTGATCTAGCAAGGCTGGCAAACAGTGTTGCCTCTACCCAGTCAGCGCAGATCCCATGCTGGTCGGTCAGCTGCACCGCAACTGACTGCAGCTGAGCATCCAATCGGTTGAGCAGGTGTTGGTTGTGGGCCCCACCCCCACAAATCAGCAGTCGGCTGCAGTCTGGCAGATTTTCTGCCAGCTGTTGGGCGATGGTCTGCACGGTCAATTCAGCCAGGGTCGCCTGTACGTCGGCCGCCCGATACTGACTAAGGTCTGCGTAGCCCTTCAGCCAGGTCAGATTGAAGTACTCACGACCGGTGCTCTTGGGCGCGGGCTTTGAAAAATAGGGGTCTACCAGCAGCTGACTGAGCAGCTGTGGGATTGCAGTCCCAGAGCCTGCCCAGGCGCCGCCGGCGTCGAAACTTTGATCAAGATGTTGCCGTATCCATTCATCCATCAGGCAATTGCCGGGGCCGGTATCAAAGCCGGTAGTGGGTAAATCCGCCGCTGCGGGCAGTAGGGTCAGATTAGCAATGCCGCCCACATTGAGCACCGCCGTCGAATCTTGTTCAGCCCGAAACAGGCGCTGATGTAGCGCCGGTGCCAGGGGGGCTCCCTGGCCGCCCATGGCCACATCGCGCCGGCGAAAGTCAGCCACCGTGGTAATTCCGGTGCGTTCAGCAATCAGGTGCGGGTTGCCGAGCTGGAGGGTGCTGGCCGGCGTAGCCCATGGCCCATGGAAAACGTTTTGGCCGTGACTGCCGATGGCGATGACCTGGCTGGGGCTCACCTGCAGTTCCGTCAGCAGAGCAAGGCTGGCGTCGGCGAAGGCCAGGCCAATTTGGCTGTCCAGGTCTGCCAGCGCGCCGGCGCTGAGGGGCTGGCCGGCGCAAACGCCAACGAGGTTCTGTCGCAGCTGAGCGTCGTACGGCCGAGACAACGCTCCCAGGATTTCAGGATTGGCGGGCGCGAAGTCCACCAGCGCCGCATCAATGCCGTCCATGCTGGTGCCGGATATCAGACCGAGAAACAGTGCGGTCTCAGGCGCAGACGCTATGCCTGGAGCCTCCATCAAGGCCCTTTAGCCAGCAGCGCCTTGCCTTGGATTAGATCCAGTTGATTGAGCAATGGTGAGGAGACCTGTTGAAACGCGGCCAGCTGGGCTTTTGGCAGAGGGTCAGCCTTTGGCAGGTCGACGGTGCGGGGATTGCGGTGAACGCCATTGACCAGGAATTCATAATGCAGGTGGGGCGCCTCAGACTGGCCGGTGGAGCCAACATAACCTATTACCTGGCCCTGTTTGACCCGCTGTCCCTTCTTGACGTTGCGTTTGGTGAAATGCAGGTATTTGGTGACGATGTTATTGCCGTGTTGGACAAACACATAGTGACCGTTAAATCGGTTGTAGGCAGACTCAACCACCTTGCCGTGGCCGGCGGAAAACACCGGCGTACCCGATGGCGCCCGGTAGTCGGTGCCGTTGTGCGCTTTGACACGTTTTTGAATGGGGTGAAAACGTTTCGGATTGAAGTTGGAGCTGATATAAGAAAAATTCAGGGGTGCGCGGAGAAACGCTTTGCGCATGTTGCGACCGTCTGGGGAAAAATATTCCGTGCCGTTGTCGGTGACGAAGCGCACAGCTTGAAATCGGTCGCCCTGATTGATGAAGGTTGCTGCAACAATTTCTCCGGCTCGAAGAAACTCACCGTCTCGGTAGATTTCCTCATAAATCAGGTGAAACTCGTCCCCCCGGCGAATATCCAACACAAAATCAATGTCCCAGCCGAACAGCCCGGCCATGTCCATGATGAGTCGATCACTCAAACCCGCCTCACGGCCGGCCAGGAACAGCGAATCGTTGATTTGGCCGCCGGTGTGGCGCAGCTGTGTCAGTAGTGCCGTGGCCTGAATTTCACTATGTAGAATGCCATCGACGCTCACCACACGCAGGCGCTCATCTTCGCTGAGCTGGTATTCCAGCGCTTTCAGCCCGCCGTCTTCAGCCAGCTGAAAGGCCAGTTCATCGCCGGGGTAGATCCGGGTCAGCCGGGCCGTGTTGTCGTCCAGGTGAACCACTTTGTGCACCGTTCCAGGGCCCAGCCCCAGGCGCTTGAACACCGCCGCCAAGGTATCGCCTTTACCCACTTTTTGAACGTTCCAGGATGCCTTAGGCACAATAGCGGGAATTTTCTCTGTTGGGTCAGGCAGGGCCAGGCTACGGGTTAGCCGCAGATCCGCTGCCACCGCTGCAGATCGATTGCCAATGGCTTCAAGACCCAGGGAAAGCACAGGCAGGATAACCAGGATCGTACCCACGGCCAGCCACAGCCGACGGGGCCCAGGCAGATTCGCCAGCCATCGTTGAAGGTTGTTGGCCATGCTTTTGGAGCGGCCCTGAACCTGTGCTTGGGGGTGGGCTGAGGACGCACTGCCCAGGTTCCGCGCTGACGATTTTGCCAGCAAGGCCCTGGCCCGCACCAGATACTTTGTAGCGATTCCTTGCAGAATCGGCGATGATTTTCCCATATCTCTGCGGCCACCCTTAAGGGAGCCGCGAAACACTGCCCCGGCGCGACGGCGTGAGGCCGCGGGCGGTCGCCGACGGTTGTCCGGCTGAGCTTTGTAATCGCGGGGAAATTGAGGTCTGGACGGCACGTGGGGGTTCCGATTTGCCCGATAAGATAGCTGCGCTAATGCTTAGCGTCAATTTGCGCCGCCTTTTTCGCTGTGAGTGACCGGGCTGCCTGTGTAGGCTGGGCCATGAATTTCACACTTTCACCATAGCTAGGAAGGCGGCGTTTTCGATATTATAGGCCAACCCTTTGTTCGATTACGTTAATCCAGCCAGCGGCCAGCCAGCTAACAGGAACTCCTATACCTATGTTGATCTTTGAGCAATCTGCCCCAGGCCGTCAGGCGTCCGCCCAACACCCGGTTTCAGTAGATCTGGGGGACGCCATTCCGGGCCCTTTGAGGCGTACCACATCGGCTCGGTTGCCGGAGGTTTCAGAGTTGCAGGTGGTGCGCCACTACACCCGCCTGTCCCAGAAGAATTTCTCCATCGATACGCACTTTTATCCGCTGGGTTCGTGCACCATGAAATACAACCCTAGAGCCTGCAACCGACTGGCGATGCTGGACGGTTTTCTGGGCCGGCATCCAACCGCGCCGGCGCAGCTGTCCCAGGGCTTTTTGGGGGCCATGCACAACCTTCAAGGGATCTTGGCTGAAGTTACGGGCATGAGCGGAGTGTCGCTAACTCCCATGGCAGGCGCCCAGGGCGAATTTACCGGGGTCGCGATGATTCGCGCCTATCACCAGGCTCGCGGCGACCTTGACACCCGCACCGAGATTATTGTCCCTGACGCGGCCCACGGCACCAACCCGGCAACTGCCATCATGTGCGGGTTCAAGGTGCGGGAAATTCCAACGGCGGCCGATGGCGATGTGGACTTCGCTGCGTTGGAACAGGCTTTGGGGCCGCAGACGGCGGGAATCATGCTCACCAATCCCTCAACCCTGGGTGTATTTGAGCGTCGGATCAAAGAGATTGCAGAACTGGTCCACGGGGTTGGTGGTCTGCTTTATTATGACGGCGCAAACCTGAACGCGATCTTGGGCAAGGCGCGGCCTGGGGATATGGGCTTTGACGCGATTCACATGAATCTGCATAAAACCTTTTCTACGCCCCATGGCGGCGGCGGTCCCGGGGCCGGGGCGGTAGGTGTTTCTAAACGCCTGCTGCCCTACCTGCCGATTCCTATGGTGGGCCAGGCTGATGACGGCAGTTTCCGCTGGCTGGATGAGGCCGATTGTCCGCAATCCATTGGTCGGCTGTCGGCTTTTGCCGGCAATGCCGGGGTGCTGCTGCGGGCACTCATCTACGCCCTGATGCTGGGGCGTCAGGGAATGCCCCGGGTGGCTGAGTTTGCGACCCTAAATGCCAACTATTTGGCCGCTAGACTTTCCCAGGAGGGTTTTGAGCTGGCCTTTCCCAGTCGCCGGGCCAGCCACGAATTCATTGTGACGTTAAAAAAGGAGGCCAAAGAATTTGGCCTGACTGCCACTGACCTGTCAAAAATGCTGCTGGACAAGGATTTTCACGCGCCCACCAACTACTTTCCGCTGCTGGTGCCTGAGTGTCAGCTGATTGAGCCCACCGAAACCGAAAGTAAGGAAGTGCTGGATCGATTCATTGCCGCCATGGTAGATATTCGCGATAGCGTACAGGCTGATCCAGCCCTGGCTAAGGCGGCACCCCTAACCATGCCGGTGCGTCGATTGGACGACGTCAAAGCAGCCCGGCAGCTGGACCTGACTTTTCAGGACTAATGGCTGCCACGCAGAGTGACCATGGGTGGGGTGCGTAACACGCTGCGCGAACCCAGTAGGCCGGTGGTGCCGATGGTCAGTGCGCCGATGGCCAGCCCAGCCCCGGGCAGCCACCAGGAGGCCTGATAGTCAATGTTGAAAACCTGTGTGGCCAGCACGCCACCAGCCACCAGCGCCGCGGCAGCGGCCAGCAGGCCGGCCACCGCGCCAATCATCGCAAACTCGGAGAAGATGGCAGCCCGCAGCTGTCGGGCGGAGCCGCCCAAGGTGCGCATCACCGCACCCTCGTGCTGTCGTTGAGCAAGGCCTGCGCTGAGCGCTGCCAGCAGCACCACCACCCCGGCCAGCAGGGTGAAGACAAACACCACCTGCACCGTAAGTGAGACTCGTTCGATCATGGTTCGGACTTTGGCCATCAGCGTGCCTACATCAATCACCGACACGTTGGGGACCAGTCTGACCAGCTCTGCGACCACCGAAAACTGACCTTCCGGCAGGAATACACTGCTAATAAAGGTATGGGGAATACTGGCGTCCAGGCTGCGGCTGAAAGTGATAAAGAAATTCGGCTGAAAGGAGTCCCAGTCCACTTCTCGAATGGAGCTCACGGTGCCGGTAACGGTTTCACTGCCAGCGCTGAAGGTGAGCTTATCGCCCAGCCCCAGCCCCATGGAAGTGGCCCAGGACTGGGCCAAAGAAATCTGCGGCCCTGGGATTTCAGGATCATGCCAACGTCCCTGGGTAATGGTGTTACCCAGGGATAGATCATCGCTCCATGAGATATTCATGTTGCCATCGATGCGCCGCCGGGCGCTGCCGCTGGGTAGATTATCAGCGCTGGGCGCGACACCGTTAATCTCGGTCAGGCGGGTCACCGCCAGCGGGAACAGGCCCTGGGTGGCGGCGCCGCGCTGCTCCAGCTGCTGCCTTATGGTGGCGACCTGCTCAGGTTGAATATTGATCAGGAAATAATTTGGCGCATTGGCTGGCAGCGTGTTGCGCCAGCCGTTCATTAAATCCCGTTGCACCACCCCCAGCAGAAAAATGGCGGTCAGCCCCAGGCCCAATCCAGCGACCTGCATCAAAACACCGCGATTGCGACGTGCCAGGTTAGCGATGCCATAACGCCAGCCCAGGGTTCGGCCCCGGGTCAGCCGCCGGGCCAGACGAATCAGTACAAATGCGCCAGCCGCCAGCAGCAGCCCCGCGCCCAGGGAGGCGCCGGCCATGACGGCGCCAAGTTTCAGGTCTGCCGACAGCCACCAGATCAAAGCCAGGGAAAACAGCAGGGCCGTGGCGTCACCAACAAACTGGCTGGCCGGCGCCGCGCCCATCTGTCGATTGAGTACCCGCACCGGGGGCACGGTGCGCAAGCGGAGCAGCGGCGGCAGGCCATAGCCCAACAGCGCCAGCAGCCCAATTGCCATGGCGATGAGCACCGGCTTTAAGCCCGCGCCGGGCACGGTGCCGGGTAGTAGATCGCCCAGGGATAGCACCAGTAGATTCTGGCTCAGATAACCGAGGCCCGCGCCCAGCAACAGCGCCGGCAGGCCCGTCCAAAGCAGCACCAGGGCAAAGGTGGAAATGACGTCTGACTGGCTGGCGCCCAGGCAGCGCAAGATGGCTACGGTGTCCAGGTGACGATCCACAAACTGGCGCACCGCAATCACGATGGCGATCCCGGCCAGCAGCACGGCGGTCAGCGCCGCCAGCATCAGAAATTGGTTGGCTCGGTCCAGGGCTTTGCCAATCTGTTGCTGGGAGTCGGCCAGGGTCTGGATCGATTCGCCGGCAGATAGTCTGGGCTTTAACCATTTCCTGAAGGCCGCCACGTCGGCGTCGTCGCCGGCGATCAGCTGGCGGTATTGCACCCTGGCGCCGGGCCCCAGCAGGCCAGCGCTTTCAACGTCGTCGAAGGCCAGCATTACCCTGGGTGCCAGATTAAACACGCCGCCTCCCGCATCCGGCTCAAGGGCGATGGTCTGGCTGGTTTGAAAATTGCTGTCACCCAGCTCTATGGTGCCACCGCGCTCCAGCGCCAGTTCTGCCATCACCCGGGGATCCACCCAGGCCTGGCCCGCCGCTGGCCCCCCGTCCGCGATCTGTGTCGGGCCGAAGCTCTGCTCAGCGATCTGCAGCTGGCCGCGCAGCGGGTAGCCCTCGCTGACACCCTTAACCTGCACCAGCAAGGAGCGCTCGCCGGCAAAAGCGACGGTGGGAAATTCAATGGTCTGAGCACTTTTCAGGCCACGCCTGTCGGCTTCTTCGGTCCATTGTTTGCTGATCAGCTGGCGGGAACTGATCACCAGGTCTGCCGCCAGTAGCTCGTTGGCTCCCTGGCTCAGGGCCTTGCTGACTCGATCGGAAAAGGCGCCCACAGAGGTCAGTGCTGCTGCGGAAACTGCCAGCGCCAAACCCAGCGCCCGCAATTCCCCCGCCCGCCACTCTCGGCGCACTTGACGCAGGGAAAATCGCCACACATTCATGCTGACACAACGCCGCCAGAATCCGACTGGATCTGGCCCGCTTCCAGTCGGACAATTCGGCCGCAGCGTTGGGCCAGACGTTCTTCGTGGGTCACCAGCACCAGCGCGGTGCCGCCGTGTTGATTGAGTTCGAACAGCAGGTCAGTGATTTCTTTGCCGGTGTCGCTGTCCAGATTGCCGGTGGGCTCGTCGGCAAACAGGATCTGGGGAGCGCCGGCGTAGGCTCTGGCGATGGCCACCCGCTGCTTTTCGCCCCCGGACAGCTGGTTTGGGTAGTGATCAAGCCTGGGTCCCAGGCCCACACGCTGGAGGATTTCCTGGGCTTTGCGGATTTCGTCACCAGCGCCGCTGAGTTCCAGGGGCAAGGTGACATTTTCCAGGGCTGTCAGGCTGTCCAGCAGATGGAAGGATTGAAACACAAATCCCACAGCGCGGCCGCGCAGAGCGGCGCGCTGGTCTTCGGACATTTGGGTCAGGTCCTGACCCAGCAGTTCGACCTGGCCGCCAGAGGGTTGATCCAGGCCAGCCAGCAGCCCCAGCAGAGTGGTCTTGCCAGACCCGGAGGGGCCTACTACCGCCACCGAGTCGCCGGCCTGTATGCTTAGACTTGTGGGCTTGAGGATGGTCAGCGCGCCGCCTGGCCCGTCAACCACTTTGCTTATATCCTTAGCGTCTATGATAAATCGATTGTTCAATATCTCATCTCGCAAGTCAGGCTTCCTTGTGGCGCTGGTGATCAGCGCACTGGCGCCGGGGTTGTCTGCCAACGTGCTGGCGCTGGATCGTCCAGGGCATCCGTCTCGCCTGTTGGTGTTGGGCGATAGTCTCAGCGCCGCGTACAACCTGCCGCTGGGCAGCGGCTGGGTAGATCTGCTGGCCAATAATCTTGATC
This sequence comes from uncultured Gammaproteobacteria bacterium, assembly GCA_964351665.1. Taxonomy (GTDB): domain Bacteria; phylum Pseudomonadota; class Gammaproteobacteria; order Xanthomonadales; family SZUA-38; genus JANQOZ01. The sequence continues at coordinate 36,719 of CAYGPO010000005.1, read as the reverse complement.
CCTGCGGCGTGGCGGTGATCAACGCCAGCATCAGTGGCGATACCTCGGCGGGTGGATTGGCAAGATTACCCGACCTGCTGGCGTCACACCATCCAACCATCGTCCTGGTTGAACTGGGGGGAAATGACGGGCTGCGGGGTTTGCCTACGACGGAGTTGTACGAAAATCTGCGTGAGATTGTGGTGAAATCCACCGCTACTGGGGCCAGGGTTGTGCTGGCTGGGATGCAGATACCGGGCAATTATGGCGCGCGCTATCGCCGGGCGTTTGCTCAAATCTATGCCGATCTGGCCAGTGAGCTTGGCTTGATCAGGGTGCCCTTTCTTTTGGAAGGCGTGGCTTTGGTGCCCGGAATGATCCAGGCCGACGGCATTCACCCCACCGCCAAGGCCCAGCCAGTCATTGCCGACAACGTCATTTCTCATCTGGTGCCAGAAGTGATTACCTGTCCCGGGCCTGACTAATCGGTGGCTTCACGTGTCCATCATATCCAGGCCACCTATACTTAGAGTCCAAAAATAACTATTCACATGGAGTCGATCACATGGGAGCAGATGATCAGGGTCTGATCCTCATGATTGAGGATAATCACGATATCGCTGAGCTGGCGTCGGAATACCTGGAACGTCGCGGATATCGTATGGATTTCGCCGCTGACGGCCTTACCGGGCTTCATTTGGCGGTCACCAATACCTATGACTGCATCGTGCTGGACCTGATGCTGCCAGGTATGGACGGTTTAGCTTTGTGCCGACGATTGCGCCAGGACGGTAAGAGCGCGACGCCGGTAATCATGCTTACGGCCCGCGACACCCTGGACGACAAAGTCGAAGGCCTGGATGCCGGCGCGGATGATTATCTGGTGAAGCCCTTCGAGATTCGCGAGCTTTGCGCGCGAATCGGGGCGCTGATACGGCGTTCCCGGCGGCAGGTGAGTCACGAGATCTTGACCGTAGGCGATATGTCTCTGGACACCTCAACGCTGCAACTGCGCCGCGATGGCAAAGAGCTTTCTGTGTCACCCATCGCCCTCAAGCTGCTAACCATTTTGATGCGTGAGTCGCCCAAAGTGGTTTCTCGTCGAGACATTGAGCATGAGGTCTGGGGTGACGTTTTGCCTGACAGCGACACCCTTAGAAGCCACCTGTACAACCTGCGCAAGGTGATTGACAAGCCCTTCGACAGGCCGTTGCTGCACACGATCCACAGCGCTGGTTATCGGCTGGCTGACCTGCAGGAAGAGGCCAGCGAGGCCTGACGTGGCCGGCCCCGGCGTTCAACGTCAAGGCGTTAGACGCCGGCTGTTTTTTAGTTTTGCGCTGCAGGCTGGAGCCATTTCCCTGGCGTTGCTGCTGGGCGTCGCCGGTACCTCCTGGGTGCTACAGGGCTCCCTGGTAGAGCGTGCTCTGTACGACGAGGCTGACACCCTTACTCAACGCCTGCGCGACGATCCCCACGCGCCACCACCCCATACCACCAACCTGCGAGGCTATGTCAGGCGCTCTGCCAGCGACCTGTTGCCCAACTACTTGGCAGCTCTGGATGAAGGGTTCCATAAACTGGATCCGGCCCTGCCTGGCGCGATTGCCTTTGTCACCCGGCGCGACGTGGGAACCCTGTATCTGGTGTTTCAGCAGGAATATGTGTTGTCCCTGTCGCTGCTGTTCGGGGTGGTGCCTTTGGGCATCGTCTTGCTGACCATTTACCTGATCACCTGGTGGACTTATCGGATGTCCCACAGCGCCGTTTCGCCGCTGGTGCAGCTGGCCCGCAGGGTGGAAAATTTGAATTTGAACCGCCTTGACGAAGCAGAGTTCGACCCGGAAAAATTTGCTAACAGTCACGACGAGGTCTATGTGCTGACCAGCGCGCTGCGCCAGCTGGGCGGACGGATCCAGCGCTTCGTGGAGCGGGAGAAAAGTTTTACCCGTGATGCAAGCCATGAACTTCGAAGTCCCGTGACGGTGATCCAGATGGCCGCCGACATGCTGCTGGAAGAAGGTGAGATGGCGCCGTATCAAGAGCGCACCGTGCGCCGTATTCAGGGCGTCGCGAAAGATATGCAGGCGTTGATTGAAGCCCTGCTGATGCTGGCCAGGGAAAGCGGCGAGGGGCTTGCGGTTAAAGAGTTCAACGTCAACGATGTGGTGGCCGATGAGCTGGAGCGCTATGAATTTCTGGTGCGCAACAAGCAGGTTAAGCTGCGCCAAAGCGACCGGGTGCAGCTCCACGTGATGGGGCCCCCCAGCGTGTTGGCGGTGATGGTGGGTAACTTGATCCGCAATGCCTGCGCCTACACCAATGATGGTGCGGTCAAGGTGATCATCGGGCGGGGCTTTGTGTCGGTTGATGACACGGGCGTAGGCATGTCGAAAGACGCGGTATCTCGGGTTTTTGAGCCGTTTTACCGCGGCGGACGCAGCGGTAAGGGTGGCCATGGGGTTGGGCTCACCATTGTTAAACGACTGGCGGACCGGTTTGGCTGGCCGATTGAAATACAGTCAGAGTTGGGCACCGGCACCTGTGCGACCATCTACTTTCCTGAGTTCACCGTAGACGACGGTGTTACCGGCGATGGGGCGTCAGCGGAAACCAATAGCACTTTGGGCTCCCCGAGCACTCAACCGGCAGCACCCGATGCTTCCGTATCGTGACATATCTCTATATTCCAATAAAAAGATATTGACTTCTCCGGCGTCAGCGGTTTTACTAGCTGCGTACTCATTGAGACCGGCGGAGGGATAGGCCCTTTGAAGCCGGGGCAACCTGTGAACCTAACCCGTTCAACAAGGTGCCAATTCCTGCGGAAGCCAGAGCAAGCTCTGTTTTTCGGCAAATGAGTGTTGGAGAAAGAGCTTTTGCTTAAGGACCCGACGCCCATCTTGTTGCCTTCTGGTGCAGGACCAATGAGTCCCCGATTAACGGAGAGCATTGGAAATGAGCCAGCAAGAAAGTCAGAACAACCCTACAACTGCTACCACCAGCGAGAGCCGATCTGGTTCTGTGCAGAGTATTGTGTCCGCCCAGCCGCCCCGGCTCAGCGCGGCTACGGTGGCCGTTCGAACGGGTATCGAATCGGATCTGGAGCACGGTGCGGTGGTACCGCCACTGTATCTGTCGAGCAACTTCGCCTTCCGTGGTTTTGACGATAAGCGCAAGTATGATTACACCCGATCCGGCAATCCAACCCGGGATCTGCTGGGTGATGCGATCAGCGATCTGGAAGGCGGCGCAGGCGCGGTCATTACCTCATCAGGCATGTCCGCGGTTTATCTGGTAACCCATCTGCTGGCGGCAAACGATCTGGTGCTGGCACCCCACGATTGTTACGGCGGCTGCTATCGGCTGCTGGAGAATCTGGAAAAACAAAAGAAGCTGAAGCTCAAGTTCATCGACTTTTCCGATACTGATAAGGCCCGAGAGCAGATTTTGGCCCTCAAGCCGCGGCTGGTTTGGCTGGAAACTCCCAGCAATCCGCTGCTGAGGGTGAGCGACGTGCGGGCTCTAGGTGAGGCGGCGCGAGAAGTGGACGCGCTGGTGGTGGCTGACAACACCTTTCTCTCTCCCGCCCTGCAGCAGCCCCTTGCCCTGGGCGCCGATATCGTTGTTCACTCAACCACCAAATATCTCAACGGCCACAGCGACGTTGTGGGCGGCGCGGTGGTGGCAAAAACGCCCCAGCTGCTGGAGCAGTTGGCCTGGTGGGCCAACTGCACAGGGGTTACCGGATCGCCCTTTGATAGCTTCCTGACCCTGCGAGGAATCCGTACCCTGAAAGTCCGGGTGGCCCAGCATGAGTCCAATGCCCGCCGACTGGTGGATATTCTTACCGCCCATCCGGCGGTTTCCAAAGTGTATTATCCGGGTCTAAACAGCCACCCTGGCCACGCGGTCGCGCGCAAGCAGCAGTCGGGATTCGGTGGCATGGTGAGTTTTGAATTGAAGGGTGACACCCGCGAGGTGACAACCTTTTTGAGCGAATTGAAGCTGTTTTCCCTGGCGGAATCTCTGGGCGGCGTTGAGTCCCTGGTGGCTCATCCGGCAACCATGACCCACGCTGCCATGAGCGAGGAGGCGCGCCGGGAAGCCGGCATAGGGTCAACCCTGCTTCGTCTGTCAGTGGGCATAGAAGACGCTGCCGACCTGGCCGCAGATTTAGGGGCTGCCCTGGATCGGGCCGCCGACCAGTTCGCTGTACCCCAGTGTAAAGTCAGCGCCTGACTTGCTTCAGTTCACAGACAATGAAGGTCATGGCCGCACCGGGCAAGACCTTCACCCCTGATCCTGCTCAATAAAGCCTCAGCAAATTTGGGATGCGCGCCGCGGGAACTTCCGCCGGCGCAGATTTCTAGCCCGCATTATCCATAAAGATCGTAGGTTGCTGACGGCTCAGATGATATTAATGGGGCTGTAGTTGTAGCCTGGAAATACGCTGCCAATCACGCCGGCATCAGCGCCTAACACCACATTCATGGCGCTGGCGTGGACCTGGCGGAAATCCGTGGTGGGAACCAGCGCATCGCCCTGTCTATCCTGCACGGCGATGCTGGGAAAAGAGCCATAAACTCCGCCGGCAACGCGACCTCCAATAACCGTCATTGGATTACCATAACCATGGTCGGTGCCGCGGTTGCCATTTTCGCTGACCTGACGGCCAAACTCCGACTGAATAACTAGACAGACGTCGTCAGCACTCTTGTTGGCATCGCTGGCGATGTCCAGATAGAACGCGGCCACGGCTTCGCTGACCTCGCGAATATTTTGTCCAAAGGCTGTGTTGGTATTTAACGGTTGCTGGTTGTTGTGGGTGTCCCAGCCGCCTTTATCCAGGGAGGCGACGGCGATCCCCAGGTCCAGCTTCCACATCTGGGCGATGAAGGACAGATCCCTGCCGATGCTGGTGTCGGGATAAACCACGCCGCCGGCTGGCGTATAGCCAGAAATTTCAAAAGAATTAATCAGCTCCACCGCGTCCAGTGCTGACTGGGCTGCCAGATCTAAGGATCCGGTTCCGCCCCGGTACATTTCTCCCAAGCCTGCCAGGTGGGTATCTGCATAGGTTCCGGTGTTGGGGCTGAAGCCGCCGGCCGAGTCCAGGGTGGCTACATCGGAGTAGCCCGTCAGGCTCACCGGCGTATTGGTGCTGGAGGCAAGACCCGTGAACACGGCGTCGCCGCTGTGGGGTATGGCGCTCAGATATCGGGCCAGGAACCCCCCGCCCGTGGCCGATTGATCCCCCGGCGTGCCCAGTTCGATCTCTTCCTGGGCGTCAAAGTGGCTTCGGGTCAGGGCATCTAAGGGATGGCCGCAGGCGTGGATAAATGCCACATTGTTGCGAATGCCATAAAGATCCGGGCACAGGGGATTGAGGCCAAAACCATTGCCGCCGGGAATATCCGCAAGACTTAGGGTGTTAGCAGGATCGATAGCGATGCTGTCCCGACTGTCTTGATAGTTGGTCAGGTTGGGCCCGCTGGTGGGAACCATGTAGCTCAGGCCGTCCATCGCACCTCGAAGAAACAGGTACACCAGCAGTTTGGTGGGTGCGGTACCAATGTTGCCGGCGACTACCCGCTGGGTGAAGCCCAGTCCCAGGGCTCCAGCGCCCAGGGTGCCGGCGCCAACGCCGAGGCCGGACAACAGGCGGCGGCGATCTGGATTAAAATTTGTCATCTTGGATTTCCTTTAGCGCTGCAGGAACTGGGGGGACCAGAGGATCAGTTTAACCAGGCCGGTCAGGCGTGATCGCCAGCGCCGGCTGCCGGCGTCCCTGGTCAGCTCATCTCTGGGGATCGACTGGTCAGCGCCCCAGGTATCGGCGTCGGCCAGGTCCCCGGGGTAATCCTGGGTCACAAACTGCAGCGCAGCCCGACCAATGTCGGTGGGGGCGTTGCTGTAGGAGCCGCTCCCGCACCAGCCTCCCGATGGAGAAAAACCTAGCACCCAGTTGCACCAAAACTCGACTAACTGCCTCGGGGTGGGCTCACCGCTGAAACTGTTGAGCGTAATATCAATGGCCCGCATAACCCGGGTTTCCTCATTGGACGCGTTTCGGTCCAGCAGAGCGTCTACGGTTCTCCAGCACTGCACCAGGGTGGTTGATCCCTCCCAGTGGCTTCTCACGTCGGGATAGCCGTCGGGGGTACGCCAGTCAAACAGCTTTTGGCCGGTGCCGTCGAAGCTCCGATTAAAATTACTGCTGTCGCCATCGCTAAGCCGCCAGGTCTTGTCACAGCCGGCTGCTCGCATGGCAGAAACGACGTATTCAAAGGGTCGGCGTACCTTGGCACCCCAGTTACTCGGCGACTTGAATTCGTCGGATAACAATATGGTTCGCAGGGTGCGGGCGATTTGGTCAGGGCTTTTACGATGGGCAAAAAAGGTTGCCGCCGCTGCGTTCACCACCGATTGTGGTGGATCGTCGGCGATTAGTCTCTGACACAGTTTTCTAGCTATATGCTGGGCTGTAGCCGGATGGTAAGCGGCGATTTTGACAATCAGCCGGCCTTCGGTTTCCGCATCCAGCCCGGAGGGGATGGCTGCAACTCCCAGCATCAGCACCGCTTTGGTGCTGTCTTTGTTGTGTTCGTCTTCCTGGGCAAAGAACAATCCGGTGCCGCAGCTGGTGTCGGTGTTTTGATCGCCGTATCGCCAGCCGGTCATGGACTGGGCGGCGGTAAGCACATCGTCGTCGGTGTAAACCGCGGCAATGGGCAACGACGGGTCGGCAATGAAACCCAAAGACTGATCCTCCAGCTCTGGATCATTCAGGGCTGTATAGGGGTTTTCAGACAGCGCCTCGACGAATCGAGGGTTTTCGTTACCGACATAGTTTTCAGAGCCCAGGCAGTGCAGCTCAAACAGCTCCCTGCAATAGTTCTCATTGATGGCGCCACCTGCACCGTTGACATAATTGTCCAAATAACGAAGCATCGCGGCATGCTGGCTTGAGGCGTAGATCAGGTCGTAGAAATTGCCAAATACGTTGGCCCGCATGACGTCTCTGTCCCAGGAAACCCAGGACACCGACACATCGGGATTGATTCGGGCATAAATATTCAGGTGGTTGTGCCAAAAGTCCACCATCAGTTCTCTCAGCTGCCAGCGGCTGTAGCAGGCGGCGTTAAAGGTGTACTTTTCCACCTCGTCCAGGGGCCGGCGATATTCCTGAAAGCTGGCGCACTCGTATTGAGAAAACAGGGACGTCTGCGACTGGCCCAGCTGGGTGAAACTGGCCGCATGTTCTGCCATACGCGCATCCAGTTCCGGATCTTCATCGGCGGGCGAGAGCTGCTCATCAACGTAGGCGGTTAAACGATCATCGTCGTTGTCTCCCAAAGATTGGAAGTAGGCAAGGTCACCGGTGGCAGCAAAGTTTGTGCTCACAGATTCAAAGCCGCTGGCCAAAATCACATCGGGGTTTGCGCTGCTGGAGCCGGTCAGTCCCCGGTTGATCCCAAATCCCATTTTGCTGAGCGCCCGTACCGCCAGCGGCGGTGTCAGGGTTGCCGCGGACCCGGTTTTGGTAGCGTTTCGTCGCTCTCCAACTGTGGGTTTTGAGGGTCGGGGTCCTCCGATAACGGCGGGTGCGGTGAGCCCGGCTAAGGATCCAGCGCCGCTGATTTTAAGAAAATTACGGCGTGCTGTCGGCGTAGAATTGTCTGGCATTGATGGGCACTACGATCACTAAAACAGCGTTCAACGTTAACCTGACTTCAATAACTAAAGCGTGACCCAGGTCAGGGATTTTGTTCCCAACCTTGAAGTAGGGGTTGTGGGGCTAGCGGCTGGCGGTTTTCAATCGAGCGCTGATTTCAGTTTTGGCGTCGGCCAGGATGGATGAACGGTCCAAGCCGCTGACGATGTCCCGCACCGTTTGTTTAGGTCCGTTGCTGCCCCAGGATTTGCCGTTAATCAGGTAGGCTTCCGCCGCTCTGCCAACCAGGTAGGTCGCGTAGTAGGCCAGGGTGCCCTGGGCTAGCCCTGTGATTGCCACCGACAATCCGGCGCTGACGGTTTTGAGTGCCGAAGACACCAGATGAACCCCCCATACGGCCCCCATCAAGGCGGCCAACTGGGCCACAATGGTGGCCAGCAGCCGGCCGCTTTCCCGCCGGCCCATGGGTAGTCCATAGATTCGGCTGAGGTTGGCCACCAGTGCCACGTCCAGGGCCGCGGCGGCCAGCAGGTCAGCGACGGGAATTGGATTTAGCGCCACCGCAAGACCCTTGGTCAGGCTGTAAGTGCGCAGGGTTTTCTCGGCAATTTGGCGCCGGGTTTGTACTAGTCTGGCCGATATCTGGTCGGTCAGTTTGCCGGCAAACAGGGCTGCGTTGAGTGCAGCCAGGGTTTTGCCCTCGGCCTCAAGCACCGACCAGATACGCTCTTTGAGCTGATCTACATCCGGCTCCCGCTGTCGCACAGATTCAACCTCGTTGCCCTGCGCATCAATGCTTATGATGGTTTGCGGCCTGGGCTGAGCTGCCACTGCAATAATGTTGTCAGGACGCACCAGGCCCTGACATCGGTGGCGAACAGATCTCAGCAGCTGTTCGCGTTCAGTGCTGGTGTACCGGTCAGATTTATTCAGCGCAGCTATCACCGGCCGGTGAGCCTTGGTGACCACTTGCATGGCGCTGATCTCCGATTGGGAGATGTCGCCATCCAGAACAAAGATCACCAGGTCAGAACGTTCAGCCACCTCAAATGCCAGCTGCTCCCGCTGCTTACCGTCCAGCTCATTGATGCCGGGTGTGTCAATTAAATGCACCCCGCCGGATCGAGCGTCGTCCCAACGGGTTGTTTGGGCCGTCAGAGTTTCGCCGTGCAAAGGGCTGACAGAAAACAGTGGCTGGCCCACCAGGGCGTTTAACAACGAGGACTTGCCGGCGCTGACCTTGCCAAAGACCGCCAGATGAATCTCTCCGTTAGCCAGCTTTTCGGTCATCGCTTCCAGCTGCAGGTAATCAGCCTCCAGCTCCCGGCGGATATCGCCGGGTATGGATCGATCGTCCAGCAGTTCACGAAGGTTGCGGGCCGCGCTGATCAGATGTTGATTGTCGGCCTCATCATTCATGTTGAGTGCCCGGTGACGGTGATGTGGTGCTGGCAGGCTTTGGCGAGTCTGATTTGCCAGATCGCCAGCTTTTAAGGGCCAGTTTGGCGTAGTCCATGGCGCGCTGTTCCACCGAGTCTTCCAGGTTGTTGCTGAACTGCTCAGCGGCCCACACCGGGTCCAGTGCTTTTCGTTCCTCCAGGGATGCGCAGATCGATTTACCCAGGCTGTCAAAAATCATCCCGTAGGCGGCGGCGTGGATGACGCCACCGGTCAGGGTGCCTACGCCGGGAAAAGCTTTGCAGGCATTGCCCGTAACCGCCAGCACCAGTGCGGTGGTCTTTTTCAGGCGATCGCCGGCCAGACTGAGAAACCGGTCTATCTCAATTTCTTTCACCGGTACTTCGTAGAGCTGACCCAGCTCCCGAAGAAAACGCGTTGCCAGAGCTGCCTGAATAATCAGGTCGGAGCCCGGAGTGATGGCTGCCAGGGCCCCGATCACTGCCCGGCGAGCGTATTTTTCCGTTAGCTCCTGACCGGCCTGAGTCCGAGCGGCAGTCTCGGCCACTTTGAGTTTTGCGCTGGCCAGGCGCAACGAGCTGTGCTCCCGGCCCAGCTCCAGCTTGCCGCTGCCAAGCTGTTGGTCAATGGCTTTCCACAGGGATTCCACCTGGGGGCGTCGGGCTCTGAGCTCGCTGCGCTGTTGCTCGCCATCCATAATGATGACTTGCCGCTGACCTCCAGCACTGACGCTAACAACCCTGGCCACGGTATCGCCGTAGCGCTGATTGAGTCGGGTGGTCAGTAGTTCGAGTTCTGCCGCGCTGTACTGATCGGCTTTATTCAGTGCAACGATGATGGGTTTTTGATAGTCGACCAGGTGGTCAAGCTCTCGTCCATCGTCCCGGTCAAGGTCTCCTGCCGCCACGTAAATCACCAGGTGGGCCCTGACCGCTTCATCCCTGGCTGCGTCCATCAAATTCTGGGTTGGCTGATGTCCGAAGCCCGGCACGTCGGCAATCTGCACCGACTGATCCTGCCGCAGACCCTGATAATGGTTGATTCCAGTGGTGGTACCCAGCCGCGCATCGGTTGGGATCTGGTGGTCAGGCAGCAGGGCGCTGATCAGAGAGCTTTTGCCGCTGGAAGCGCTGCCAAACATGGCCAAATAGATCGCTCCCAGCTCTTTGCGGGTATTCAGGCGATCCAGTTCAGCGTTGACCTGGCCGGTACTAACGCCTCGTTTGCTGGCATGCTCTATGCGCTTGGCCAACGATTGTGCGTCCACCACTTCGGGGGCTTTTTCCACCGGGCGCGGCGGCCCTCGCAGCAGCCTTAGCCCCACCAGAACGGCGGCTCCAGCAAACACCACCATCACAGCGGAAAACGCCGGCGGCGCCCAGGGGCCAATTTCCCGCAGCCGCTCCCATACAGACAGCAGCAGGTCTGCCGACATCATCAGTGCGATCATTAGCAGCAGAACAAACAGGCCGATGGCCATTACAGCCAGGGTGCGTACGGTCATCTACCGATTATCGCACGAGTAAGCAGTTGGAGCTTCAGATAGGGCGGTTAAGCCAGCGCAATGGTTTGATCAGGGGTTGGCCACCGCAAGGACGCGTTGGCCAGGGGGTGAAGCTAGGGGGCAGATTGGGTCAGCCAAAGGCGAGCTTGCGCCAAGCCGGTCGCTGGCCTTCAAAGGTTTCCATGATGACGTTGGGATCAAGCCCAAATTCCCCCGCCGCCAGTCCGCGAACGATGCTCACCGGTTTGTCTTCATGGGCGCGGTTGTAGTCCCGCAGATCAACGCGCTCGAGTTTTTCCAGTGGGCGTTTGTCGCTGCCCAGAACCATTAGCACCACCGGCTGAATCCGCTGGGCCACGTTTTGTTCTTTGATCAGGGCAACCTCGCCACTGCTCAGTTCCACCAATGTTCCCGTGGGATAAATACCTAGAGCCTGAATGAATTCTTCCACCAGTTGGCCCTGGAACAGCACATCACGATTGTTGTAAAGAAAATCGGTGGCCTGCGCCGCGGTAAACACCTGGTCGGTGTAAGGACGCAGGCTGGTCATGGCGTCGTAGGTATCGGTGACACCAGCAATTCTCCCCAGCAGAGGAATCTGGTCACCAAACTTTCCTTCTGGATAGCCTGAGCCGTCAAACCGCTCATGATGGTTCTCCACCACCTCTATCACGTCGTCGCCGATGCCAACGCAGCGGTCTAGGATCTCGACCCCTTCGGTGACGTGGGAACGGACCCGGGCCATCTCTTCGGCGGCCAGGGGTGATTTTTTATCCAGTAATCGGCGAGGTACTTTGGCTTTACCCACCTCGCATAAAAGCGACCCCAGAGCGACGCGATCCAGCTGATGTTCTGACAAGCCCAGGTGTCTACCCAGCACTGCCGAAAGCACTGACATACGCACCGAGTGGCCGTAGGAATAGTCGTCTCGATCCCGCAACTTAATCATCCAGACAAACGCGTCAGGGTGACGGATGATGCTTTGAACCATCTCTTGGGTGGTTCGGGTGACGCCCCGCACGTTGATTGATCGACCGACTCTAATGTCGTCCACCACGCCAGCCACCTGCCGTGACAGGTCCAGGTGAAACTGCTGGGCGCGCTTCATCTCTTTGCGGAAGCCCGCCGGTGCGCGGTAGAAATCCGGTCGCACTTTGATGGGCACCGAGCTGATGCCATAGGCGCCGGGGTTCTTGCCTAGATTTCGCCGGGGCAGGGCGATGTTGAGCGCCTCGCCGCCGTACTGGGCTGTCTTCACCTCGGGCTGCCATGGTCGGTTCAGCCCGGAATCAGCCTTGGGCGGTACGCCCCGGAGAACGTCCACATAGACAAAGCTGCAGTACTTTTGCAGCGCGGCGATGTCTCTGGCGCCGCGCACCACGAATCCTTGAAAGGGAAACGGTGTAGACAGCCAGGGTCGGTCAAGCTGGCATACGTACATGCCCTTGATTAGGTGTTCAACTTCGACCTGTACCTGTTCTACCCGCACTGCTGGAGGTCTCCCCCTGTCATTTGTTATGTTTATATCGCCGTCGGACCAACGACCGACGCTCCGGCTCGGTCACGATAAGCCTGAACTGGTAGTTCTTCTGCGAACTGGATCACAACTGCGCTGCCCTCATTGCAGCGGATTTGAAGACTTGCCGATTCGATGAGTCTGCCAGGTCAAAGCCATCAGTGGCTAAACCCTGCGCCTGAAGGGTGCTTCTACTTTCGCCAAAGATAAGCACCTTCATCCAGCTAAAAAAGGTACCCTATCGGTTCCGGTCAGTCTAGGGACTGAGGCTTCCAAGTTGCTGAATTAACATTGGTTTAACGATTGTGTATTTGCGTCTTCTAGTGGGCCTGTTGCTGGTCACATTGCTATTGCTGGCCGGCGCCAGCCACTCCAGCGAGGTGGTGGACGTATTTGGCGTTGATGCCGGGCTGCCCGCCAATCAGGTTACTGCCCTGGCTCAGGACGCTGACGGTTTTCTTTGGGTGGGCACCAGCGATGGCCTGGCACGGTTTGATGGCGCGGCTTTTGAGATTTTCCGCAATGAGCCCACCAACCCAGACTCGCTGCCCGGCAATCAGGTCCAGGCCTTGTTGGTGGATTCGGATAACCGGCTGTGGGTGGCTTTGGAAAGCGCCGGGCTGGTAAACCTGAGTGCAGGGGCTAGGGCCATCAGCACGGTGCAAATGAATTTGCCGGAAGATTCCGCTAGCCACGATGTCTGGTCCATTGCCAGCGACGCTGACGGTGACGTTTGGGTAGGGCTTTACAGGGCGGGGCTTCGGCGCTTCAGCGGTTCTCCACCAACCTCTAAGGAATTCTCAGCGGCCAGCGAACTGGCTGGCGAAACAATATTCTCCATCGCCCCGGATCCATCCGGCGGGCTCTGGCTGGGCACCATAGGCAGCGGTTTGCTGCAGCTGGACCTGTCCGGCGCCAGGCTGCGTAAAGTCCCGTTGGAGGTCAACAACGTTTGGGCAATTAACGCCAGTGACAGCAACCACCTACGTGTCGCCATTGACGGACAGGTTGGCTCTTTGGCTCGCGGCACCGACCAGTTCCTGCCCCTGTCCGGGGTGGATAACCAGGTCACGGTAATTGCCCCCGCCGGCGACGGTGGAGCCTGGTTGGGCAGTTATGCGGGCTTGACCCTGGTCGATGCTCAGTGGCAGCAGATTCTGGCCCGGGTTCGGGCCCAACCGGCGCTGCGCGACGCCCTGCCAACCGATCAGGTCAATGCCCTGTTGCTGGATCGGGAAGGCTCGCTGTGGATCGGCACCAGCGACGGTCTGGCGAGACTACCCGCCGGCTGGCGCAACTTCGATCTGCACCGCCACGATCCTCTTTCCGATAAGGCCATTAGTGCCAACCCCAGAGTTGCTGCGGGGACCGCTGAGTCGATTTGGGTGGGCGGGGTTTCCGGCTGGTTGGATCGGATCGATCGCCAGACCGCCGTTGCCACCGCGCTGCCCCGGCCGGAGCTTGCCGGGATGCCGGCAACCGGTGGTGTCTGGTCAATCCTGGCAGCGGATGACGACCTGCTCTGGCTGGGCCTTACCGGCGGCGTGGCCCAGTATCAGCCAGCCCAGAAGCAGACCCGGTTTATTCCCATAGAGCCGCGAGCGGACGCAGCGGGCCCCCTGCGGGTGGAGCATATAGCCAGAGATCGGCGCGGAAATCTGTGGCTAGGTGCAACCGAGCGGGGCCTGCTAAGGCTCGATCCGGCGACCCTGCAGCTGGAGGACTTCAGCCAGCTGATCGCCGGCGCCTTTGTGGAGCAGATTTCAGTGACTCCCGACGGCGGTATTTGGGTGGCCAGCGATGGAGGACTGGACCGCATCGATCCCGAAACCCTGCAGGCGGCAAGCCTGCTGCCCCGGGGTCAATATGTGCTGAGCTTTGCCCATGGCCTTAACCAGGATTTATGGGTTGCCCATCCCGATGGTTTGTCCCGCTATCGAAAGGGCCCAGACGGCCTGGAACGGCTGCGTCGATTCACCGACAGCCAGGGCATACCGCAAATTCGTTTTGGCGGTATTGCGGTTGACACCAGCGGCGACGTTTGGCTGACCAGTCGTCGAGGGCTGTTCCGCTATCGTCCCGCCAGTGGTCTGACCCAGGCATTCGGTGGTCCCGACGGCCTGCCCAGCACCGAGTTTCGAGAGCGCCCCCTGAGCCGCATGGCTGGCGGAGAGCTGTTGGCCACAACCCGCAACAGCGTGGTCAGTTTCGACCCCCTATCGGTATCGGTGTCCGGCGCGCCGCCCACCGTTGTGATTACCGGCGTACGGGTGGCTAACCAGCAATTGGTGAGATCCGGTGAGCAGTGGCAGCCCATTGCGCTGGATCACCAGGGTACAGATGTGTCCTTTGACTTCGCCGCTTTGTCGCTGGTGGATGCAACGGCTAATCAATACGCCTATCAGCTGGAGGGGCTGGACGACAACTGGATTTATGCCGGCAATCAACGCTCCCGGACCTATAACAATCTGGCGCCAGGCGATTACCGTTTTATGGTCAAGGCTGCGGACGCTCGGGGTTACTGGAATGAGCAGCCGGCCAGCGTCAGCCTGAGTGTTCCCTTTCCGCCCTGGCGCACGGGCTGGGCTTACCTGGCGTACCTGCTGACCGGGCTGGGGCTGCTGGCCTGGACGATTTATGCCCTGCGCAGTCGACTGCGTCGAGGCCACGAGCTGGATCGGGCCCGGGAACGGCAGAATTGGGCAGAGACCCAGCGGGACATGACCCTGTCTCTTACCTCATCCCTGGAAGTCACAGAAATTCTAAAGCGACTGCTGCAGGGCTTATCAGATGTTGTTAAATCCGATCGTGCGGTGGTCAGCGTGGACTGTGCCGGTTTAGCACGGGCCCAGGTTCACGAAGGATTTGAAGCAAAAGATCTGCCGAATTTTCGCGATATCCGCAATGCCATCACCCAGCTATCTCAGTCCTCCAATGTGGAACCTACAACCCTGTCTGCCATGGGCCAACTGGGCGGTAGCGTGACGGTGCCGGTGGCCGCCGGTGATCGGGTGATGGGTGTGGTAACCCTGCACCGGGAGGACGCCCAGGGTTATATGGAGCGTGATCGGATGATGGCGGCGACCTATGCCCGTCAGGCAGGTGTTGCGCTGGAAAACGCTCGACTGTTCCGTGAGGTGCGAAAACTGGCTGACGAAGCGGAGTCGGCGAACCAGGCTAAGTCGGAATTTCTGGCCAAGATGAGTCACGAAATCCGTACGCCAATGAACGGCGTGCTGGGGATGACGGAGATGTTGCTGGAAACACCGCTGTCCTCGGATCAAAGAAATTTTGCCCAGGCGGTGCAGGATTCCGGCAACGTTTTGCTCAATATTATTAACGATATTCTGGACCTGTCGAAAATCGAGGCCGGAAAACTTGAGCTGGAAGAAATTGATATTCAGCTCGGTCAGCTGGTCGAGCAGACGGTCAAGCTGTTCAGCGGAGGGGCGGCCAAGAAAGGTATTGAGCTGGGCTACGTCATATCTCCAGATCTCAATCGCCATTTGATCGGTGATCCGGTGAGAATTCGTCAGGTGCTGATGAACCTGATCAACAACGCACTCAAATTTACCGAACGGGGCAGGGTGCGTGTTGATGTGACCCCCGGCGCTGACAATACGGTGCGCTTTGTGGTTAAGGACACGGGTATCGGCATGGATACCGGCGCCTACCGGCAGCTGTTTCAGCCGTTTACCCAGGCCGATCAGTCCACCAGCCGGCGCTACGGCGGCACCGGTTTGGGCCTGGCCATCTGCCGCCAGCTGGTGGATAAAATGGGTGGCTCCATCGACGCCGTGACCAAACCAGGCCACGGCAGCCTGTTCTGGTTCGAACTGCCGTTAACCCAGGTTCGTGATGCGGTTGAACCCCGGCTGCCGGGCATCGATTGGCTGGAACGAGGGGTTTGTCTGGTCTTGATGAGGCCATCGGTGGCGCGGGAGGCGGTGGTGGCCTTTCTCAGCCACCAGCGTATTCGGGTTGAGGTCACCACCGGTTCGCCGGCCCAGCCGATACCAGCAGAAATGCCTAATCTGGTAATTGCCCAGGCCGCCGCCTGGAATTCTGAGCATGCCCGGCAGCTGGCCCGGCCCGGTGATCCGGTGCCGGTGCTGTGGGTGGTGGAAGACGGCCCCGCACCGGCCCTGTCCCGAGGCCTGCGGCTGGCGGGCAATCCTCTGCGTGCACCGATTTTTGAATCTGAGCTGATGCTGAGCCTGATTGAGGCATCCTCCGGCATCGCGCCCAGCGTATCGGCCGCCAGCGCACCGGGACCCAGCGGCAGGCATCTGCTGGTGGTGGAAGACAACCCCATGAACCAGGCGGTGGTGTTGGAAATGCTGGACGGGCTGGGACACACGGTGGACGTGGTGGACAGTGCGCCAGAATGTATGAATCAACTCAGCGTGACCCGCTATGACCTGATCCTGATGGACTGCGACCTGCCGGGACCGGACGGTCTTGAACTGACTGCCAACCTGCGCCGTGACCCCAGGCCACAGATTGCGGCCATTCCCATCATTGCCCTCACCGCCCATGCCGGCGGTGAATATCATCAGCGCTGTTTGAAGGCAGGCATGAACGCGTTCTTAGACAAGCCCATCAGCAAAGCCCGTCTTCGCGAGGCGCTGGAGCAGTATCTCAAATCCTAAGGTGCTGGTATATTTCAGCCCGCTCGCCGCCCACTCCTAGCGGGATCAGTGCCGGTTGCCAGAATAGGGCCAGGACGAGTATGAAGCTCGCCCACTGGCTAGCCTGCTTTGCCCTGACAGGCTCAGCGTGCGCTGGCCTTGTGCACATGCTCCACCAATGCGCCCAGGTGCTCTGGGTTAATGTCCGGCGTGATGCCGTGGCCCAGGTTAAACACGTGCCCCGGTCCATCGCCATAACTTTCCAGCACTTTACTGGCCTCGCGACAAATGGCTTCCGGGCTGGCGGCCAGAATCGCCGGGTCCAGGTTGCCCTGCAGGGCTACCCGGTCGCCGGTATAGCGTCTGGCGCTGGCAAGATCGGTGGTCCAGTCGACGCCTAAGCCATCGCAACCGGTGTCTGCCATTTGCTCAAGCCGCGGGCCGGCGTTTTTGGTGAACAGCACCACGGGCACTTTGCGGCCGTCATTTTCCCGGGTCAGCCCGTCGACGATCTGTTTCATATAGTTCAAGGAAAATTCCTGGTACAAGGCGGGACTCAGGGCACCACCCCAGGTGTCAAACACCATCAATGCCTGGGCACCTGCCGCCACCTGAGCGTTGAGGTAAATCACCACCGACTCCGCCAGCACGTTGAGCAACTGGTGGGCTGCCGCCGGATCTTCCACCAGCAGCGCCTTGGCCCGGGAGAAGTTCTTGCTGCCGGCCCCTTCCACCATGTAAGTGGCAAGGGTCCAGGGACTGCCGGAAAAACCAATCAACGGCACCTGTCCCTTCAGCTCACGGCGGATCATGCTCACGGCGTCTGGCACGTAGCGCAGCTCGGCGTCCATGTCTGGTGGGCTCAAGGCCTTGATATCAGCCAGGGAACGCACCGGCTTTTTGAACCGCGGGCCTTCGCCTTCGGTGAAATACAGGCCGCAGCCCATGGCGTCGGGGATGGTTAAGATGTCACTGAACAAGATGGCAGCATCCAGCGGAAATCGACGCAGTGGCTGCAGCGTGACCTCGCAGGCCAATTCCGGGTTTTTGCAAAGGCTCATGAAATCCCCGGCCTGGGCCCTGACTTGCCGATACTCAGGCAGGTACCGTCCTGCCTGGCGCATGATCCATACCGGTGTGTAGGGCGTGGGCTGGCGCAACAGCGCCCGCAGGAAAGTGTCATTTTTCAGTTCGGTCAACGGTTCGATCCTTCGTGGTTATTCGGTTACAGATAGTGTCAGCGTTGCTGTAGCGCGCTGCGCAGTGGTGCAACGGTGCGTATCCAGGGTGAACGAATACTGTCTGGCAGTTCCGCCATGGCGGCCTCAGCGCTGGAAAACGAATTGTATCCGCCTTTTAACAGAAGTACGCGGGGCCCTGCGCCCTCATCCAAGGTTACCGCCATCAGCTCTTTGGCGGCAATTTGATGGCGGCGAAGATAAAGGGGCAGTAGCGCTGGTTTGGACAAACTGGTCAGTTGAATCACAAAGTCGTTATCACCTAGCGCCAGCAAAGCTTCATCGCCTGCCGGCGCCGGGGCAGTTTGGACGGAAGTTGAGTCTGCCTGGGTGGCGGCCGGGGGCGTTGAGCTCGTCGGGCTGACGGCGTTGGAACGGCCAGGGTTACTGGGTGCTGGCGTGGCTGTCTCGCTGGCTATTTCGCTGGCTACAGTGCTGGCGGTTGCACGGTTTTTTGGGTCGGTTCTGGCGACTGTGTCAGGCTTGGGCCGTTGCGCAGGAGGCGCTGGGCTTTGGGCTGCTGCCGGCTTCGGCGCCGGCTGGCTGCCTACCTCCAGCCCGGGCTTGGGCGCAGTTGAACTTGTGCTGCCGGCAGCCGCAATCCTGGGTTCCAGCTTCTGTGCCGGCTCGGCAGCCGCTGGGGTGCTGGCCGTGCTCGGACGATTTTCCAAAGCCTCGGCTGTTGATGTTGGGGTTGGGCTTGGTGGGATCCGCACTGCCACCGCTGGCGCTGGGATCGGGTCCGCCGCTGCGGCCACCGCTGGCTGCCGCAGAAGGGTCTGATAGTCCTTAATGGGTGCGTCGAGACTGGCAATCTCTGCCATCTGGGGGTGGATGGCCTGGACTGCAGCGGGCATGGCCACCATGGCTCTGGATGCCTGGGCAGGTGAGGCAAAACGACCCCATAAGATCAGCTGGCGGGATGAGTCTCCTTCCATGATCTCCATATAGCGCACCAATGCCGGGTCCAGACCATAGCTTTCAACAAAGCTGGGGATTTCATCGATGGCGGAAACGCTGGCGATCTTCAGGGTGTAAAGATCCGGCCTGGCGCGGCTTGGCGGCGGCAGCAGATTGTTAACCGCGGAGGTCATTTGGCCGTTATCGCGGCCTGGGTTGGGCATGGGGAAGTTGGGCTTGCCCACCTGTCTGCCTGGTCCAGGCAAAGCCTCCACAAGCTCTGGCAGTTCGGCGGCCTGGGGCGCGCTGCCATCTTTGCTGCAGCGCCAGGCGGTGTCGGCGCCGGCAACGCAGGTGAATTCTCCCCCATTGTCGGTTTGGGCCAGGCTGCTTGAGAGCCAGCCAAGGCCCAGTAGTGCGCAGGTTGCCAGCAATCCCGCAATGGCGTTGGAGTATCGACCCGTCAGGGGCGCGCAGCTCCGTGGATAAACATCACTTGATAGCCGCGGCTCAGCTGGCGATCGCGTAGCGCAATCAGGGCCGCCTGGGCCTCCTCCTGGGAGCTGAAATAGTCCTTGCGTAAGCTTCCTCGATTGCCCAGCTGTCCCCATTGACGCACCAGCGACCAGCCGCCCAGCAGGTCCTCCTGCAGCAGCAGCTGATAAAAGCGCAGCACCTCGTTGGGCTGCGGTCGGGTTTGCATGTAAATCCGCATGGTTTTGGGTCGCTCCAGGGCCAATTGTATCCCAGGCTGAACCGGCCAACCCGGTAAAGTTGGGTTGGATGGCGGGCCGATATGTCATGTCAGGGGAGCTGATTTGCCTGTCGCCTCAATTAGGGGTTGCTGGCCGCAGGCCAACAGGGTTTGGGTGATTAGGGAGGGATCAACATCGTCTCTCAGGCGAGCATCCCCCAGGCTCTCCAGCAGCACCAGCCGCAGTCGCCCGGCCAGATTTTTTTTGTCCAGGGCCATGGCCTGCAGCAGCGCCTCGGGGCTGGTTGCGGGGGGCAGGCAAGTGGGCAGCTGAGCCTTCGTGATCAGTTGCTCAACCCGGCTGACATCGTCAGCGGACAGGTCCCCAAGCAGGGCTGACAGGCGGGCGGCGCAAACCATTCCCATGGCCACGGCTTCGCCGTGCAATACCTCACCATATCCACAAAGGGTTTCCACCGCATGGCCAAAGGTGTGACCCAGGTTTAGCAGCGCTCGCACGCCCTGCTCACGCTCATCGCGTCGGACCACGTCAGCCTTATGCCGAACCGATACCTGCACCGCGTGGGACAGGGCGGCACGCTCCAGCCTCAGCAGCGCTGGCAGCTGCTGCTCCAGCCAGCGAATGAAATCCGGGTCGCCGATCAGTCCGTACTTGATAACTTCTGCCAGGCCTGCTCGAAGCTCGCGATCAGGCAGGGTGGTCAGGGTATCCAGGTCAATCAGCACCCCCTGGGGCTGATAGAAGGCGCCCACCAGGTTTTTTCCCGCCGGCAGATTGATCCCGGTCTTACCCCCTACGGAGGAATCCACCTGGGCAAGCAAGGACGTGGGTAGCTGGATAAATCGAATGCCTCGCATATAACTGGCGGCGGCAAAGCCGGCTAAATCACCCACCACACCGCCACCCAGTGCGATCACCGTTGCATCACGCTGGGCGCCGCTGGCGGCCAGTTCGTGGTGGATTTTTTGCCAGCTGGCGATGGATTTCTGACTTTCGCCGGCGGGCAGTACCAGGCTTCTGAGCTGATGCCGGTGACCGCTGCGCAGCAACATGTCCTGCAGTGGTTTCAGGTACAGGGGCGCGACGTTCTCATCGCTGATAACCCACACCATCCCGCTGCCCAGCCAACCCTCGGGCCAGAGCCCTTTGGTCAGTAGCTCCGAGCCGATGATAATGGGATAGCTGCGATCACCCAGCTCAATGGGGATGGTGATGGACGCCGCTGAGGGCGTGTTGGGATTACTGTTCATGACCCGCTCTATAGTCGGAATGTTCGATCTGGTCTAACACTCGTCGGGTCATCTGGCTAACGCTGACCGCCTCCGATAACACGGTGAGATCTGCCAGGGACTCATAAATCGGATTTCTCTCGGTGGCCATCTTTGCCAGTACCTGGTCCCGGTTGGGAGCGCTCAGCAGGGGACGACGTTTATCCCGGGCCAGGCGCTGAATTTGCCGCTCGATGGGGGTGGCAAGATAAACCACAAAACCGCAGCCACGCATCACCTGCTGGTTTTCTTCAGACACCACCGCGCCGCCTCCGGTAGCCAGCAAAATGCCGGGCTGGCCGCACAGCTGTTTCAGCATTCCGGTTTCCCTGCGGCGAAAGCCAGGTTCCCCTTCCAGATCAAAAATCAGTGGTATGTCTGCACCGGTGTGGCGCTCGATTTCCTGATCAAG
This sequence comes from uncultured Gammaproteobacteria bacterium, assembly GCA_964351665.1. Taxonomy (GTDB): domain Bacteria; phylum Pseudomonadota; class Gammaproteobacteria; order Xanthomonadales; family SZUA-38; genus JANQOZ01. The sequence goes on along the minus strand of CAYGPO010000005.1, from coordinate 15,458 downwards.
ATCCATGAACGACAAACCAAAATGGGCGGCCACCTGTCGACCCACGGTGGTCTTTCCCGCCCCCGTCGGTCCAATGAATATTAGGTTCTTTTGCCGCCACATTCGCAGATTTTACCAGTCTTGTGGATTTGGCCCACAATGGATCTGTTTGACGCATAATAGGACGATTGTTCATTATCAGAAATGAGAGTTTCCATGAGTCGTTTTCTGATCCTGTTTCTGCTCCTGGTCAGCGCGCTGTTTTCGGTGCAGATCATCCAGAGCGTCCAGGATGCCGTGATTTTGCCGTTTACTGCGGTGGTCGCAGACGTTAGCGTGGCCATAGTCGGTGCCTTTGATGCCGACGTTGCTGCCTCCGGCAAGGTCATCCGAAGTCTGTCTAACAATTTTGCCGTTTCCATCGAGCCCGGGTGTAACGGTGTGGAGGCGCTAATTGTCCTTTTTTCGGCGATTTTCGCCTTCCCCGCTCCCATAAAACACAAGCTGATGGGCTTTGCTGTGGGCTTTTTTGCTATCCAGGGGCTGAACCTGGTGCGGATTATCAGTTTGTTTTACCTGGGGCAGTGGAACCTCAACGCGTTCAACTTTTTCCATCTTTATCTGTGGCAGGCGCTGATCATTCTGGACGCGCTGGTGGTCTGGTTGATTTGGCTGCGCTACCTGCCGGCTTCCCAGGCTTCCCAGCCTGACGATCCGGCTGAGCCGCCGGCTGCGCTGTCTGCGGCAGGCTGAATGAGCGCTCAACGAACGCTGATGGCTGGGGTTGGACAACTGGGCGGCGCCATCGCGGTTCGGCTGCTGGAGGCGGGCCACCAGCTGGTCGGTGTCAACCGAAGCGGTCAGACCCGGGTTTCGGGTTTGCCGATGATCGCCGCCGATTTGACCGCCACAGCCTCCCTCAGCCTGCCACAGGCAGACAATCTGGTGATTGTTCTGTCCCCCGCCAGCCGGGATCCTGAGGTGTATCGAAAAACCTATGTTGAAGGTGTCCGGAAGGTGCTTAAATCCTTGCCTGAACCTCCGGGCAAGCTGCTTTTTGTATCAAGCACGGTGGTGTACCCGGTGGACGATGGCAGTTGGGTGGATCACAGCAGCTCTTGCTCCGGGCACAACCTGCGGGCCCAGGTCCAGCTGGAGGCCGAGGCATTGGCGGTGGCCGGCGCCGATGCCTCGGTTCTGTTGCGCCTTGGCGGTATCTATGGGCCTGGTCGAGAAATGCTAATTCGCAGAGTCCGCAGCGGCGCGCCGTTAGTGGAATCGCCACCAAATTACACCAATCGAATCACCGAGCACGACGCCGCCAGGCTGGTGGTCCATCTGTTAGCTCAGCAAAACACCGCCGGGATTTACCTGGGTGTTGACCATCAACCCACTCCAATGCATGAGGTTTGCCAGTGGTTGGCCGCGCAGCTGGGCCTTAAACCGCTGCCGGTGGATCCCAATGGTAGTGATGACGAACGCGCTGCAAAAGGCAAGCGCATATCCAATCGGCGGGTGCTTGAAAGCGGTTTCCAATTCGACTTCCCGACCTATCGGGATGGCTATGGCGCCCTGCTGGCGGCTTCAAATTCGGCCCATTGATGAACCAACTGTTGAGGTCCGCAAGGTCGTTGAACTGGTAAAATGCCGCCATGAACGATGCCATTTATCTTGAAGCCATCAGTACCCTGCAGCGCTGGATGGACCAGGCCCGGGAGGCGGGCGAAGTTGAGCCAACGGCGATGACCATCGCCACCGTTGGTGACGGCGGTCAGCCCAGTGTCCGGGTGGTGCTGCTGAAAGCTCTGGACCCGCGGGGGCCGGTTTTCTACACCAATCTACAAAGCCGAAAGGGCCGGGAGCTCAGCGCTAATCCGGCGGTTGCGGCCTGCTTTTATTTCACCCGGCAGGAGCGGCAGGTTCGGGTTGAAGGCCGTGCGGAAGTTGTCAGTGACGAGGAGGCTGATTGCTATTTTGCCTCCCGTCATCGCAACAGCCAGCTGGGCGCGTGGGCATCCAATCAGTCTCAACCCCTGGACTCCCGGGCGCAGCTTGAAGCCCGGCTGGAGCAGCTCAGCAAGCAATACGAAGGTCAGGAAGTGCCCCGGCCAGCACACTGGAGTGGGGTGCGAATCAGCCCAACGGCGCTGGAGATTTGGCAGGGGAGAGCACACCGGATTCACGAGCGATGGCGCTACGAGCCGGCGGATCAAGGCTGGCAAAAGACCCTGCTGCAGCCATGAGCGTTCAGCACCACCAGCTATTGATCGCCACCGTTGGTCGAGGTTTTTCCGAGATCAGCGCTGATCTTCGCCGCTGGGTGTCAGACAGCGGCACTACCGACGGGCTTTGCCATTGCTTCCTTCACCATACCAGCGCTTCGCTGGTGATTATGGAGAACGCCGACCCGGAAGTGTTGAGTGATCTGGAAGCGTATATGGCTCGATTGGTAACCGACGGTGATCCGCAGTTTCAGCACGTGGCCGAGGGGCCTGATGACATGTCGGCCCACATTCGTATGGCGTTGACTCACACCAGCGTCACGATTCCGATTCGCGATGGCCAGCTTGACCTGGGCACATGGCAGGGGGTTTACCTCTGGGAGCATAGAACAGCCCCCCACCGTCGTCGCATTACCGTGAGTATCAGCTCATGACCCCGGAACGTTTCCGACTGGTTGAGCAAAAGCTGGCCCTGCGTCAGCCTGATTTAACGGTGCTGCTGGAGCAGGTGCACAAGTCCCACAATTTCTCCGCCATTTTGCGCAGCTGCGACTCGGTGGGGGTGTTTGAAGCCAATATAGTGCCGCCCCAGGGCGGCGCACCGGTGTCCAATCACACCGCTCAGGGTGCCGAAAAATGGGTGCGGGTGCGCCGGTTTCAGGACATGGAAAGTGCTCAGCTGGGCCTGCGGGGCGAAGGGTTTCAATTGCTGGCTGCGCACCTTGATGACAGCGCGGTGGATTTTCGCAGCGTGGATTACACCCGGCCTACCGCCATCGTGCTGGGGGCCGAGCGCGACGGCGTTAACGCCAGTACCCTGGCCCGCTGTGACGCCACCATCTACATTCCAATGCAGGGTATGGTGCAATCACTGAATGTGTCGGTAGCGGCTGCCCTGATATTGTTTGAAGCCCAGCGCCAGAGGATGGCCAGCGGTCACTATGAGTCTCGTCGTCTGGTGGGTCCGCTGTATGAGAAAACCCGCTTCGAGTGGCTTCATCCCACCATCGCGCGCTTTTGTCAGCGCAAACACAGGCCCTATCCTAAGCTCGACAGCCTAGGCGAGCTGCTGGAACACCCGGACCCAACATGAAAAAAATCTGGCAGGAAATCAGCAATGCGTTCAAGGCAGATACGGGTTTTGATAACGAGGAATCTGTAACTCACTTTGCCGCTGCCGCACTAATGATTGAAATGTGTGAGGCGGATTTTTCCACCGACTCGGCGGAGCTGGACGAGGTGGCTCAATCCCTGAAAACGGTATTCAAGCTGCCCGCTGCTGAAGTGAATCAGCTGATCGCCGACTCCCGGCGCAACAATGACGGCGAGATCTCCTACTTTCCCCACGTAGAAACCGTCAACCGGCTTTGTGGCCAGGACGAGAAGGCAGAGATCGTCCGATGTCTTTGGCGAGTGGCGGCGGCTGATGGCCAGATCGACAAATACGAAGAACACTACCTACGTCGGTTGTGTGAGCTGATCCACGTGCCTCATCGGGTCTTTGTGCAGACCCGAAATCAGGTGCTGAAGCTGTAAGCTGGTTTACAGCTTAGGCAGGTTGTATTGCCGCATCCTGGCCCTGAGCGTGCCTCGACTGACTCCCAGAATTTCCGCGCTGCGGCATTGATTGCCGCTGGTAAAGCGCAGTACCTCTTCCAGCATCGGTTTTTCCACTTCTTCGATAACCAGCTTGAACAGATCTTCCGGTTGGTTGTCCCCATAGCGTTTTAACAATCCACGTACCGCGCTCTGGACGATTTTTCGGATGGCATCGCTGCCGGCTTCTGCGCTGTTATCGATATTGTTGTCGTTATTATTGGATGTATCACGAAACGTCATAAACATTCAGCCACAAAAATGGCCGCTCCCTCCTAACCCCTTTTTCTTACGCCGACGAACGTCGGATGAGTGCTTATCCTGCGGGACCAATCATACGCTCCGCTGGCCAATTTTCCAGATGCGACTTTGTACAGTAGTTATAAATTTTTGCTATCTACTACCGTTGCTTGGATTGGTTTCTTCAGTGATTGCCAGACCTTAATCCGCTAAGTGGGGAGTAATCCGCCAAGTCGGGAGTGGGCTAACGAAATTCGAACTCAAAGGCTACGGCGTTGCTGCCCGGATCAATCACTTCAAACACCAGCGGCAGCAGGTGGCCAGGAATCATACCCTGGGGGTCGGTGTTTTCCAGATACTCGGCCGGCAGAAAGCGGCGCATGGCCACCGCCCGGCCTGACAGATCTGCCATGGCAATTTCTACCACTGGATGTGGCTGGGGGAACTCAGCCTGGTTTTGCAAGGTGGCGCTGATCAGCAGCGCGCCCTCCACCGAGGGATGTGGCTCGATACTGCGACTCACCAGCTGGATCTTGTCCAGTTCGATGGGCAGCTCAATGCGGCAGCCAAAGACCTGGCAGACCCTGGCCACCCAGGGTTCTAAGCTGGCGTTGCGGGCCATCTGATCGTGTTCTCTGGCAAACCACTGACCAACCAGGGTCAGTCCAGCGATAGCGCACCACAGACCCCACAATCTGCTGGATCGGCTGCGGCTGCGAGCGGCCCGCTCAGCAGCCAGTTCGAAGGCGACGCCGGAAATCGGAGCGTCGGTGGACGGATCTGTATTGTCCCCATCCAGGCTCTTGGCGGTTTTTTCATCAACGTTGTTTGCCGCTGCCACCAATTCCTCAGGAATGGGTGCGTCAAGCAAGGATTCGATTTCCAGCGCTGGACCATCGTTGATGTCGCCGATGTCGATATCCGACAGCTCGTCGATATCCGGCGGTCCGGGATCGTCGGGTCCGGCAATCAGTTGGTCAAACTGCCTTTCCAGCTCATCGTCACTGACCCCTGCCTGCTGGGTTGGAGGCGACCCGGCTGGCAGGAGTTCATCACCTACTGGTCTATCCGTTGCCTGGCCCATTGCCGTGGTGGGCTGGGCTATAGGCAGCTCCGCCGCGCTGGGCCAGAACAGGTCATCGATGGGCGGCGCTTCAGAATTGGGGTCGTTCAGGGTTGGTGGATGATCGCTGTGGAAGCAGGTGGGAATCTGGCCATCTTCGTCCAGAGAATCTGACAGAGACTGCACAGCGAAAAACACCTGGCCACAGGAGCCACAACGAACATTGCCGGCGGAGATGGACAGCGCATCAGCACTAAGGGGAAAGACCGTTGCGCACTCTGGGCATTGGGTATACATGTCACTGGCCAGCAACCGCGCTTAGACCAACCCAGCCGTCGTCTACGCGGATGTCAAAAGGCCCATAGGCGGGGCTGTAGGACTGTATTACCGCGTCAGCCTGAGCTTCCAGGATGCCCGATAACATCAATCGGGTACCGGCCTTGGTCAGCGCCAGCAATTGCGGTGCAAAGTCGATCAAGATGCCTGACAGGATGTTCGCAACAATCAGATCAAATGAGCCGCTGAGGCCATCTAAGGTGCTTTCGACCCTGATGGCAAGGTCGTTTCGGCGGGCATTTTCTCGGCTTGCAATGCAGGCCTGGGGGTCGTTGTCCACCGCCGTGACCGGGCCGGCGCCGCGCAGCGCAGCGGCCAAAGCCAGTACCCCGGAGCCGCATCCCAGATCCAGCACGGACAAACCTTGTAAATCGGTGTCGGCCAGGTAATGCAGGCACAGGGCTGTGGTGGCATGACTGCCGGTACCGAAGGCCAGTCCCGGGTCCATGAACAGCACCTCACCGACTGGCACAGGCTGGTGATGCCAGGGGCAAATACACAGGTTCTGCTGGTTGCCAAAACGTACGGGTTTAAAGTGTTCCAGCCAGGCACGCTCCCAGGGCTGATCGGCCAGGCCCTGGATGTTCAGACTGTGCAATTCGGATTTAACCAGCTCGCCACTGATGGCCGAGCGTAAATCATGGATGCTGCGCTCAGCGGGGAATAGCCCGCGGGCAATCAGGGTGGTCCACAGCGGCGTGGTTTCCGCGGCGGGTTCTAGCACCGGGTCGGCGTTGTTGCCAGGAATCAGGGTAACGGCCATAGCCCCAGCTTGGATCATCAGCGCCTCGACGGCGTCGGCCCGCTGCTGGCTGACCGTCACCGAGATTTCCTGCCACCTCATCAGCTACCCTCGCGGGTTTCCGCCAGCCGTTTTTCCAGGTAGTGAATGTTGCAACCACCGGTCTGAAAGCCTTTGTCCGCCATGATTCTCTGCAGCAGCGGAATATTGGTGTTAACCCCGGTGATCAGGGTTTCCGCCAACGCCCCGCGCATCCGCGCAATGGCGATATCCCGGTCTTCACCATAGGAGATTAATTTGCCGATCATGGAGTCGTAGTTGGGTGGCACCCGATAGTTGTCATACAGGTGTGAATCCACGCGTATGCCAGGTCCGCCGGGTGGATGAAACTGTTCAACCAGTCCTGGGCTTGGCATGAAGTTGACTGGGTCCTCAGCATTGATTCGGCACTCCACAGCGTGGCCGCGCCAGGTGATCTGATCCTGGGTAAAGCGCAGTTTCTCACCAGCAGCTACCCGAATCTGTTGGCTGATAAGGTCAATGCCGGTGACCCGCTCGGTGACCGGATGCTCCACCTGAATACGGGTGTTCATTTCGATGAAGTAAAATTCACCGTCGTCGTAGAGAAATTCGAAGGTTCCCACACCGCGGTAGTGCATGCGCTTGCAGGCATCGACACAGACTTTACCAATTTGTTGTCGCTGCTCAAGGGTAATGCCCGGTGCCGGAGCCTCTTCTACCACCTTCTGGTGGCGTCGCTGCATTGAGCAGTCCCGCTCGCCCAGGTGAACCGCGTTGCCGTGTTGGTCGCACAGCACCTGAATCTCGATATGCCGGGGGTTTGTGAGGAATTTCTCCATGTAGACCACTTCGTTACCAAAGGCAGCCCGCGCCTCTGATTGGGTCATGGCAATGGAGTTATGCAGAGCCGCTTCCTGGTGCACCACCCGCATGCCCCGACCGCCACCGCCGCCAGCTGCTTTAATGATGATGGGATAACCAATGTTTCTAGCGATGGTCTGATTTTTCTCACGGTCATTGCCCAGCGGGCCGTCGGAGCCTGGTACGCAGGGCACGCCGACTTCCCGCATGGTTCTGATGGCGGCAACTTTATCCCCCATCAGGCGGATGGTGTCCGAGGTTGGGCCGATGAAAATGAACCCGCTTTCTTCAACCCGTTCGGCAAAGTCGGCGTTCTCTGACAGAAAACCATAGCCGGGGTGGATAGCAGAGGCATCGGTGACCTCAGCTGCGGCAATTAACGCCGGTATGTTCAGGTAGCTTTCCGCCGGCGGCGCCGCGCCGATGCAGACTGACTCATCAGCCATTGCAACGTGCTTTAGATTGCGGTCCACCGTTGAGTGGGCGGCGACGGTTTTTATCCCCAGGGCGTTACAGGCGCGCAGGATTCGTAGGGCGATTTCACCACGGTTGGCGATCAGAATTTTTTCAATCATTAGCGGACAATCATCAGCGGCTGGTCATATTCAACGGGTTGGCCGGTCTCTACCAGAATCGACACCACTTTGCCTGCCACGTCTGCCTCTATCTGGTTGAACATTTTCATGGCTTCAACAATGCAGACCACGTCGCCTTCGCGGATTTCCTGACCGAGGCGTACAAATTGATCCGATTCGGGGTTGGGTGAGCCGTAGTAGGTGCCCACCATGGGCGAGCGAATGACGTGGCCCTCAGGTTCTGGCGTCGGCTCCGCAGTGGCCGGGCTGGACGCTGCCGCTTCCGGGCTGGGGGCGGCTGCGGGCGCCATCGGCGCTTGGGGCGCCGCGTACATCGGTACAGGCATGTTTCGGGGCATCCGGCTGAGCCTGACCGATTCGTCGTTTTCCGATATCTCTATCTCTGCCAGATCAGATTCTTCCAGCAGCTCTACAAGTTTCTTTATTTTTCTGATGTCCACGATGTTCCCCTCAAAAATCAGTCAACAGGATTGGCAGCGGTTGCCGCAAGTTTGGCGGCGATAGCCCGCAGGCCCAGTTCGTAACCCAGTGACCCAAGGCCGCATATCCGGCCGGCAGCCAGGCCACTGAAAAAATTGGTTTGACGGAAAGGCTCTCTGGTGTCCGGATTGGACAAATGGATCTCAACAAAGCTCAGCCCGCTGGCGCTGAACGCATCGCGCAGGGCTACGCTGGTGTGGGTGAAGGCGGCTGGATTGAGCAGGGCCCACTGAAGGCCGTCATCGGTGGCCTGATGGACTCTGGCAATGAGCTCATGCTCAGCGTTGCTTTGAAAGTGTTGCAGGGTTAATGACAGCTCGGCGGCCAGTTCATCCAGGCGCCGATTGATTTCCACCAGGGTCTGCCGTCCGTAGATTTCCGGCTCCCTGGTGCCCAGTCGGTCAAGGTTTGGCCCGTTCATGACCAGAACCGTCGTCATCGGCCTTTGGCTACGCAGTAATAACCCATCGCGGGAGTTTGCCTAAGCTGGCGCTTGCTGTCCAGTTTCACGGATTTTTTCAGGTTTTAACGAAAGATCGCGACGATATCGCCGCTATTTTTTTCACCGAATCAAGCCTGGTGAGACCCTCGTTGAGGTTGCCTTATTTATTTATAGGCCCACTCAGGAAAATCGCAAAAATCAGCCCACTTTGCCCGTGAGCCGACTTACCTGGAGGCGTAGTTCGGCCAGTTCTATCAGCCCCACATTGACCTGCCGGATAACGCCGCTGGCGTCCACCAGTACCGTGTAGGGCAGTACCCCGTTGCGATTACCCAGGGCTCGAGCAAAGGCCATACCCTGGGCTGTCTCGGTGATGGCGATGGGATATGAGACTGGGGTCTCGGCTAGAAATTCCGCCACTTTGGCCGGTTGATCCAGAGCAATGCCTAACACCGCCACCCCGTCGTCACTGAGCTCCGCCGCCAGCCGGTCAAGATCTGGCATTTCCTTGCGGCAGGGGCCGCACCAGGTTGCCCACAGGTTGATGACCAGAGGTCGGCCAGCAAACTGCTGCCGCTGCAGAGGCTCGCCGGCCAGGGAGATGAAGGAGAAACTGGCCAGGGGCTGGCCGATGATGGACTGGGGGTTGAGTGGGGTGGTGGCCTTCGGTGGTGGATCTGCCAGCCATTGCTGCAGACCGAAACCGCCGGCGGCCGCCAGCATGGAAACGGTAATGATTAACAGTGTGGTCTGCAGTCGGGTCATCGCTGATGTCATTCCAGGTTAATTCAGGGCGTGTCGAAGGCGCGGCGGACATGCTGGGCGAAGACCCCCGGGCGCTGGTAGCCCACGACGCGATACTGGGCCAATTCCTGGCCCTTGGCATCAAAGAACAAAATTGCCGGGGGGCCGATAATGTTGAAGGCTTTCATTAATTCCTGATCCAGGCTGTCATTGGCGGTGACGTCAGCTTTCAGCGCAATACCCGTAGACAGGGCGGTGCTGACCTCCGGGATGGGGAAGGTATATTTGTCCATCCGCTTGCAGTCCACACACCAGTCGGCATAAAAGTCCAGCATCACGGGCTTGCCGCTGGCAGCCAATTGGTCGTTCAAATCGTCCAGGGATTTAATTTTCTGAAACGAGGTGTTGGCGGCGGTCGTGGCGTTACCGCCGCCGCCAAATACCCCTTTCAGTGGCTGCATCCAGTCCTGGCCGCCCGCGGCGGCGCCGATCAGTTCCATACTGCCGGCCAGCGCCAGCAGCAGGCCCAGAGATTTCCACAGCCTGGACCAGCCACTGGCGCCTTCCTTCAGGCGCTCGAACGCGCCCAGGTAGACCGCACTGGCGATGGCCAGAGCGCCCCATGCCAGCATGATCCAGCCCGGTGCCAGCACCCGTTCCAGCATCCAGATGGCCAGGGCCAGCAGGGCGACGCCAAACACGGCTTTGATGGCGTTCATCCAGGGGCCAGCGTGGGGCAGCAGCTTGCCCGCTGAAGTGCCGATGATCAGCAGCGGCACGCCCATTCCCAATGCCAGGAAAAACAGCGCCAGTCCGCCCAGCACGGCGTCACCGGTCTGGCCGATGTAAATCAACGCCGCGGCCAGCGGCGGGGCCACGCAGGGGCCCACGATCAGGGCTGACAGCACGCCCATGATGGCGGTACCCAGCATCGTGCCGCCTTGCTGTTGGTTGCTGACCCGGTTCAGACGGGTCTGCACCGAATTAGGCAGATTCAGCTCATAAAAACCGAACATCGACAGCGATAGCAGCACAAATAAGCTGGCAAAGGTCACCAGTACCCAGGACTTCTGGAACCAGGCCTGCAGGTTTTCACCAAACAAACCCGCCACCACCCCCGCCGCGGTATAGGTCAACGCCATGGCCAGAACGTAAATCAGCGACAGGGTGAAGGCCCGCCGGGTGGTGATGCTGTCACCCTGGCCGGCAATGATGCCCGACAAGATGGGGATCATTGGAAACACGCAGGGGGTAAATGACAACAGCAAGCCAAAGCCAAAAAAGGTGATGAGGGTCAGCAGCTTGTCCGAGCTAAGCGCCGCCGCCAGCCGGTCCTGTTCCGGCACGATGGCGTCAACCCCAGGGGCAACCGCGCTCTCCGCCGCCAGCACTCCTGAGAACTGGGGCAGGGCAACCGCCAGCACCCGGGTCACCGGTGGGTAGCAGATGCCGGCCTCTTTACAGCCCTGGTAGCTGGCGCTGACCTTGAGCACGCCGGCGGCGGCCTGCTGCCGGACCAGGGCCATGGGTACTTCCACCTGGTCGTAGTAGACGTAGGTGTCGCCAAAGTGTTCATCGAACTTGGATTGGCCGCTGGGCAGCTCAACCCCGGCCAGGGTTGCCAGCTGAGAAGCCTCAATTTTCAGGCTGATTTGATCTCTGTAAAGGTAGTAGCCCGGCGCGATGGTCCAGCGCGCCAGCAGCCCGTCGGCAGAAATCGCAATGGTCTCAAAGATGAAGGCCTGGTCCACTGGCAGGGCCGCGTCATTGCTGAAGGCGGGCTGAGCGCTGTTGCCAAACAAGCTGCCGCTGCTGTTGTTGCCGCTACCCAGCGCTAACCCCAAATCTTGGGCAGCTGGCGCGATGACCGATAATTCGCTGCGATGTGGGGGGTAACAGACGCCGAGATCGGCACAGCCCTGGGACCGCAGTTGCAAGTCAACGGGCTGGCCTGGTGGGGCGGAAATGGGCAAAAAGACTTCGATGGTTCCGCGATAGGTTTCCTGCAGCCCAAAAAACTCGTCATCCTTTTCTTTGCCTTTGGGCAGGATGGGTTGCCCCAGCTCAACCCCCGCGCTAGTGCTGGAAAAGCCCAGTCGGCTCTTATAAAGGTAGTAACCCTCAGCGATGGTCCATCGCACCCGCAGCTCATCGGGGCCGACAAATTCCGCCGTTGCCGCGAAGGCCTGGTCCACCGGCAGCAGGTCACCTTCATCCACCGCCAGGCCGGCCGATGGCCAGATGGCCACAACCAGAAGTGTCAGCACCGCTGCAAGCGAGGCCGTTATTTGGGGAAAGGTTTTTTGCATCATGAGCATTAACGACCGGCTAAACCGTAAGGCGCTTACGCGACCGATTCAACAACGTAGTTAAGATAGCCGCTGCTGACGCTTTCCGCTGGAAGCGCAATCAGTTCCGGCACCTCATAGGGATGGTGATCGGACAGCCATTGCTGCAGAGCGTTCCATTGGCTGGCGAGGGTTTTAATTATCAGCAGGTGTTCGTCAGCTCGCTGCACCTCGCCCTGCCAGCGATAGGTGGACTGAACCGGCCCCACCACCTTTACACAGGCCGCCAGACGCTGCTTGACCAAAGCGCTGGCCAGCGGTTCGGCATCCGGGGCCGGGCAGCTGCATAGGGCAACAATCAAGGTTGGATCAGGCTGTGAAATCATGTTGGCGATGGTATCACTGGCCTTTGATGGATTTCTGCAGGGTTTTTTTGACCAAAGCCCTTGAATTGGACTGGCCAGCCTCCATTTAGCACTCCCGAGTGGAGAGTGCTAACGCGAGTTTACGCTTTCCTGGTCCCTGCAACGTCAGAAAATCTGCCGTTGTGATGGCACTAAATATTGGTCGATAAACCCAAATGGAGGAAAACCATTCATGAACATCCGTCCGCTGCATGATCGAGTGATCGTCAGACGCATGGAAGAGGAACGTACCTCTCCCGGCGGCATAGTTATTCCTGACAACGCTACGGAAAAGCCCATCAAGGGCGAAATCCTGGCTGTCGGTAACGGCAAGATCCTGGAAAACGGCGAAGTTCGCCCGCTGGATCTGAAGTCAGGTGACAAAGTGCTGTTCGGAAAATATTCCGGCACTGAAGTCAAAGTTGATGGCGAAGAGCTGCTGGTGATGCGTGAAGACGACATCATGGCCGTTATCGAAGGCTGATTAAGGCCACCGTCATTACTGTTTCCCAAATCTGTATGAAGAGGAATTTACGAACATGAGTGCTAAAGAAGTCCGATTTTCAGAGGACGCACGTAAGCGCATGGTTGCAGGCGTTAATATCCTGGCCAATGCGGTTAAAGTGACTCTGGGACCGAAAGGTCGAAACGTGGTGCTGGACAAGAGCTTCGGCGCCCCTACCGTCACCAAAGACGGTGTATCTGTGGCCAAAGAGATTGAGCTGGCCGACAAGTTTGAAAACATGGGCGCCCAGATGGTCAAGGAAGTTGCTTCCCAGACCTCCGACGTTGCCGGTGACGGCACCACCACCGCTACCGTGCTGGCCCAGGCCATGCTGCGGGAAGGCCTGAAGGCGGTTGCCGCTGGCATGAACCCGATGGATCTCAAGCGCGGCATCGACAAGGCTGTGATCAAAGCGGTTGAAACCCTGAAAGGTTTGTCCAAGCCGTGCGACAACGATACCGCTATCGCCCAGGTTGGCACCATCTCCGCCAACTCTGACGCTGACGTGGGCAACATCATCGCCGAAGCCATGAAAAAAGTTGGCAAAGAAGGTGTGATCACCGTTGAAGAGGGTTCCACCCTTGAAAACGAGCTGGACGTGGTTGAAGGCATGCAGTTTGATCGCGGCTACCTGTCACCGTACTTCGTGACCAACCAGCAGAATATGAGCGCTGAGCTGGAGAGTCCTTACGTGCTGCTGCACGACAAGAAGATCTCCAACGTGCGTGATCTGCTGCCAATCCTGGAAGGTGTTGCCAAGGCTGGCAAGTCTCTGCTGATCGTGTCTGAAGATGTGGAAGGCGAAGCGCTGGCAACTCTGGTGGTGAACAACATTCGCGGTATCGTGAAGGTTGCTGCGGTCAAGGCACCTGGTTTCGGCGATCGTCGCAAGGCAATGCTTGAGGACATCGCTGTCCTGACCGGCGGCACGGTGATTTCTGAGGAAGTGGGTCTGTCACTGGAAAAGGCCACCCTGGAAGACCTGGGTTCAGCCAAGAAGGTTCAGATCAGCAAGGAAAACACCACCCTGATCGACGGCGCTGGCCAGGCCGACGGCATCAAGGCCCGGGTTGAGCAGATCCGTGCCCAGATCGAAGACGCGTCTTCTGATTACGACCGTGAGAAGCTGCAGGAGCGCGTAGCCAAGCTGGCTGGCGGTGTTGCAGTAATCAAGGTTGGCGCTGCCACCGAGATGGAAATGAAAGAGAAGAAGGCCCGGGTTGAAGACGCTCTGCACGCAACCCGTGCGGCAGTGGAGGAAGGCGTGGTTCCTGGCGGTGGTGTGGCGTTGATTCGCGCTCTGGATGGCCTGGAAGATCTGAAAGGCGACAACGCCGATCAGGACACCGGTATTGCCATTGCGCGCCGCGCCATGGAAGAGCCGCTGCGTCAAATCGTCACCAACTCCGGCGCTGAAGCCTCGGTTATCGTGAACGAAGTTCGCAACTCCAAAGGCGATTGGGGCTACAACGCAGCCACCGGTGAGTTCACCGATCTGGTTGCTGCTGGCATCCTTGACCCAACCAAAGTGACCCGCTCTGCGCTGCAGAACGCGGCTTCTGTGTCAGGTCTGATGATCACTACCGAAGCCATGATTGCTGATGCACCGAAGGAAGAGTCAGCCGGTCCTGGAATGCCTGATATGGGCGGCATGGGCGGTATGGGTGGCATGATGTAATTCGGCGCCCAACGCTGATACGGAAAAGCCCCGGTTCGCCGGGGCTTTTTTTTGCCTGATATAGCCGGAGCGTGGCCAGCAAGTGGCCAGGAAGTGGCCTGAGAGTCAGGGGGCGATGACTACTATCGCCAGGCCCCCCAGGCCATCGCGCTGCCTCCGCAGCGCTGGGCCGGCTTATCGGGCCAGTGCCGGGTCCGGCAGTCCTGAGGTCAACCACCAGCGTTCTCGGACTTCATCCCATTGCCAGGTTTGTCGATCCACCAGTACTTTTTCCACCGCGGTATGGCGATTGGCAAGATTGATCTCCACGGTTTGCACATACTGGCCGGCGGCATCGAAGCTGCCAGGTGCCGAGGCCTGATAGCCGCTGACTTTGAACTGTTCCAATCGGCTGATTAGAAAACCCAGCTGTCGTTCGCCGGGTCGGTGGTCTGGGTGCAGGAACTGGGCCGCCGTGCGCGGCGCGTCCCAGCGGATGGTTTTGCGATAGGTTTCCAGGGCATCATCCAGGGTCTGGGCTCTGGAGTCTGTGGCGCAGCCGGGCAGCAGGCCAAGTGCCAGCAGAGCGCCCAGGAACGATATCTTGGCCAGTAGATTCAAACGGGTCACAGCTTGCGCTCCATTTTGGCCACAAATCGGCCTTCCATCATAACGTTGGGGTCATCCTGATGCCCAATCCAGCTTTTCAGCCCTAGCCTGGCAACCCCTCGTTGGTTCAATCGCTGAAGAAATTTTTCCAGCTCGGCGTTGGCGGGCGCCTGGCAGGACGCCTGCAGCTCCCCGGTGGTTGGACGTCGATAGCTGATAGCGCTATCCATGACCACCACATCGGCCTCGATCTGCAGTCGTTTCAGGGTGTTAAAAAGCCAGCCCCAGCCGGCCATAAACAGCAAACTGGCCAGGCTGCCGCCGAAGCCAGTCTGTTTATCGTTTCGATTGGGATCCAGCGGCGCGCTCAGCCTTACCTGGTGTTCGCTCACTTCAGTGACCACCACCTGCATGGCGCGGGAAATGGGTAGTTCGCGATGCAGGTAGGTCTCGAACCATGCCTGGGTAGAGGTATTGGATTGCTCATTCATGGGGATATTGTAGCCATCAACCGATAACTCGCCAGGTTTCATTCTGATACGACTACGGGCATCGGGCCCTAGGACCCCGGGTAGATCCCAGAGACCCTAAGCGTGACCATTGGATAAGGGAACGGTTTAGTGAGAATGTGGTTAGGGTTATTGATAGCTGGATTGCTGTTGCTGGCTGGTTC
>CAYGPO010000004.1:68431-73149 GCA_964351665.1 uncultured Gammaproteobacteria bacterium | reverse complement strand
GGCTGAAACAGAGGGCTGAAACAGAGAGCTGAAACAGAGGGCTAAAACAGGGTGCTGGCGTAGGCGGAAAGTAGGTTTAGCAGGACGGAGTCCAGGGCCCGTGCATAAGGCGGATACCCAGGGGTTCAGCGTAAGGGGTTAACCAATTGGTGCCCTGCCAGAACTCGAATGCCTGAGTCCGTGTACCAGTCGCCGAGTACCCAGCGACGGGCAGCCTGCCCGTTAACCGTCAGCTCATGGAGCGCCGGGCGGTGGGTGTGTCCGTGAATCATTTGTACTACACCGGCCTCGGCCATAAACCCCACAACCGCCTCAGCATTGACGTCCATAATGGTCATATCAGCTTCGCTGGTGTGGGCTTTGGACTGCCCTCTGGCCTGGTTTGCCATCGCCAGCCTGGCGTCGATGGGTTGAGCCAGCACAGCCTGCTGCCATTGAGGGCTTCGAACCTTGGCCCTTACGGCCTGATAGACCTGGTCGTCGGTGCACAGATGGTCGCCGTGACTGAGTATTGTGGCAACGCCATCCAGGTCAATAATGCTGCCGTCTTCCAGCAGCTGCATGTGGCACAGGGCGGCGTAATCGGGGCCCAGCAGGAAATCCCGGTTGCCGGCCATGAAAAAGATCTCGACGCCATGGTCGTTAAACGATTTCAGCAGTGTGGCGGTGGCTAAGGCGGTTTCCGTCAGATGATCATCGCCGATCCAGTACTCGAATAGGTCGCCAAGGATGTACAGTTCTGTCAGCTCAGCCTTATAACGATCCAGGCAGGCCCTGAACTGGTTCAGGGTAGCGGGCCGCTCTGGATCCAGGTGCAGGTCCGATACAAACAGCTTCACCGCAGCCTACTGACCGTTCTCGCCGCTGGCAGCAGCCTCAACCGCTGGGGCAGAGTCTGCAGGCGCAGCAGCCGGAGGCGCTGAAATAGTTGCAGCCCGGTTAATCACGATGGCCGTTTGGGGTACATCTCGTGGAAAGGGCCCGCCAGCGCCGGTGGCCACTCCCCGCATCGCTTCAATAACCTCAAATCCGCTAACCACCTTGGCAAACACCGTATAGCCCCAGGCCCGTGAGTTGGATTTACCGCTGTGGTCTAGTGCGACGTTGTCCGCCACATTGACGTAGAACTGGGAGGTGGCCGAGTGGGGGTCTGCGGTGCGGGCCATTGCCAGGGTACCGAAAACATTGGACTCCATATTGTCCGCTTCGTTGGTGACCGGCTCCCTGGTGGGCTTTTTGACGAAATCCGCGGTGAATCCGCCGCCCTGAAGGACAAAGGAGCCAATGACGCGATGGAAGATTGTGCCATCGTAAAATCCATCGTTTACGTACTGCAGGAAGTTGGCGACACTGTTGGGCGCTTTGTCCGGTAATGTTTGCACCACAAAGTCGCCCATGGATGTTTCGAATTGAACAAAGGTGGTTGCAGCAGCGGTGGACTCAGCGATGGCGGTTTCCTGGGCTTGGACTTGTCCTGCCAGGATAAACGTCATCATTAACACGGACATTGCAATAGTTCGAAACATGAGTGATTCCCTAGATTTTCCGCTGGCAATTCTACCCAACAATGCACCGCTACACACCCTTGATCAGCCCCAGAGGCTGGCGAACCTGCCTTTGTTGTTGGTCGTTGTTGGTGGCAAACGCAACCCGAGAGACGCCCCAAAGCCTTGCTAAATCTTCCCTAAAGCCGGCGATGAGGCGGTCTCAGGTCAGTCCCTGGGGGTTTGCGTGTCGCAAGGGGAAAGTGTTTAAAAACGTGGCACTGGGCACCGCTACGGGGTGATCAAAAAAATCCGCTGGCAAGGACGAATGTGTTAAAATCGTCGCTACTGAAGGCTTACAGAGGCGCTGAGCAAAAAGTTCGCAGAAAACGCCTGATCCTTGCGCGATTTTGCCCCAGGATATTACACCAGGGTATTCCATCGATGTGCGCCCGGGCGCGTTCCACGATTGCTCTAGCCCGCTAATAAAATAAAAGGTCACCCCCATGGCTGAACTAGCCAACGAAATAGTCAAGGTCAATCTCGAAGACGAAATGCGCCAGTCCTATCTGGACTATGCCATGAGCGTCATTGTTGGCCGAGCCCTGCCTGATGCCCGGGACGGCCTAAAGCCGGTCCACCGGCGGGTGCTCTATGCCATGTCGGTACTGGGTAACGACTGGAACAAAGCGTACAAAAAATCCGCCAGGGTAGTGGGTGATGTAATTGGTAAGTACCACCCCCACGGTGACTCGGCAGTCTACGACACCATCGTGAGGCTGGCTCAGCCCTTCGCTATGCGCTACATGCTGGTCGATGGTCAGGGTAACTTTGGCTCGGTGGACGGCGACCGGGCGGCGGCCATGCGCTACACCGAAATTCGGATGTCCAAGCTGGCCCATGAGCTGCTGCGGGATCTGGAAAAAGAAACCGTCGACTTTGCCCCGAACTACGATGAAACCGAGTCAGAGCCGGTGGTGCTGCCCACCCGTGTGCCCAATTTACTGGTCAACGGTTCCGCGGGTATCGCCGTGGGCATGGCGACCAATATCCCACCTCACAACTTAACCGAGGTGGTGAGCGCAACCCTGGCCCTGATTGATAATCCGGATCTTGACGTGGAAGATCTGATGGAGCACATACCCGGTCCAGACTTTCCCACCGCAGGGATTATCAACGGCGCCGCCGGAATTCGTGAGGCTTACCGCACGGGCCGGGGCCGGATTTACGTGCGCGCCAGCATTGATGTTGAAACCGACGAACGCAACGGCAAGCAAACCATCATCGTTAACGAATTACCCTACCAGGTTAACAAGGCTCGACTGATTGGGAAAATTGCCGAGCTGGTTAAGGAAAAGAAACTCGAAGGCATCACCAATTTGCGCGATGAATCCGATAAAGACGGAATGCGCATGGTGATTGAGCTGCGTCGCGGTGAAATGGCGGACGTGGTGCTGAACAATCTTTATCAGCAGACCCAGATGCAGAGCGTCTTCGGCATCAATATGGTGGCGTTGCTGGACGGTCAGCCGCGGCTGTTAAACCTTAAGCAGGTGCTTGGAGCATTCATTCGACACCGCCGTGAAGTGGTGACCCGTCGCACCCTGTTTGATTTACGTAAGGCCCGTGACCGGGCCCACGTGCTGGAAGGTTTGACCGTGGCCCTGGCCAATATTGATGAGATCATCGCGCTGATTAAAGCATCGCCAGGACCGAAAGAAGCGCGGGAAGCCCTGCAGGCCAGGCGTTGGGAGCCGGGTGTGGTATCCAGCCTGCTGGCCCGCAGCGGCGCCGAAACCACCCGCCCGGAAAATCTTGATCTGTCCCTGGGGCTGAAAGACGATGGCTACCAGCTGTCGGAAGTTCAGGCCCAGTCAATTCTCGATCTACGCCTGAACCGTCTGACCGGGCTGGAGCAGGACAGGCTGGTAGCTGAGTATGAAGAAATTCTGGTCGCCATCAGTGAACTGCTGGCGATTTTATCCAACCCAGATCGCCTGATGACGGTGATTCGCGACGAACTGGCTGATCTGAAAGAAAAGTTTGGCGATGAGCGTCGCACGGTCATCAACCAGCAGCACACCGGACTGAGTCTGGAAGATCTGATCAGCGAAGAAGACGTGGTAGTCACCCTGTCCCATGCCGGCTACGCCAAAGCCCAGCCCTTGGATGCCTATCGGGCCCAGCGCCGAGGTGGCCGAGGTCGCTCTGCCACCAGCATGAAAGACGAAGATTTTGTCGACAAATTATTTGTCGCCAACACCCACGATACCCTGCTGTGTTTTACCTCCAACGGCAAAGTCTATTGGATCAAGGTTTACGAATTGCCCCAGGCCTCCAGAGCCGCCCGGGGCAAGCCCATCGTCAATCTGCTGCCGCTGGATGAAGGCGAGCGGGTCAACGCGGTATTGCCGGTGAGAGCGTTTCTGGAAACCGAGTATGTGTTCTTTGCTGCGCGCTCGGGCTATGTGAAAAAGACCCCGCTGTCAGCCTTTTCCCGGCCTCGGGCCAATGGCATTATCGCCATTGATTTGCCCCAGGGTGATGAGTTGATCGACGTGGCCATCACCGGCGGTGAGAGCCATATTTTGCTTTTCAGCAGCACCGGTAAGTGCATTCGCTTTGATGAATCTGACGTGCGTTCCATGGGGCGCACAGCCCGGGGAGTGCGGGGCCTAAGGCTTCCAGGCGATACCTCCCTGGTATCCATGATCGTTGCCGACGGTCGGGCGATATTGACCGCAACCCAAAACGGCTTTGGCAAGCGCACCGAGCTTGCCGACTTCCCCAGCCACCGCCGCGGCGGTCAGGGAGTCATTGCCATTCAAACCAACGATCGCAACGGCAATTGTGTGGGCGCGGTGCAGGTTTGTGATGACGATGAGGTCATGCTGATCAGCAATGCCGGTACGCTGGTTCGAACCCGAGTTGAAGAAATTTCTGTGCTGGGACGCAATACCCAGGGCGTAACCCTGATTCGTCTTGGTGATCAGGAAGATTTGGTCAGCATTGCACCCATCAAATCCATGGAAGGGGAGGGCGACGCTGACGTTGAAGGGCTGGATGGTGGATCTCCGGAAAGCCCAGAAGCCTCTGAAGTAGGCCCAGACGCTGGCCCAGAAACCAGCCCAGAAGCCGGTTCAGACGGCGCAGATTTTCAGGAGTAAGGTCGGCGTGTCAATCAATGGCTGATCGGCGGGTGCCCGGTCAGCCGACCTAACCACTGGTTGGCCA
>CAYGPO010000004.1:53370-68331 GCA_964351665.1 uncultured Gammaproteobacteria bacterium | reverse complement strand
CACTGCCCACTAGACTTGTCTAAGGCGCCTGCTAAATCATTGTCGCGAGGCACAGCAGGGTTGCTGATCCCTCGCCGAGGGTTGGTCAACGGTTTGGTGACTGGATGAAGGGCTGGCAGGAACAAAAGCTGGCCCGCAAGGGTTGCGGACCAGCTGCTAAACGGGGCTTAGAGAGCGGCTAGCACTGCCTCGGCGCTGCTGACGCGGAATTCGCCGGCGTCCTCGATGTGCAGAGCGGTCACCACGCCATTATCAGCGATCAGCGCGAAGCGCTGGGAACGTAAACCCATACCAAAACCACTGGCGTCCAGTTCCAGGCCCAGAGCTTTGGTGTAGTCTCCGTTGCCGTCTGCCAGCATCATCACCTTGTCTTCGGCCTTCTGATCTTTCGCCCATGCGTTCATAACAAACACATCGTTAACCGACAGGCAGGCGATGGTGTTGACACCCTTGGCTCGCAGGTCGTCGTAGCTGTGCAGGTAACCTGGCAGGTGCTGCGCAGAACAGGTCGGGGTGAAAGCCCCGGGTACGGCAAAAAGGACCACCTTTTTGCCTTCAAAAACTTCTTTGGAGGAGACGTTTTTTACGCCATCGTCCATTACAGCAAATGACCCTTCTGGAAGGGTATCACCGACCTTAATCGTCATGGGGGAACTCCTGGTTTGCTTGTCTCAGCGCCGATCAGGCGTTTATGAATTCGCGAATGGTGCCGGCGAGGGTGCCTTCATCCACGGGTTTGGTCAAGTAGCCCTTAGCGCCCTGACGCAGCCCCCACACCCGGTCAGTTTCCTGATTTTTAGTGGTCACTAAGATCACGGGAATGTGCGCGGTTGCTGCATCACGGCTCAGGGAGCGGGTCGCCTGAAAGCCATTGAGATTGGGCATCACCACGTCCATCAGCACCAGATCCGGAAGTTGGTCTTTGGCGGTTTGCACGCCTTCAGCACCGTCTTCGGCGGTCAGCGTGTCATGGCCCAGTTTCTCAACAATCTTCTGCAGGCTGTAGAGCTGTGATGGCGAATCATCAACTATGAGGATTTTTGCCATTTTGCGGTAAAAGCGGTCCCTGTCTTATGAGGCGTACTATAACTCAATTTGGCCCAAAGTGACGTATTCGCCGCCGCCGTTCAGCGCCTGGGATTGACCACTGTTCGGCCCGTCGAATCACCTTCCAAAATCAGTGTGAAGACCTCCTGCAGCTGCTCCAGCCCCACTTCTCGGGTCGCAATTCGGTCCAGCAGGGGGGGCTTTAGGTCGCTGGCCAGTTTCTGCCAGATCTTTTGCCGTAGATTCATTGGGCAACCGGCGGAATTAATGCCAATCAGGCTAACTCCCCGAATAATCAAGGGCATAACGGTGGTATGCAGCTCTGGGCCCGCCGCCAGGCCGCAGCAGGCGATATTACCCCAGGGCGCGATAACCCGGCTCAGACCTGCCAGCATCTCGTCCCCCACCGTGTCCACGGCACCGGCCCAGCGATGGGTTTCCAGGGGACGCTGACCCCAGTAAAGGTCATGGCGGGACAGGCATTGTTTGGCTCCCAGGTCGATCAGGTAGTCAAAACGCTTAAGCTTTCCGGTGATGGCATGGACGTCATAGCCCGCCTGGCTGAAAATCTGCAGCGCCATGCTGCCGACACCGCCGCTGGCGCCGGTAACAACAATGGGACCCATCTCGGGGCTCTGGCCCAGGGCCTGCATGCGTTCCAGACACAGTCCCGCGGTGAAACCAGCGGTGCCCATAGCCATTGCTTCCCAGCTGGTCAGGCCCTGGGGCAGGGCAACCAGGTGATCGGCATCCACCGTCGCGATCTGGGTATATCCGCCGTCCAGGGTCTCTGACAGGCCGCAGCCGGTGACCAGCACCCCGTCGCCTTCACTGTAACGTGGGTCGGCACTGTGGCTGACTACCCCCGCCAGGTCTATGCCGCCGATGAGCGGGAACTGGCGCAAGATAGCGCCTTTGCCGGTGCCCGCCAGGGCGTCTTTGTAGTTGACGCTGGAATACTCCACGGCAATCTGCACCTGGCCGGGCTTAGGGTCGGTGACGGGTAGATCAACCAATTCAGCGCGATGTTGCTTGCCCTGCCGGTTAATCTGAAATGCCCGAGTGGTTTGGCTCATGGTGGTGTAAGGGTCTCGTGGGTGGGCCGCTGGCGTGGCGCAACCGTTGGGCAGTCATATGGGGCAACCATGGTTCAGCCAGCGGTTAGCCAGCGTTTAGTTTGCCCGGTGAATGGCTCTGCCATCCAGGTGCAGAGCGGCTTCATGCACCGCCTCAGACATGGTTGGGTGAGCATGAACGATGCGGGCCAGATCCTCTGAGCTGCCGTGGAACTCCATGGTCACCACCGCCTCGGCGATGAGTTCTGAGGCCTGGGCGCCGCAAATATGCACCCCTAGCAGCTCGTCGGTTTCTGCGTGAGCAATCATTTTCACCAGTCCCGCAGGTTCGCCCATGGCCAGGGCTCGGCCGGTGGCGGCAAAGGGAAAACTGCCGGTCTTATAGGGGATCTCCCGCTCCTTGGCCTGTTGTTCAGTCAGCCCCACCCAGGCGATTTCTGGCTCGGTGTAAATAACCCAGGGCACCACGTCCAAATCTACATGGGAAGACTGCCCGGCAATCCGTTCAGCCACCGCCATGCCTTCCTCGGTACCCTTATGGGCCAGCATGGGTCCGCGCACCGCGTCGCCAATGGCGTAAACCCCTGTCGCTGCCGTCTGGCAGTGCTGATCAACGTCGATACGGCCTCGATCGTCCACTTTCACCCCGGCGGCGCTGTCCACGCAGCCCTGGGTGTTGGCCTTACGCCCTACCGCAACCAGCAGACGGTCAAAGGACACAACCTGCTCGGCGCCGTCTATTTCGTAGGTGACCTTAACCCCATCACCTTCCACCTGGGCAGATTTGACCCGCGCACCCATGCGGATGTCCAGGCCCTGCCTCTTGAATTCACGCTGGGCAGCCCGGGCGATGTCTTTGTCACAGGCGCCTAGGAAATCCGGTAGGGCTTCCAGCAGCACGACCTCCGATCCCAATCGCCGCCAGACGCTGCCAAGTTCAAGGCCAATCACCCCGGCCCCGATCACGCCCAGGGTTTTTGGCACCTGGGTGAGATCCAGCGCCCCGGCATTGTCGATAATATATTTGCCGTCGAACTTCACGTTGGGAATTTCGATGGGAATGGAGCCCACCGCAAGGATAATGTGGTCGGCGCTGATGGTGCTGGGGGCGCTGCCATCCAGGGGCTTAAGTTCGACACTCTTGCCTTCCAGCAGCTTGCCATGGGCCGCAAAGGTCTTCACCCCGGCGGCTTTCAGGAGTTGCTTAATGCCGCCGGTCAGCTGGCTGACAATCTTATCTTTGCGCCCAACCATGGTGGCGATGTCGATCTCCACCGGGCCTGTGCTGATGCCGTGCTGACCAAAGGTATGGGTGGCATGTTCGAAATGTTTGCTGGAGTCCAGCAGGGCCTTGGAAGGGATACAGCCCACGTTCAGGCAGGTTCCCCCCAGAGAGGGCTTGCCATCTTTGCCTTTGAAGTCGTCACAAATGGCCGTCTTCAGGCCCAGTTGAGCACAGCGGATGGCGGCGGGGTAGCCCGCCGGGCCAGCCCCAATCACAATTACGTCATAGTCTGCCAAGGGTATTCTCCAGTAAGCAGTCGATGGGTCAGAGGTCCAGCAGAAGTCGGGCCGGATCTTCCAGGGAGTTCTTAATAGACACCAGGAACAAGACGGCGTCTTTGCCGTCGATAATGCGGTGGTCGTAGGTCAGGGCGATATACATCATGGGTCTTGCTACTACCTCGCCGTTCACCACCACCGCCCGCTCCTTGATCGCGTGCATACCCAAAATGGCACTTTGGGGCATGTTCAAGATGGGCGTTGACAGCAGTGAGCCAAAGGTTCCGCCATTGCTCACGGTGAAGGTTCCGCCGGTCAGGTCTTCCAGTTTCAGGGTTCGATCCCTGGCTTGAGCGGCATAACTGGCAATACCCTGTTCAATCTCTGCAAAGCTCATTTGGCCAGCATCCCGCAATATGGGAACCACCAGGCCGCGCTCGCTGGCAACCGCTATGCCGATGTCCTGATAGCCATGGTAGACCACCTCTTCACCGTCGATGCTGGCATTGACTATGGGGTACTGCTTTAAGGCCTCAGCGGCGGCTTTGACAAAAAACGACATGAAGCCCAGCTTGACCCCATGGCGGCTGACAAAGGCTTCCTTGTGCTCGCTGCGCATCTGCATCACAGCGCTTAAATCAATTTCGTTAAAGGAGGTCAGCATGGCGGCGGTGTTGTTAGCGTCCACCATGCGTTGGGCAATGCGCTGACGCAGTCGGGTCATGGCAACGCGTTCCTGGGGCCTGGGTCCCTGGGGTGTGCCAGCTTGTTGCCCGGGGCTGGCGGCTGCCGGCCCTGCTTCCAGGTGTTTGATGACGTCACCCTTGGTGATGCGACCATCTCGGCCGCTGCCACTGATGGCATCAGCGTCCAGTTGATTTTCGGCAACCATTTTGCGCACCGAGGGGCTCAGGCCCTCGGCCACCGCCGCCGTCTGCGGGGCTGGATCCGGGGCTGTTTGGGGGGCTGCCTGGGGGGGGGCGGAAGCGGGTTCCGCTGCCGGCTCCGCCGCCGGTGCCTCACCTTCTTCCACCGATCCCAGCACCTGTCCGGTGGTCACCAGCGCGCCAATGTCCTGGCTGATCGAAGACACCGTGCCATCGCAGGGCGCCGGCACTTCCAACACCACCTTGTCGGTTTCCAAATCCACCAGATTTTCATCCCGGCGCACAAAATCGCCGGGCTTTTTGTGCCAGCTGGCAACCGTGGCGTCAGACACCGACTCCGGCAGCACCGGTACTTTGATTTCTACAGACATTTTACAACCTCAAATTAAGTAATGAGACAGGGCACTGTCGTCAGCGGGTCTATTCAACGGCCAGCTCAATGCCGCCGCCGGGTGTCAATGCGTCAGCGACCAATTGCTGCTGCTCAGCGTTGTGCTTGCGTAGCAGTCCGGCGGCCGGTGAGGGTGACACCGAGCGACCGCAGTAGAGCAGGGTGTGGGTATCTTTTATGGTTGCCTGCAGGTGATGCTTGATTTGATACCAGGCGCCCTGGTTCATGGGCTCTTCCTGGCACCAGACAATCTCTTTCGCGTTGGGGTAATCATCCAAAATTCGGGACAGCAGAACCCGCGGGAAGGGGTAGAGCTGTTCTATTCGAACCACCGGCATGTTCAGCTTGTCGCGTTTTTTACGTTCACCGACAATGTCGTAATAGACCTTGCCAGAGCACAGCAAAATGCGCTCAACCCCTTCACGCTGTTTGACCACCCGGTCTGGAATGACGGTCTGAAACTGGCCGTCGCCCAACCGCGCAAAGGCCGAGGTAGAGGCTTTGTTGCGCAGCAGGCTTTTGGGCGTCATCACTACCAGCGGTTTGCGGGTGGCGCGCAGCATCTGTCGCCTGAGCATGTGAAACATCTGGGCCGGCGTAGTGGGGGCACAGACCTGAATATTCTCAAACGCACACAGCTGTAAAAATCGTTCCAGTCGGGCAGAGGAGTGTTCAGGCCCTTGGCCTTCATAACCATGGGGCAGGAACATCACCAGACCGCAGAGGCGGCCCCACTTCGCTTCACCGGAGCTGATGAACTGATCGATCACCACCTGGGCACCATTCACAAAATCGCCAAACTGGGCCTCCCAGATGCACAGGGTACGAGGATCTGAACTGGCGAACCCGTATTCAAACGCCAGTACCGCCTCTTCCGACAACAGTGAGTCGATGATAGTGACAATCTGATGGGCATCGTTGGGCTCACTGGGTGGCTTGGCAAATTCCTTCAGGGGCGTATGTAGGTCACCGTTTACCTGGTTGTGATGCACCGCATGGCGGTGGAAAAAGGTCCCACGACCGCTGTCCTGACCCACCAGACGCAGGCCAAAGCCTTCTTCCACCAGGCTGGCGTAGGCCAGGTTCTCAGCGAAACCCCAGTCCACCGGCAGTTCCCCGGCCAGCATTTTCCGCCGGTCGTCGGTGATCCGCTGGACCCGTCCATGTAAAACAAAATCTTCCGGTAGGGCCAACAGCTGTTCACCCAGGCGCTGCAGGCGATCGGCTTTGACCGTGGTATCTACCTGCTCGCTGAGCACGCCCCGCAAATGCGGTTGCCAGTTGATGGTAAAGGGGTTGGAAAATGGCCCTTCAATAATCTCTGCCACGGGATGGCCGTCATCCAGCGCCTGGCGATACTCAGCCTTAATTTGCTCGTCACCGGCGTCATCCAGAATATTCTGCGCCGCCAGTGCCCGGGCGTAGAGAGTACGCGTGGTGTCCATCTTGCGGATTTGCTTGTACATCATGGGTTGAGTGGCAGCGGGCTCGTCGGCTTCGTTGTGTCCCAGTCGGCGGTAGCAAACCAGGTCGATCACCACGTCCTTTTTAAATTCCATGCGGTAGTCTGAAGCGATCTGCATGCAGAACATCACCGCTTCCGGGTCGTCACCGTTGACGTGGAATACCGGCGCCTGAACCATTTTTGCCACTTCAGTGCAGTACAGCGTTGAACGGGCATCTAATGGATTGCTCAGGGTAAAACCAATTTGGTTATTGATCACCACGTGCATGGTGCCGCCCACCTGAAAGCCCCGAGCCTGGGACATATTGAGCAGTTCCATTACCACGCCCTGGCCGGCAAAGGCCGCGTCGCCGTGGATCAGTATCGGCATCACCTCGCTGTGGGCAAAATCGCCGCGGCGGGTTTGCCGGGCGCGGGCCGAGCCTGCCACCACCGGATCAATGATCTCCAGGTGCGAGGGGTTAAAGCCCAGGGTCAGATGCACCACGCCGCCGGGGGTTTCGATTTCTGATGAATAACCCAGATGGTATTTCACATCTCCCACGTGGAACGGGTTATCGCTCTCGTTCTTGCCCTCAAACTCTTCAAACAACAGCGAAGGCGATTTGCCCAATATGTTTACCAGAACGTTCAGCCGGCCCCGGTGGGCCATGCCCATCACCACTTCTTTTACGCCTTGGCCCCCGCAGCGCTGGATCATGCCGTGCAGCAAGGGGATCAGCGACTCGCCGCCTTCCAGGGAGAAGCGCTTTTGGCCAACATATTTTGTGTGCAGGTATTTTTCCAGCCCCTCCGCTGAGGTGAGATGCTGCAAAATGTTGATCTTATCGGCCGCATTGAAGCCAAACTGGCCAGCGCCGCGCTCCAGCCGTTCCTGCAGCCAGCGCCGCTGGGCGGTGTCGTTGATATGCAGGTATTCCACGCCGATGCTGGCGCAGTAGACTTTTTCCAATAAGCGGACCAGATCTCCCAGGGGCATCTGGTGATCGTTGGCCAGGGTCCCAGTGTTAAAAACCGTATCCAGGTCTTCGTCGCCCAGACCGTGGGAGTCCAGCCTTAGATCAGGCACTTCCGGCCTGGGGCTCAGGCCCAGGGGATCTAACTCGGCTCGCTGGTGGCCGCGCAGCCGGTAGGCGTTGATGAGGCGCAATACCCCCGCCTGTTTTTCGATCAGCGGATCGGAGGCTGACAGGCCGCCGGCGGCCTTGCCGTTTAGCCGGCCCAGTTCCGTGAACTTCTTCAACACCGGCAGGTGTCTCAGATCCTGGCTGCCGCCCAGTTCGGAAAATAGCGTTCTGAACTGTTGGGGCACCTGTTCAGGGTCCACCAAAAACTCGTCATACATCGCTTCAAGATATGCCGCATTGCCGCCAGCCAGATGAGAGGTCTGGAGCAGCTCTTCGAGCCGTTTGCTCACGGGTTCGAGATCCTTGTTTTCAGGGGCGCAAGTATACCTCAGGTGAAATCCACCGTCTGCGGCTTAACGTGTCAGCTGGTAACAGCTCTTAGGGCTGGCGTTTGGCGCCGCTACAGCGACAGTCGGCGGCAGTTGGGATCAGGGCTGGCCGCCTCCCACATGGCGGAAAATATTTCCAGTTGACGGCGGGCCTGGCGGCGCTGCCAAAGCAGGCTGTAACCCTCAAACTGGTCGCCTAAGGTACGCAGCAACAGGTGCTGCTGGTCGGCCACGGAAAAAGCGCTGGGATAGTCCTGGTCATCCCGACCCGGGCGACGGATTTCAATCACGCTGGGTAGACGCTGGGCCAGCGCTATTAGAGGGTGGCAGGCGGCTACCGCCGGCGCTGAATTGAGCACCAGAATCTGCACCGACGGTCGCAGATTACTGACCGCCAGGGCGCGGATTTTGTTCATAAGAGGGCTTTGATCCAGCACCCGAAGGTCCATGCTGCGGGTAAAAATTCTCAAACTGCGGCGGCAGGCAGCAAGCTGCCGCGACCAGGCTTCAATCAGCTCCTGGCGGTAAACAAACTCTTCCCGCAGCGGTGCCTGCTCAGCAACCTCAGGGCGCTGTTGCTGGGGCGGCAGCCAGGTGGGCGCCGGCGCCAGCTGCCGTTGCATCCACTGATGATCAATATCCACGTCCTGGAAGATCTCACCAACGGCTTCAAATCCGTGGCGCTGATAAAACGCCAGGGCATAGGTCTGGGCCGCCAGACGCAGTTCCGACATGCCCCGATTGCTGGCCGATTCAATCGCCGCTCGCATCAGCGCATCGCCGACCCGTTTGCCGCGCCAGGACTTCAACACTGCCACCCGACCGATTCGCCCGTCTCGGGTAAGGCGGGCGGTTCCCACCGCTACACCGCTGCTGGAAAGGGCCAGGAAATGCTGGGCTTTAGGGTCGTCGTCGTCCCACTCCTCGTCTTCCGGGACTGCTTGTTCAACGATAAACACCTCGGTTCGGACCCGCTCAATGGCATCGCGGTCGAACTGCCAGGTGGCGGGCTCAACAATGAAATCCGCCTCGATCATCGAGCCGCGGTCTTCGTTGGAGCGGCGGGCAGCTGGGGTTTTTTGCAGATCATTGGCCTTGCTGGCTTTCTGGGGCAAACACGCCTGCCTCAACCAGTTCCTGCAGCAGGCTGCCATTGCCTTGGTTAGAGAGGCTGGTCCACTGCTGCTGGGACAGACGTTGGCAGCCGGAAAGGGTTTGGGCGCTGGCTTGATCGGTCAGGTAGGCCTTGCCGTTAGCGAACAGCCAGCAGGCATTGGGCTCGGCGTACCAGGCCAGCAGCGCACCGGGCTGACGTTTCCAGGGCCCGCTCTGATCGATGACCTGGTTGATGGCGGTGGGCTCCAGGGGGGCGGCTTCCCAGAGGGACCCGGGGGCAGTGATATGGCATCCGAACCAGCTGACCAGCTCAGTTTCGCTGGTGCTGTTGAGGCCTCCGAGCATCTGTCGAACCTGGTCCAGGTCCTGGCGCGCAATTGGGCCGCTGGGATCGGCCCTGCGATAGGGGTCACGCAGGCGTTCGCTGTCTCCCGGGGCGTTCATCTGATGCTCAGCAAAGCCCATCCAGAGTTCGGCGGCGGCCGGGGTGCGCAGGCCGACAGACCAGGTAATGCAGTCATCGACACCCGCCGCCGTGCCATGGTGGGGCACCCCGGGTGGCAGATACAGGCAGTCGCCGGGCTGCAGCAGCAGGTCCTGGTTTGGGCAAAATTGCTGCAGTAGGGCCAGCTCCTGTCCGGCCTGCACCGACAGGTCAGGGTTCGGGCCAGTGTCGATTTGCCAGCGCCGCTGACCCTTGGCCTGGACTAAAAACACGTCGTATTGATCGCTATGGGGGCCCACCGAGCCGCCGTTCACGGCAAGGCTCACCATCACATCTTCCATCCGCCAGCGTCCCATCATGGCAAACTCATTGAGCAGGCTGTCGGCCTCGGGGCAGATCTTGTCCACGTCCCGCACCAGCAGGGTCCAGGGCAGATCAGCATCGGCGCCGCCGGGGGCGTTCAGCGGCGGTCCGTATTCCACCTGGTATTGGCCGTTGGCATCGGGGCCCCGGACCAAGCGGCTTTCCAGCTCAGTTTCCGCGGCAGCGCTGAATAACCACTGGCGGTCTATGGCCTGAAGGGGCGCGTCGGCAACGGTACCTCGCAGCAGCAGCGGCTGGCGCTGCCAGTACTGACTGAAAAATACCTGTGGGCTGATATCGCCCAGCAACCCAGGTATCGCCTCAGGTGTCGCCTCAGACATCGCTTCAGACATCGCTTCAGGCATCGCTTCAGACATCGTCCGCCAGGTTTTGCGCGAGACCGATATAGCTGGCAGGGGTCAGTGCCAGCAGCGCGGCGCAGGTTTGTTCCGGCAGGTCCAGATCCCTGATTAGCGCGTGCAGACCGGCCTGGTCGATATTTTTGCCCCGGGTCAGTGCCTTTAGGCGCTCGTAAGGATTATCGATGCCGTGCAGGCGCATGACGGTTTGAATGGGCTCCGCCAAAACTTCCCAGGCCTGGTCCAGATCAGCCGCCATCGCCGCCGGATTGGCTCGCAGTTTGCTCAGCCCTTTGTTGAGGGATGCGTGGGCGATGGCCATATAGCCAAAGGCACTGCCGCTGCTGCGCAGCACGGTGGAATCGGTCAGGTCGCGCTGGAAGCGGGACACCGGCAACTTCTCCGCCAGGTGACTGAGCAGCGCGTTGGCCAGACCCAGGTTGCCCTCAGCGTTTTCGAAGTCTATGGGGTTGACCTTGTGGGGCATGGTGGATGAGCCCACTTCACCCTCAACGGTGCGTTGACTGAAATAGCCCAGGGAAATATAGCCCCAGATATCGCGACATAAATCCAAGGTGATGACGTTGATGCGGCGACAGGCGTCACAAAAAGCGGCCAGGTTGTCGTGGGGCTCGATCTGAGTGGTGTAGGGCTGGTGAGTGAGTCCAAGTTCGACCACAAAATCTCGGCTGAAGGTAGGCCAGTCGACCTTGGGCAGGGCCACTACATGGGCGTTGTAGTTGCCTACTGCGCCGTTGATTTTGCCCGTCACCGGTACCGCCAGCAGGGCGTCGATTTGGGTCTTAAGCCGAGCCACCACGTTGGCCAGTTCTTTGCCCATGGTGGTCGGTGATGCCGTTTGCCCATGGGTGCGGGACAGCATCGGCTGGGAGGCTAATTGGTGGGACATGCTGCTGAGCGTTGTGGTCAGCTGTTCCAACGCCGGGCACAGCACCTGCTGGCGATAATCCACCAGCATCAGTCCGTAGGCCAGGTTGTTGATGTCCTCAGAGGTACAGGCGAAGTGAATCAGTTCGCTGACCCGGGACAGCTCGCTGTGATCGGCACAGGCCTGCTTCAGGTAGTACTCCACGGCTTTGACGTCGTGGTTAGTGCGCGCTTCAATGGATTTAACCTCAAGGGCCTGTTGGGGGTCAAAATTGTGCAGCACATGATCCAGGTGCTGATGGGCATGTTCGCTTAAGGGGGTGCCGAACATTGGCGTCAGGGCGGGCAGTTCGCCAAGCTTCTTCAGCCACGCTATTTCCACCTGCAGACGGCGTCGGATCAGCCCGTATTCGCTGAAAATGGGACGAAGGCTTGAGGTTTTATCAGCGTAGCGGCCATCCAGCGGCGAGACGGCGGTAACAGGTTGCAGGTCCATGGCGGCTTTAGTCGTGTAAACCGCCTATGATACCGCCGTGTTCGACGGCCCACTAGGATTCGTCTCTATAGCGTCGAATGTAAACGGCGGCGGCAACGCAAATCACACCAAAGCCAATTCCCCACCACATGTCCGGATCGGAAAATCGGTTAAACGCCTGACTCCAGTTGGCCGGTGTCTGGGTGATCGCGTCACCGTTAAAGCTCAAGGTCCCTACATTAAAGCTGCCGTTTTCAATTTCGAAGTCCAGCGGCACCACGCCGCCAATCAGGCGTTGCCCAAGTATTCGCCAGTAGTTGAAGTCCAGGCTTAGAAATTGGGTCATGCTGATCCACTGATAGACAATCCCCAGCAGCACCGGTGGCGCCACCGCCCAAAGAAACGGCTTGGACCTGGCAAACGACGATGCCAGCAAAGCCCAGCCCCAGACCGGCAACATCCAGAACGCCTGGACCATGTAGGCGGCCAGCAGGAAGGCCCAGATATTGATTGGATCGGCGGGCCCCCAGAGGTATTGATACACAGGGATGTCGCTGAAGAAAAACAGCACGCTGATCACCAGCATCATGGTCAGGTGCATCAAGGCGATGGCAGCAACCCACAGGGCCGGAGCTAATAACGAGCCGGCAACTAATTTGGAGATGGTGGTTTTTGCATCGGAAACCGGCAGGGATTTCCAAAACAAAAAGCTGCGATCCTGACGGTCGTCGTACAGCGCACCCAGAAAGTAAAAGAACAATACAAACAGCAAGATCAGGTGATAAATCGCCGATGATCCTAACAGGTTGAGATCCCAAACCACGTCCAGCTCATCGGCTGGAATGTCGCGGATGGCGCCCACTGCCTTTGTCAACAGGAATTTCTCGCCGTCTATTTTATTGATCACGGTGCTTAGTGCGGTCAGGGCTGCCACCGTCACAAACACAAAGAACGCGCCAATGCCCAGTGGCAATGTCCAAAACGAGCCCCGGTGCTCCCAGAACTCGCGTTTCAGCAGCATGATGAAACTGTTAATGGCTGAGTTTTTCATGCGGCCTGGTCCTTCATAGTGGCAACAAACAGGTCAGCAATGCTGGGGTGGTGCATCTCCCCCAGTTCAGCCAGGGCCATGGGGTCGGCGTTGTCATAAAGGAACACAAATTTGCCAAAAATTGATCGTTCGTGGATCGGCTTCAGGGCCCGGGCTTCATCGGCCTGGTCCGGCGCTACCATGACTTCGGTAAAGCGCTCTGAGATTTCTTCCATACTGGCATCGATAATGACCTTGCCGTCTTTGATGAACATCAGATCAGTGAGTATGTGTTCCACTTCTTCAACCTGGTGGGTGGTAATGATGATGGTGCGTTCTTCATCAAAATAGTCATTTAACAGGTTGGAATAGAACTCCTTGCGATAGATGATATCCAGCCCAAGGGTGGGTTCATCAAGCACCAGCAGTTTTGCATCAATGGCCATCACCAGCGCCAAATGAAGCTGGGCGGTCATGCCCTTGGACAGCTCCTTAACCCGGGATTCTGGTTTGATCTTGGTCTGGGATAAAAAGCCCATAGCCCGTTCCCGGGAAAAGCGTGGATGTACACCCTCGACAAAATCCACCGCCTGGTGCACTTTGATCCAGCGCGGCAGTACGGCCACGTCTGCGATAAAACAGACCTGATCCATCAGCGTATGGCGCTGCCTCATTGGGTCCATTCCAAGGATGGTCAGGTCACCGTCAAAGCTGGTGAGCCCTAGCATGGCCTTTAGCGCTGTGGTCTTTCCCGCACCGTTGGGTCCAATCAAGCCGACGATTCTTCCCGGCTCGATCTGAAAATTCACGTCATCCAGAGCAATGGATGATCGATACTTCTTGCGCAGCCCGCTGGCCTTAACGATCGCTGTCATCTGTGTCCCCTTGAACTTGCCCGGCCTGATCCGGTAATAATGAACTCTTGTTGTCCCCATGGCCTCCCGGGCCGCTGCTTATACCTGCCAGCAGTTGGTCAGGATCCAGCCCCAGGCGCTGAATTTTCTCCATCACCGCCGGCCACTCCCGTTGGACAAACTTCTCCCTTTCAGCCGCCAGCAATACTTTACGGGCGCCAGACCTTACAAACATTCCCAGTCCTCGTCGACGCTCGACCAATTCATCCTCAACCAGGCTCTGATAAGCCTTGGACACGGTTATGGGATTGAGTTGGAAGTCTGCTGCGACGTTGCGCACCGATGGCAGCGGGTCGCCGTCACCCAGCACACCGTCTAAGATCATTGCAATGGCGTGGTCGCGCAACTGCACGTAGATAGGCTGGCTGTCGTTCCAGTGTCGCTGCATCTTAGAAAAGTCCCTTCCTGGGCTTCAGCGCAGCCATCCTACGGAAAGGTTCAGCAACTGCTGACTTTTGATTCCCGCTGGCGCTTCAGACACCACGGCGATCTCGCAGTCAGCGGTGCTTATTGACAGGGGTCTGGCGGCACTATTGCCTACGGCGGACAGCATCCATGCTGCGCCTAGCATGATGCTGAGCGCTAGGGTTTGTCCGCCAAGTACCGCTACGATCATTGCCGTTGAACGCTTGATTCCTGAACTGCCCATGATGCTGTCGCCTGTGACCGATTTGGTGTGGTAGTGAACTATAACACCAGTTGGGGGGAGGTTAGAGGGTGCCAGGAGTCACGGCTTTAAGTGAAGCTCAGAAATGTTCGTAAATTCACAGATTTTGCCGAACGATTTCACAATGCAGCCCTCTAAGGCACAATGCACCCCTTTTTTGGCAGTTGGAGCCCCTATGAAATTGTCTAAAACCGTTATTGTCGCCACCATTGCATCAGCTGTATTCGCCAGCGGCGCGGCAATGTCCCAGAGTATTCAAGGCGAAGATGCAGAGCTGAGCTATAAGATGGGTTATGACATCGGCCTGCGCATGCAGGAGATGGGAATTAAGGCGCTGGACCCGGCGACCTTTTCCGCCGGTGCCACCGATGCTATGGCGGAGCGTGAAAGCCGCTTAACGCCGGAGCAGGCTGATTCGGCCACCGCAACCCTGACCCGGCTGCAAACCGAAGAAATGGACCGTCGTCGCCAGGAGCTGGCAAGCGCCGCCGAGACCAACCTGAAAATTGGTGAGGATTACCTGACGGAAAACGCCAAGCGAGAAGGCGTTCTGGTTACTCCGTCGGGGCTGCAGTATGAGGTGGTCAGAAGCGGCGACGGCCCTCGGCCCAAAACCACCGACACGGTGCGAGTGCACTACCAGGGCACCCTGATCGACGGGACCGAGTTCGACAGCTCCTACAGCCGTGGAGAGCCAGCGGTATTTCCCTTGAATCGGGTGATTTCCGGCTGGACCGAAGGCCTGCAGTTAATGCCTGTGGGTAGCGAATACCGCTTTCATATTCCTTCTGACCTTGCTTACGGCGGTCGTAATCAGGGCCAGATCGGCCCCAATTCGACCCTGATTTTCAAGGTCGAACTGATGGGAATTGAAGGCTA